>JBKJPW010000046.1:0-29305 GCA_046594225.1 Bacteroidia bacterium
GGTGATGAATCTATTGAAATTTGTTCAGAGCTAAAACCTTATACAAAAATCATCAAAGCATTTCAAATAGATGAAACCTTTGATTTTGAAATATTAGAAAACTATTTGCCTGTAGTAGATTATTTTTTATTTGATACTCCAACTAAACATTATGGCGGAAGCGGGCAATCTTTTAACTGGCAGGTTTTAGAAAAGTATAACTACACGACTCCATTTTTTTTAAGCGGAGGAATTAATGAAGAACATATTGATAAAATAAAATCATTTCAAATACCTCAATTAATTGCCATCGATATTAACTCAAAATTTGAAACAGAACCAGGATTAAAAAACACGCAACAAATCAATCAATTTATTCTAAAAATTCAATTATCATGCTAAACAATACATACAAAGTCAATGAACAAGGTTACTACGGGGAATATGGTGGAGCCTACATTCCTGAAATATTATTTAATAATGTAGAGGAATTAAAAAATAATTATTTACAAATAATGGAAAGTGAATCTTTCAAACAAGAGTTTGATGATTTATTAAAAAATTATGTAGGCAGGCCTACACCATTATATCATGCTAAGAATCTATCTGCACAATTTAATACAACGATTTTTTTAAAACGCGAAGATTTAAATCATACAGGTGCTCATAAAATTAATAATGCTTTAGGACAAATTTTATTAGCCAAACGTTTAGGTAAAAAAAGAATCATTGCCGAAACAGGTGCTGGTCAGCATGGTGTAGCAACCGCTACAGCTTGTGCCTTAATGGGATTAGAATGTATTGTTTATATGGGCGAAATTGACATTGAAAGACAAGCGCCAAATGTAGCTCGTATGAAATTACTAGGAGCAACTGTTGTACCTGCTTTGTCAGGAAGTAAAACATTAAAAGATGCCACAAACGAAGCTATCAGAGATTGGATTAACAATACAGAAACGACGCATTATATTATTGGTTCAGTTGTTGGTCCACACCCCTACCCTGATATGGTGGCACGTTTTCAATCGGTGATAAGTCATGAAATGAAAAATCAATTACTACAACGTATAGGTAAAGAAAATCCAGATTATGTAATTGCTTGTGTAGGTGGTGGTAGTAACGCTGCTGGAGCTTTCTATCATTACCTAAATAATGAAGAAGTAAAATTGATTGGTGTAGAAGCATCTGGAAAAGGAGTTGAAACAGAACATACGGCTGCTACTTTAACTATTGGTAAGCCTGGCATTATTCACGGAAGTAAAACCTATTTAATGCAAACCGATGATGGGCAAATTACAGAACCTTATAGTATTTCCGCAGGGTTAGATTATCCTGGAATTGGTCCAATTCATTCGTTTTTGCATGACGTAAAACGAGCTAAATACATGCACGCAACAGATGCTGAAGCCATGGATGCGGTAGTTAATTTAACTCAAAAAGAAGGAATTATTCCCGCTTTAGAAAGTGCTCATGCACTAGCAGTTTTATCAAAAATTAATTTCAAATCTGATGAAACAGTGGTTGTAAACTTATCTGGGAGAGGTGATAAAGACTTGAACACATACATTAACTATTTAAATATTGATAATCATGGAAAATAGAATTGATACATTATTCGAAAGAAAGCAGAAAAATATCTTGTCGATATTTTTAACAGCAGGTTATCCAAATGCGATAGATACACTTTCTATTATCAGAATATTGGATGCAACCGAAGTTGATATGATAGAAATAGGCATTCCATTTTCGGACCCAATTGCCGATGGTCCAATTATACAGCAAAGTAGTATGACGGCACTTAATAATGGTGTTACTCTAAAAAATCTATTTGTACAATTACAAGAATTAAGAACCGTCTCACAATTACCAATTTTATTGATGGGTTATTTAAACTCTGTGATGCAATATGGTGTTGACGCATTTTACAAATCATGTCATGAAACAGGAATTGATGGCGTGATATTACCCGATTTGCCATTAGATGAATTTGATGCATTTCATAAATCTTTAGCAGAGAAATATAATATCAAAGTTGCTCTCATTATTAGCCCGCAAACACCCATTAAACGCATTGAATTAATTGACGAAAAAAGTTCGGGCTTTTTATACCTAGTCTCGTCCAATTCTACTACAGGGAATTTTAAAACAACAAATCATAGTTTGAGTGATTCTTTAAAACCAATCACATCTTTAAAATTAAAAAATAAAATCTTAATAGGTTTTGGTATTAAAGGACAAAAGGAATTTGAAGAAGCTTGTCAACTAGCTAATGGAGCCATCATTGGGTCATCTTTTGTTAATTTGTTAAGCAATTCAACCAATTTCGAAAAAGACATTCCAGAATTTATTTCAACTATTAAAAACGCTATTAAAACTATTTAACATGATTATTCAATTACATAAAAACACAACAGCACAGGACTTACAAGTAATTTATAAAACACTTGAAAGCAATAAATATTCAATAACACCAGTTAATACCCAATTTGAAAACTACTTAGTTTGTATTGGTAAAACAGATGTTGATATTAGAATTATTGGTCACTTAAAAGGCGTGAAAGATATTCATCGAGTTTCTGATAATTATAAATTAGTAAGTAATAAATGGAAAACAGAAAACACCAAAATTGATTTGGGTGACAATGTTATTATTGGTAACGGCAACCCAAGTATGATGGCTGGACCTTGTTCAATTGAAAGCGAAGAGCAAGTGTCAAAAATAGTTGCACATCTTTTAAAAAACAATATTAAAATAATGCGCGGTGGAGTTTATAAACCACGAAGTTCGCCTTATGCTTTTAGAGGCTTAGGAATTGACGGCTTAAAAATGATGTATGCCCAGTGCAAACCTCATAATATTAAAATCATTACAGAAGTCATGCAGGCATCTCAAATAAATGATATGATGGAATATGTTGATATTTTTCAGGTAGGTGCTCGAAATTCTCAAAACTATAATTTACTAGATGCATTAGGTGAAATTGATAAACCTGTGATGATAAAAAGAGGAATAAGTGGAACCGTTGAAGAGTTATTAAACTCTGCTGAATATATTTTTAGTAAAGGGAACGAAAAACTGTTATTATGTGAAAGAGGTATCCGAACGTTTGAAACTATCTACCGTAATACGTTCGACATTAATGCCATTCAGATTTTAAAAGATAAATCTCACTTGCCAGTGATTGCCGATCCATCTCACGGTATTGGAATTAGAGAATATGTACCCAAACTAGCACTAGCATCCTTAATGGCTGGCGCTGATGGTGTTATATATGAAGTTCATGAAAAGCCTGAAGAAGCGTTATCAGACGGACAACAAACACTTAACTTTATTGAATCAGAAAAATTAATTCAAAAAACTGAACTACTAAAAGCTTTGTTATAAATCAGTTTTGAACCATTTTTAGTTGAATTTTTTATCAAATTTTATATATTGTAAATCGGTATAAAATCCTAAATTTGCTATCAATTTAATAAAGATGAAGACAATTTATATTTTAGCAGCATCAATTCTAATTTTCACTAATTCTTGTAAAGAACATAGTACGGAAGTTACTACAAATGATGTGATGAATACTAAATCAGCAGATGGAAGTAGTAATACTGCATTACCAGATATGAAGTTTGAAGAAGAAACTCATGATTTTGGACGTATTACTCAAGGTGAAAAAGTAGCGTATGCTTTTAGATTTAAAAATACCGGTGGTTCAAATTTAATTGTATCTTCTGCTCATGGTAGCTGTGGATGTACAATTCCTGAATTCCCTAAAAAACCAATTTTACCAGGAGAAGAAGCTGTAATTGATGTTGTATTTGCTAGCGAAGGAAAATCGGGCATTGTAGAAAAATCAGTAACTATTGTAACTAATTGCGAACCAAGTACAAAAATTATTTACATTAAAGCAAACATTATTGTGCCTACAAGTGCAAATCCAAGTGAATTGCCAACAGCGCATTAAAACATAAACCAATAACAAATCACATAAACAAAAAACAAACATGAACAACTTAGTAATTTTAATGGGCGGAGCTGCCGGAGGAAATCCAATAACTCAAATAGTACCTTTAGTTTTAATCGTAGTCGTATTTTATTTCTTTATGATTCGTCCTCAGATGAAAAAACAAAAAGAAACAAAAAAATATATTGAAGCATTAAAAGTGAATGATAAAATTTTAACGATTGGTGGTATCTATGGTACAATCAATAAAATGAACGAAGATGGCACGATCATCATCGCTGTTGAAGATGGTTCAAAAATGAAAATCGCAAAAAGCGCTATCTCTCAAGACGCTACTTCAACTTTAAACCAAACTACCTAATACATGAACTCGTCAAATGCCATAACTCGCATTCGGCGATTACTGATAGGTAAAAAAGTTGGTACTTTTTTAATCTGTTTAGGCATTGCATCACTCCTTTGGGTGGTGCATGCATTAAACAGAAACTATAAGTACACTATTCAGATTCCTGTTAGCTTTTTAAACCTGCCAAGCAACAAATTAATTATTGGTGAACTTCCTGAAAAATTAGACATAGAGATAAAAGCAAGCGGATTAAAACTGTTATTTATTTCTCTTAAAAAAAACTTTAACGAAGTTGTTGTTGATTTCAATTTATTGAAGAACAACGAAAAATCACAGGCCTATTCTATAAGAAATGGCAATTTCAATTTACAAAATGCCATTAATTTTGAAGTGGATATTATTAAAATCCGTCCTGACACCTTATTCTTTTCTATTAACAAAGGTAATTCTAAATTACTACCTGTTAAAGTCAATTTAAAAGTAAATTGCTTACCAGGCTATTCTATTATATCAAAACCCACTGTAACTCCTGCTTACGTTACTGTAACCGGAGATAGCATAGCTTTACAAAAAATAGATACAGTGTATACCTATTTTTTAAATCTGAAAGATGTTCATCAAAATTTTACTTCACCTGTTCAGTTAAAAAAACCTTACACATCTATCAATTATAATGTTAAAGATGTGCAATTGAGTTTTAATGTAGATAAATTAATAGAATCAACTATTAAAATTCCTATCCAAATAATGAATAATGCAAGTAACGAAACTATTAAATTATTACCGAGTTTTGTTACGATAAAATATTTAGTAGCGATGAAGGATTACGAAAACATTAATGAAAATTCTTTTAAAGCTGTTGTCAATTTTGAACACATCAAAGACAAACAAAAAAACTTACAAGTAGAAATTATTAGAACTCCATCGGAAGTGAAAATCATAAAAACATCTCCAAGTACTATCTCCTATTTAATATATAAATAATGATTGTAGGTTTAACAGGCGGTATTGGAAGCGGTAAAACAACCGTTGCTAAACTATTTGAAACAATGGGCTGTGTTATTTATAATTCTGATGACAAGGCTAAAGAAGTGTATTTTCAAACTGTAATTAAAAATCAAGTGATTGAATTACTAGGAAAAGAAGCTTACTTTAATGAAAATGAAATCAATAACAATTACATTTCAGAAAAAGTATTTTCAAATACAGAGTTACTGCACCAACTAAATAACATTATTCATCCAGCGGTAAAAGCTGACTTCATCCTATTTCAATCTAAACTACCTTTAGAAACAATTATTATCAAAGAAAGTGCTATTATTTTTGAAACAGGTATCTATAAAGATTTACACAAAACTATTTTAGTAACAGCCACTCTGGAAGTAAAAATAGCGCGTGTCAAAAAACGTAATGCTGCTTCTGAAGATGATATCAAAAAACGAATTGCAGCTCAGTGGCCAGATGAACAAAAAATACCATTAGCTAATTTCGTTATTTCAAATGATGGCACACAACCTTTAATTCCACAAGTAGAATCAATTATCCGTCAATTAAAATAACATGCATAAACGTGATTATTTAGTGAAACAGTTTGAGGAATTTGGTAAAGTAATGGCTGTTTTATTGGGACTAAAAAGAGATAGAAATTTTCCTGACATATTATGTACAATTGAAGAGGCAGCTAAAAAATATACCGCAACAGAAATTAATTTTGTAGAAACCATTAAAAACGAGAATTTAATTGATGTATTAGTTTCTCAAAATAAACTCAATGACGAGCAACTAAAAATGTTAGCTGATTTATTATACGAAAAAGCAGAATACTATTCAAATCAATCATTTGAACTAGAAGCCACTAATTGTTATAAAAAAGCTTATTCAATATATCTTTTCCTAAAAGAACACGCAACTCTAACCTACTCTTTGGATATGCATTATAAAATTGAGGTGTTGAGTAACATGGGGTTGTGAGTGGACAATCGATAAACTCAGTGTCCGGAATCGGTGGCTGAGGCTCTCGAAGCCACCGCTACAATAAAATCTACAATCCCATCAACTTCTCTAAATAATGAGAACCAATACCGAAATAAGTTTTCGTGTCTTTTACCTTCTTTAAAATGTCTTGCTTTTGAGATTCAGTTCTATCTTTTTTCTCAGCAACAATCATCACATTTTTTGGAGTATGAGCATCTGAAATAAATTCAAATACTTTCGTAGTATAACCAAAATACTCAAGTATTAATGATCTTAAACCATCCGTTAACATCTCTGCTTGACGTTCCATAAAAATACCATGCTTTAATAAAAAATCTAATTCGTTTTTTGTTTTATGCTGCTCTAATTCTCTTCGTATTTGTTTATGACAACAAGGTGCCACTACTATTAAATCAGCATTAGAAGTAATTCCTTTATAAATAGCATCATCAGTTGCTGTATCACAAGCATGCAAAGCAATTAAAACATTTACATCTTTAGTATCAGAGTCAATGATAGTTCCTTGCTGAAAACTTAAAGATTTGAAATTTGATTTTTGCGCTATGTTATTGCACAAATCCACTAAATCTTTTCTGTACTCAATCCCAATAACTTCGGCATTTATATGTTGTACTTGAGTTAAGTAATCATAAAGCGCAAAAGTTAAATATCCTTTACCTGCGCCCATATCTATTACTCTAAGTGTTTTATGGCTTGGCAAATTTTTAATCAATGGACTTAATAATTCTACATAATGATTGATTTGCTTAAACTTATCTTGTGAGCTATTAATTACTTGTCCTTTTTCATCGGTAATTTTTAACTGCTGTAAATAGGATTTCCCTTCTGCTATAATCAATCTGTTTTTTTGCACATTATGTTCTAACGATGGCAATTGATTAAGCGTTGGTTTATTTTTTTTGAAAGTGGATTTATCTTTATTTATATTTTCAAAGACAGCGTCAAATTCTAATGTAAAAAGTGTAGCATGTTTAAATTCTACATTTTCTATAAAATTATGAATCATAGAAATACCTTCTTCTATACCGTAATTCTTTACGATATCTTTAGTTTGATATCTGTATGTAAAGCTTAACTTATCTTCGCTTTTTATTTGAATCTTTTTTACATAGCAGTTTTTTAAAGCTTCTTCCTTGCCTTTATAATTTCCTAAAGATAGCTTGATAAAGTTATCATCCGTTAATGATGTAGCAAGGGCTTCTGTAAACTGTAGTGAATGATTCATGAAGTATAATAATCAGATTTTAGGCAACTAAGATACATTAATCCAAGCTAAAAAACTTATTAAAATTTTAGTCCACAAAATGAAGGCTTAATAAAAAATGTTTGTATATTCGTTAATAGTCAAATGCCTAAACTCTTTTACATATTTTTATTTATCTCCATTATATGTTCTGCTCAACATAATGAGTTTGATAAATATGGTCCATTTGGTTCGCAGGTGTTCACTGACTTAAAAGTAGCGCTAGACGTTGAAAAAAACGTTTATAAAATGGATTTGAGTTATAAAAAAATAGAACCAAAACTATACGCAAAATTAGGGAAACTAAAAGATTTACAAGCTTTAAAATTAAGCAGTAACGAAATAAATACATTCCCCCCTGGTTTTGGAGATTTATATAACTTACTTTATTTTGCTAGTTATAATAATGAGTTTGCAAACTTTCCGAGCGATTTAAAGAAATTAGGAAATTTAAATTATCTCGAATTTTTTGGAAGTAAGATTGACAGTATACCTTGTGATATTGCTTATTTGAGTAAATTAAAAACGTTGAAAATTTCGTCAACCAACGACACCTTAAAACTACCAACTACTTTAAAATATTTAAAAAATTTAAAAGATGTCACTATCGAAAACTGTATCCTAGATAGTTTTCCAAAGGAACTATTTAAAATACCAAATTTAAATTTCCTGAACATTACCAATGCCAACGTATTTTACCTCACCAAACATTTTGAACGCTTTACCAATTTAGAAGTATTAGTGTTAGATGGGAATCAATTACAAAATCTTCCTTTTGATATTTATAAAGCCAGTAAATTACGTTTCTTATCCGTTAAAAATAATCATCTTCACAAAATGCCTGATACCATTTGTCAGCTAGAAAATTTGACTGTATTGGATGTGAGAGGCAATGGTTTTAGTAAAGAATATATCGATGAACTAAAAGCGCTCCTTCCTGGCTGCGAAATCAGGTTTTAAGTGGCTCACATTTTAACTAATTTTACTAAATCAAAATAAACGTTAAAAAAAATGCATTTTTTTAAACCATAATGCTTTTAAATACGTTAATGATTTAAATAACTTATTTAAAAACAAATTAAAAAAAACTTTATGAAAACTATTAAAACAATTGCCCTATTAGCATTTACTGCTTTACTAACAAGCACAAGTTTTGCTCAAACTAAAGAAAAAACTGTTATGGTAGGTGGTGCAGCTATGTATCCTTCAAAAAACATTATTGAAAACGCTGTAAACTCAAAAGATCATACAACTTTAGTTGCAGCTGTTAAAGCAGCAGATTTAGTTGCAACTTTGCAAAGTGCTGGTCCTTTTACAGTATTTGCTCCAACAGATGCTGCATTTAACAAATTACCAAAAGGAACAGTTGAAACATTAGTAAAACCTGAAAACAAAAAAACATTAACTGATATTTTAACTTATCACGTTGTTTCTGGTAAACTAGATGCTAAAGAATTATCAGCTTTAATTAAAAAAGGAAATGGTAAAGCTGAATTAACGACTGTTAATGGTGCAAAATTAACAGTTATGATGTCAGGTAAGAAAGTTGTGTTAAAGGATTCCAAAGGTGGTATGTCAACCGTAACTACTGCTGACGTTTATCAAAGCAATGGTGTAATTCATGTAATTGATACTGTTGTAATGCCGTAATAAAAGTATTTTATTTGCAAAAGCTCGTTGAATCAAATTATTCAACGAGCTTTTTATTTTAGTGATTATACACCAGCTTTATCAAATCTCTTCATAAAACCATCCATAAACCATTGTGGTGGTTGCATCGGTTTATTTTTTGTTTTATCAATAAATACTAAAGTTACAGAACCCGTATTTAATAATTCATTATGTTGATTAAAACATTCATAATGAAAAGTGATACGAACACCTGGCATTTCGTTTACCGTTGTTACAATTCGAACTTCATCATCATATTTTGCAGGTTTTTTGTAATTAACCGTTAAATTAATAACTGGCATTAAAACACCACTTTCCTCCATTTCACGGTAACTAAAACCTAAACTACGCATCGCCTCTACCCTTCCTACTTCGTAGTATTGAGCATAAACGCCATAATATACAAAGCCCATTTGATCGGTTTCTCCGTAACGAACTCTTAACGTTGTTTCTGTTTTAATCATACAAATAATATATTATCTTTAAAACATCAAATTTAGTTTTCTATTTATGCAATTTCTATTAAAAATACTCTTTTTTTCAGCATTCATTAGTTTATATGCATGTTCAAAAAAAACATCCGTTGCCAATATTTCTGAATCGCATATAATTGTCAATAAAAATGAAATTGATAGCACAATTTATAAAGCTATGCTTCCGTACAAAAAAACACACGACGAACAAATGTATGCTGTTATTGCTAAAAGCGAAGATGCTTTAGTTAAATCTGATGTTGAAAGTACATTGGGGAACTTTTTTTGTGATGCGGTTATTTATGAAACCAAAAAAATATTGGGTAAAGATTCTGATATGGTTGATGTGGCAATTTTTAATAAAGGTGGTTTACGGAATTCTTTACCAAAAGGAAATATTACCATTGGTAATGTGTTTGAATTAATGCCTTTTGATAATGAAGTAGTTTTATTAAAATTGAGCGGAGCACAGTTTAAAGACATGTGTTATAAAATTGTAGAAAAAGGTGGCATTCCTATTGGGGGCATGAGAATGACGATGAAAGGAACAACTCCTACAGATATTACGGTTAAAGGAAACCCATTTGATGAAACAAAAGACTATTGGGTGGTAACATCTGATTACTTAGCAAATGGTGGCGACAGTTATAATTTTTTTAGAGACGCAAAAGAGCGAAAAATAATGCATATGCTTTTAAGAAATATGATTATCAACTATTGCGAAGACATTACCAAACTAGAACAAACTATAAAACCAAAACTAGATGGCAGAATTCAATTATCAAAATAGACGAGATTTTTTAAAATATTTTGTAGGAACATCGGCTGTACTATCAGGATTTCCGGTACTTTCAAAAGAAGTATTAAAGAGCAAAGATTTATCACGCTTAACGATTTTATACACTAACGACATCCATAGTCGCATAGAGCCATTTCCAGATAACGACCCGAAATTTGCTGGAAAAGGTGGTTTTGCGAGAAGAGCGGCAGTGATTGATGAATTGAAAAAAGAGAACGATAATATTTTATTATTAGACGCTGGTGATATTTTTCAGGGCACTCCCTATTTTAATTTGTATAGTGGCGAACTCGAATACAAATTGATGAGCATGATGAAATATGATGCCACTACTATTGGCAATCATGACTTTGATTTAGGCATTGATAATATCACAAAGCAAATGCCCCATGCTAATTTTGCCTTTATTAACTGTAACTATAATTTTAGTAATACGAGTTTAAATGATAAAATCATTCCTTATAAAATATTTGAAAAACAAGGAATTAAAATTGGTGTACTTGGATATGGAATTGAATTAAAGGGCTTGGTAGACAAAAAGATGTATAAAGAGACCATTTATCAAGATCCCTTACCAATTGCCAATGCCACTGCCAAATTATTAAAAATGGATTTAGGCTGTGATTATGTAATTGCTTTATCGCATTTAGGATTTTCGTATCCCGACAAAAAATTGAGCGATATGAGCATGGCACCACAAACCGAAAATATTGATTTAATCATTGGAGGACATTCTCATACTTTCCTAGAACACCCTGTAAAATTGGCTAATAGAGTTGGTAAAGAAGTATATGTAACACAAGTTGGTTGGGCAGGAATATGGTTAGGGAAATTAGATGTGTATTTCTCATATAATAAGAAAAAAATCTCACATAATTCAAATAATAGAAAAATTTAAAAAAGCAAGCCCAAAACGAAAATTTTTTGAAATTATTTATTCATTTTTTCCTTGCGAGATTAAATAATCAGTATATATTTACAAACTCGGACTTGTTAATAACACTAAACACTATATATTTAATAACTTATTTAATACTATGAAGGAAAAGACTGCTGAAACCGTGTGGAAGAATTGCTTAAGAGTAATTCAGGATAATGTAAGCCCTCAAAATTTTGCAACTTGGTTTGAACCAATTAAAGCAATTAAGATTCAAGACAACGTTTTAAACATACAAGTACCATCTCAATTTTTTTATGAATGGTTAGAAGAACACTACATTACAATCATTAAAAAAGTAATTCGTAAGGAATTAGGTACTGAAGGAAGAATTGAATACAGCATTGTAATGGATAATGGAACTGGTAAATCAGAAAAAGCAGTTATGCTTAAAGTTCCAAACATTAATACTAACTTAAGAAATAATCCAGTTTCAATGCCAATTGATAGTGGATCTATTAGAAACCCATTTATTATACCAGGTCTAAAAAAAGTATCTGTTGAATCTCAATTAAACCCTAACTACTGCTTTGATAATTTTGTAGAAGGCGATTGTAATCGTTTAGCTCGCTCTGCTGGTTATGCCGTTTCTCAAAAACCAGGAGGCACAGCTTTTAATCCATTATTACTATATGGTGGTGTTGGTTTAGGAAAAACCCATTTAGCTCAAGCTATTGGTATCGATATTAAAAAGAATTTTCCGAATAAAACAGTTCTTTACGTACAATCAGAAAAATTCATTTCTCAATTTATTGATTCAATCAAAAACAATAACCAAAACGATTTCGTTCATTTTTACCAAATGATTGATACTTTGATTATTGACGATATTCAATACTTAGCAGGAAAAGAAAAAACTCAAGATGTATTCTTCCATATTTTCAATCACTTACACCAATTAGGAAAACAAATCATCTTAACTGCTGATAGAGCTCCTGTTGAAATGCAAGGAATTGAGCAGCGTTTATTATCTCGTTTCAAATGGGGATTAAGTGCAGATTTACAAACTCCAGGTTTAGAAACTCGTATCGCTATTTTAGAGAAAAAAGTTTATAACGAAGGAATTCAATTACCAAAAGAAGTTTGCGAATATTTAGCATATAGCATTACGTCTAACGTACGTGAATTAGAAGGTGCATTAATTTCATTATTAGCACAATCTTCTTTAAACAAAAAAGTAATTACTTTAGAATTAGCTAAGCAAATGATTGACAAGTTTGTTAAATCAACTGCTCGTGAAGTTTCTATCGATTATATACAAAAAGTGGTTTGCGATTATTTTGATTTAAACATTGATTTAATGAAATCAAAAACTCGTAAACGTGAAGTAGTTCAGGCTCGTCAGATTGCTATGTATTTTGCGAAATGTATGACTAAATCTTCTTTAGCAACTATTGGCATGCACTGTGGCGGCAAAGATCACGCAACTGTATTACATGCTTGCCGTACAGTAAACAACTTAATGGATACTGACAAACGTTTTAAAGCTTATATTGAAGAGTTAGATAAAAAAATCAGCATCAATAACTAGTTACTGTTTTTTACAATTCAAAATCCCTCGAAGTTTCGGGGGATTTTTTTTTAAATAAATATGTTAGATCCTCATCAAATTTATTTAGTGTTTGCGATGCTCGCTGCTGTTTGTGGCGCTATGTTATGGATTGGCTATTTTAGAAGAATAGATGTTTTAGAACATGAAAAAACTATTGATGTTGTTATTGCCTTTGTAATAGGCTTTTTAACGCCAACACTTGCTCTTTGGATTTATTACGGATTAGAAGTATTAGGGTTTAATTTTAATGGAAAATTATTAAATGATTTAGCCTACTCTGTTTTAGGTGTGGGTATAACAGAAGAGTTATCAAAATTACTAGGTATTATTATCGTCTTTAAAATTCTAAAAAAACGAATTAACGAACCTATAGATTATCTAGTTTTTGGAGGCATTGTTGCCTTGGGTTTTTCGGTAAGAGAAAATTTTATTTATTACAACAATTACGGCGCACAAATTGCCACAGGTAGAACGTTAATTTCCTGTTTAGTACATATTATCAATTCAAGTATATGTGTATATGGGTTGTACCGTTTTAAGCTATTTAATAAAGGGAATACGTATATAAATTCTATTGTAGGAATTAGTGTTGCTATTGCTTCCCACGGCTTATTTGACTTTTTTTTAGTGCAGCCTTTTATAGGAATTTATACATCTCTACTAGCAACTGTAGTGTATTTAATAGGTATAAATTTTTGGTTACAGATGATAAATAATACCATTAATTTTTCTCCATTTTTTAATTACCAAAAAATATCTTCTATCACAAAGCTATACAAAACTATATTTGCTTGGTATATAATTATAGTAATTATAGTTTTTGTATTTGACTATTATTATCATGATATACACTTTGCGATTAAGGCTTTGTTTGCGAGTTTAATACAGGAAGGACTAGTTTTAATAATTGTAGCATTGCGAGCAAGCCGTTTAAAAATAAATAAAAGAAAATACTTCCCAATCAAAATACAAATGCCTATTCATTATACAACTAATGACGATGAAGATTTTTCAATTTTTGGAGTAGCTTTCAAAATAAGAGGAGAAAATGAAAAAGAATTTGAATTTATTCAATACATGGGTAAAGATATTTTAATTTATCCGGTGAATAAGAAAGTATCTAAAATACAAACTCCTAAAAGAGCGCGTTTATTAAAAAAATATTTCTTGAAAAATGATGTTGTAACATACTTGATAGAAATTTATAACGAAGACGCTCCCAGTAACATTTATTTACTAAAACCCAAAACAAGATCTGTTACATTTATAGATAATAAATATCCGATTGCAAGTCTAATGTATTACGATGACCCATTAGTATTTCAAAAAGAACACCAAAAACTTTCCTATAAAGACTTAAAGAGAATTGAATATGTGTATTTAAAACACTAAAGGGCTAGCTTTTACAAAACACTATTATATACCTTAATCATTTGCTGCAAATTAGATAACCAATTATAATTATTTCTCACTCGTTCAAAAGCATTAATACCAATACGATTTCTCAACTCTTCGTTAAGCATTAATTTCTCTAAAGCATTCGTAATTTGATGGATATTACTCGAACTAACAATAGTTCCATTGTTTTGATTATATACAACTTCTTTCAAACCTTCTGCTTCACTTACAATTACAGGTATTTGACAAGCCATGGCTTCAACCACACTTACGCCAAAACTTTCATACTCTGATAAATTAACTAATACATCAAATTCATTAATTTTAATTGCGACTTCTGAATGAGATAGTTTTCCTTCAAAAACAACATCATTATTCAATCGTAACTCTGTAACCATTTTTTCTAAAAAGAGTCTTTCTGAACCATCTCCAACGATTACTAATTTTATTTTTTTGAAAGGAAATTTTTGTTTTAATTCCGAAAAAGACAAAATTAAAGCATTAATATTATATATCTTTTCCAATGCTTTAGTACATCCAATCGTGAATATAGAATCGTCTTTATCTGAGTTCTTTTTATTAACAAACTCCGTTAAATCAACCCCAAAAGGAATAACCTCTACTTTTTTATTAATTAATTGATGAATATGTTTTTCAATAGTATGAGAAGTAGCACAAATAGCGTCAGCACTTCTTAAATTATATTTAATAATTTGTTTTGTAATAAAGTTAATGTGCGGAAACTTCATTACATCTGTTCCCCAAGCTGAAATAATATAAGGATGAAATCCACTTAATGCTCCTAATAACCCATAACTACTAGCATAATGTGCATGCAAGATGTCTGGTTCAAATTCTTTAATAACAGTTTTTACTTTTGGTAAAAAAGCAATATAAGCTAATTTAGCTAATAGTTTATTGGAGCTTTTAACAATAGATGGTTTGTGTAAACACTCAATGCCGTATTGTTGATACCATTTTTTTTCAGGGCCATTAAAACTAAAAATTCCAATTTTATAACCGTTTTTAGCTAAACCAATAGCCCATTTTTGAGTGTGTACAGAATTAATATCTGCTAATAATAAAATACGAGTTTCCATGTGCTGTTAATAGACTCCAATAAACTCAAAAAGTTTAAACCTATTAGATAAAAAAATGCAAATAAAGGTTAATGTAACCTATTTGCAGGTAAACAAATAAGTAATTACAAACTTCGCCTTTAGCGAAGTTTGTAATTACTTATTTAAAAAGATAAACTTATTATCTATCACATCAACAACTATTCCTTTATCCTTATTAACTGTATCTGCTAACAATTGCTTTGATAATTCATTTAAAATTTGTTTTTGCATAACTCTTTTAACTGGTCTTGCTCCATAATGAGGGTCGTAACCTAACTGTGCTAACCAATCAATTGCTTCATCAGTAGCAGATATTGTAATATGTTGTTCTGCTAATCTTTCTGCAATTTGTTTGAATTGAATTTTCACAATATCATTCACGTCTTCTCGAGTTAACGGTTCAAACATAATCACTTCATCAATCCTATTTAAAAATTCAGGGCGAATTGTTTTTTTCAATAAGTCAAACACTTCATTTTTTGTTTTCGCTAATACTTCATCTTTATTAAATTCAGTCAGTGTATCAAAATTTTCTTGAATTAAATGCGAACCAATATTAGAGGTCATAATGATAATGGTATTTTTAAAATTAACCGTTCTACCCTTATTGTCAGTCAAACGCCCATCATCTAATACTTGTAATAAAATATTAAATACATCGGGATGTGCTTTCTCTATCTCATCTAATAAAATAACAGAGTATGGCCTACGACGAACCGCTTCCGTTAATTGTCCGCCTTCATCAAAACCTACATATCCCGGAGGCGCTCCAATTAAACGACTCACAGCGTGTCGCTCTTGATATTCACTCATATCGATACGAGTCATAGCATTTTCATTGTTAAATAAATAATCTGCTAATGCTTTTGCTAATTCTGTTTTACCAACTCCTGTTGTTCCTAAAAATATAAACGAGCCAATTGGTTTTTTCGCATCTTGCAACCCTGCTCTACTTCTTCTCACCGCATCTGCAATAGATTCAATGGCTTGGTGTTGACCAACTACACGCTTATGCAATTCATCTTCTAAAAACAATAATTTTTCTTTTTCGCTTTGCATCATTCTCGAAACTGGAATGCCTGTCCAAGCAGAAATGACATCCGCAATATCTTCGCTATCTACTTCTTCTTTTAATAACTGGGAACCATTAGCTTTAGCTTCACTTAATTTATCTTCTAGTGAAATTAATAAGGCCTCTGCTTCCTGAATTTTACCGTAACGTATTTCAGCCACCTTACCAAAATCTCCTGCTTTTTCGTAATTTGATGCCTCGTGCTTATAATCCTCAATTTGCGCTTTCACTTTTTGAACACCTTCAATCGCTTCTTTCTCACTTTGCCACTTAGCTTTCAAAGCAATACGTTTATCATTTAAATCAGCTAATTCTTTATTTAAGGTTTCAACTTTTACATTTTCTTCTTCGCGCTTCATAGCTTCACGCTCAATTTCTAATTGCATGATTTTACGTTCTAATTCATCCAACTCAATAGGCATTGAATTAATTTGCATACGTAATTTAGAAGCTGCTTCGTCCATTAAATCAATTGCTTTATCTGGCAAAAAACGATCACTAATATAACGTTGTGATAATTCAACCGCCGCTATAATAGCTTCATCTTTGATACGCACTTTATGATGGGCTTCGTATTTATCTTTTATACCACGTAAAATAGAAATCGCATCTTCTTCGCTTGGTTCATTTACCATTACTTTTTGAAAGCGACGCTCTAAAGCTTTATCTTTTTCAAAATATTTTTGATATTCATTTAAAGTGGTTGCTCCAATGGCTCTTAATTCTCCACGCGCTAAAGCAGGTTTTAATATATTAGCAGCATCCATCGCTCCTTCTCCTCCACCCGCTCCAACCAATGTGTGAATTTCATCAATAAATAAAACCACATCTCCATCGCTTCCGATTACTTCTTTCACTACTGATTTTAATCTATCTTCAAACTCGCCTTTATATTTAGCGCCTGCAATTAAAGCACCCATGTCTAATGAATAGACTTGTTTTGACTTTAGGTTTTCAGGAACATCTCCAGCAATAATACGATGTGCTAATCCCTCTGCTATAGCTGTTTTACCCACGCCAGGTTCACCTACCAAAATTGGATTATTTTTAGTACGACGAGATAATATTTGTAATACTCTTCGTATTTCTTCATCTCTACCAATTACGGGGTCTAGTTTTCCATTACGTGCTTGTGTGTTTAAATTAATTGCATACTTATTTAATGCATTATAATTTTCGTCAGCCGACTGACTCGTAACAGTTGAACCTTTTCTTAATTCTGTAATAGCAGCGTTTAATTCCTTCTCTTTAATTCCGTTATCTTTCATTAACTGAGCAACAGAATCACCACTAGCTAAAATACCTAGTAATAAATGCTCAATTGAAACATACTCATCCTTAAACTCTTTCAAATAGCTAGTAGCCTTTGATACTGTTTTATTGGCATTATTGGATAAGTAAGGCTGGCCGCCACTTACTTTTGGATAGGAATTAACAATTGCATCTACCGTTTTAGTAAACATTGTCTGATTTACTCCTAATTTTTTTAAAATAAATGGAGTTACATTTTCATCAACTTCTAAAATAGCTTTTAAAATGTGACCATTTTCGATTGCTTGTTGACCATTAACTGTAGCAATTTGCATAGCTTGTTGAATAGCCTCTTGTGATTTAATTGTAAAATTATTTAAATTCATATTTTTTGTTTTTTGTCTCGCTAATGTCGCAGATGTCGCAGATTTTTTTAGATTACTAATCAGCTAATATTTGTGCTATCTACGGGAGATATTTGATAATGACTCTTCAAATTATAGTCCAAGTAAATTTATCTGAAATAACGTCGTAAAAAAATGATTTAAATAGACGTATTGTCTGATTTTAATCATTTATACTGACGTTTTATGTATATCATAGCTTATATATTTGACTCAAAAAATTCAAAAACTTTAGTTAAATTAGTGCATGTTTTTTTTCTTGTCTAAAATATTAGCTTTTATTATTGCACCTTATACATGGCTATTTTTTGGTTTAATTTATTTACTAAAAAAGGTATGGAATACTCCATTTAAAAAGTGGGTGCTTGGCTTAACAGTTTTTATGTATGTGATATCCAATTCGTTTTTGATAGATGAAGTTGTGAGGGCTTGGGAGTATTGTGATGATGATATCTATTTAAAAGATACCAAATATGATATTGCCATTGTTTTAGGTGGCATGGGACGAATAGATGAACGTCAACAACGTTTTGATTTTGGTTTTTCTGGAGATCGTTTATTTCAGACTTTAGAACTGTATCACCAAAAAAGAGTTGGAAAATTATTAATTAGTGGTGGTTCTGGAAGTATTAGTAATCCTAATCATAGAGAAGCTATATATATAAAAAAATACTTAAAGAATATCGCTATACCTGATAGTAATATTATTATTGAAAGTAATTCTAAAAATACATATGAAAATGCTGTTTTCACTAAACAAATATTAGACAGTATACAGTTTAAAGGTTCTATATTATTAGTGACTTCTTCTTTTCATATGCGTCGTGCAATAGCAATCTTTAATAAAACTGGTTATAAAAATCTCACACCATATATTACCAATAAAATTACTGGTGAACGGAAGTTTGGATTTGATTATTGCTTTATCCCAAATATTGAAGCTGTTTTTAGTCTTAACCTTATTTTACACGAAATGGTTGGTTATATCACCTATAAACTAAAAGGTTATTTGTAAAAAATATTTATGGAATAGGATTAGTACCTGCATCTAAATCTTAAAATCACAATTTTATGACGCTAAAAAAAATTACCACAGTTGTTTTACTATGTTTAGGAACAACTTTAATCTCATTAGGATTTTTCTCTACCATCTTTACTAAAAAAACAGAAGTAATGCTAAGCTTTAATAAAGGCGATAGCTACGAAAAACTTTGGAAAAGAGTAGATAGTTGTGAATCTAAAGGATTAACTGAATCTGCTTTAAAAATAGTGAACGGTATTTATACCAAAGCAAAATTAGATAGCAATGCTGCTCAGTTTGTAAAAGCCATTTTACATCGTATGAAATTAGAAAGTTATAAAGAAGAATTCTCTCTAGAGAAATCCATTTTTAAATTACGTGACGAGGCCAATGAAGCGAAATTTCCTATCAAGCCAGTTTTACAAAGTATTTTAGCAGATGCTTTTTGGCAATACTTTCAAAATAACCGTTGGAAATTTTATAATAGAACAACCACTGTCAATTTCAAAAACGATGATATTGAAACTTGGGATTTAAAGGCAATTACAAATGCTGTTATTTCAAATTATAAAGCGTCTTTACAAAATAGTGATAGTTTAAAACGCACCAAAGTTGACATCTATGATGATGTTATAGAAAAAGGAACTACAGAATGTCGTGTTTGGCGACCAACATTATACGATTTTTTAGCACATAGAGCATTAGGTTTTTTAATGAGTTCGGAGCCAGATGTATCAAGACCTGCAAATCGCTTTAACGTTAATAGCGATGATTACTTAAAACCTTATGTGGATTTTGTAAATCTTAATATTACCAATCCATCAGATTCTTTAGAAACAAAATACTACGCCTTAAACATTATGAAAGACTTAACTGTGTTTCATAAAAATGATTTGAATCCAAATGCCCTAATTGATATTGAATTATTACGTTTAGATTACATCTATGCAAATTCTCAAAATCAAAAAAAAGATACGCTTTACTTTAATTCATTAAAAGCTATTCAGTCAAAATTTCCTAGCAACGAACGTGTTACCGAAATTGATTTTAGAATTGCCAATTGGTATTTACAAAAAGGCTCAAAATATAAACCATTAGAAGGCGAAAGCTATAAATGGTATAAAAAAACTGCCAAAGAAATTTGTGAATCAGCTATTGCAAAGTTCCCAAAATCTTATGGGGCTTTGGAATGCAAAAATACTATTAATGTCATTCAATCAAAAACGTTTAATTTAACTATTGAAGAAGTTAACGAGCCAAATAAGCCATTTAGAGCGTTGGTGAGTTCGCAAAATATAAACAAAGTTTATTTTAAAATTGTAAAAACAACTAGCCAAGAATTACGTGAGTTGTCGAGAAAAAAATACGGACAAGAATTATATGCAAAATATAAAACATTTCCTGAAGTCACTACTTTTTCTCAAGACTTAATTAATGATGGAGATTATCAAAACCATTTAACAGAAATTAAATCACCTGAACTGCCAGTTGGTTACTATGTCATTTTAACTTCATTAACCGAAGATTTTAAATACGCCAATAACATTACAGCTTACAGCACTTGTATTATGTCAGATATTGCTTCAACTGAAAGAAGAAGAGATAATGGCTCTTATGACTTTTATACATTACACCGCCAAACAGGCGAAGCATTAAAAAACATCACTGCTCAAGTATGGTACGAAAATTATGATTACAAAGTAAGAGAGTATGTTGTAAAAAAAGGACCATCTTACAAAACTGATGATAAAGGTTTTTTAAACATCAGTTATGAAACTATCGAAAACAAAAGTTTCTTTATCGAATTTATTAATGGCAATGATCATTACTTTAATAACAATAGCTACTATACTTACAAGCCTTACGAAAAAAATTACACCGTTGTTAGTTCACATATCTTTACAGATAGAGGAATTTATCGTCCAGGCCAAACCGTTTATTTCAAATCCATTGTATTAGAAGCCACCAATGGAAAAAATCATCAATTAAAAATAAATTACCCTGTTACCGTAACGTTTTATGATGTCAATTATCAAGTTGTAGCTTCATTGCCTTTAGTAACAAACGAATTTGGAACGGTAAGTGGTTCGTTTACTGCACCGCAAAATGGATTAAATGGACAAATGCATATTACAGATGGGCATGGTAATGCGTATGTTTCTGTAGAAGATTATAAACGTCCGAAATTTGAAACTGATTTTAATCCTGTAAAAGGAAGTTATAAAATAAATGACGAAGTAACAATTACAGGTTTAGCAAAAGCTTATGCTGGTAATGTTGTTGATGGTGCTAAAGTATCCTATCGTGTGGTACGAAATGTAAATTACCCTTATTGGTATTGGTGGTTCAGATCTTATAACGCAGGTTCAACAGAAACTGAAATTACAAATGGAGAAACTACAAGTAATGATACGGGAACATATATCATTAAGTTTAAAGCCTTGCCTGATGAATCTGTTTCAAAAACAAGTTACGCAACTTATAATTATAAAGTAACAGCTGATGTAACCGATATTAATGGGGAAACGCATAGTACCGAAACAAATGTAACTGTTGGTTATCAAGCATTGCAATTAGCAGTTTCGAGTGATGCTATTATAGAAGTAAATAATGCAAAACCAATTCGCATAAGCACTAATAACTTAAACGGTGTTAAAGAGAACACTAAAGGAAGTTTTTCTATTTACAAATTAACACAACCTAATAAAGTTTTTAGAAGTCGTTTATGGGCACAAGCAGATAGGCATAGTTTAAGCAAAGAAGATTACTATACTACTTTTCCGAATGATTTATATGCAGACGAAAGCAATAAATATAAATGGGAGAAAGAAATTAAAGTATTAGAAAAAACCTTTGATACGGAAACTAAAACAGAATATGATGTTGCAACAGAATTAAAATCATTTAAACCTGGTGTATATGTGATTGAAGCTAACTGCAAAGATAAGTTTGGAGAAGATATTAAAGCATTCACTTACATCACTGTATTTAATAAAAACAATAATGAAATTCCAGAGCAAGTAGCAGATTGGTTTTACTACCCTAAAACCCTTGCCGAGCCAGGAGAAAAAGTGAATTATATTTTAGCATCTGGTTACAATAATGTAAATTATTTATTTGAATTAGAGCATCAAGGCAAATTGATTAGTTCAAAAATTCAAGAAGCATCTATGAAGACCAATGAATTGCAAGTAGAAGAAATTCACCGGGGCAATTTCGCCTTTCATACAAGCTTTATAAAAAATAATCGTTTTTATTATCATAGTAGTATTGTAACAGTTCCACACACCAATAAAGAACTAGATTTTCAATTTGAAACCTTCCGTAATAAATTATTACCAGGTCAAGCGGAAGAATGGAAATTAATTTTAAAAGATAAAAAAGGAGAAAAGGCAGCTGCAGAAATGGTAGCTACCATGTATGATGCTTCATTAGATGCTTTTAGAGCAAATAATTGGTATTTTAATATTTTACAAAGCTATTATGCGCGTTTAAATTGGTCATCCAGAATTTCGCAAACGGCTAACTCTACTGAACTAAATAATATCTCTAATGATTATTATTCATTACCAAGTAGACAATATGATGCTTTAAATTATTTTGGCTTAGGTTTTTATAATAACAACAATTATTATAGAGGAGGAAGAGGATATGACGACGGAGATGGAGTAATGGCTTACTCAGAGTCATCTTCAGTAGTAGCAGATGAAATGCCAGCTGGTCAAACTAAGAGTGCCGCTGCTCCAAGAGTGATGGCTAATAGAGAAGAAAGCGAAAAGAAAGCAGAAGATAAAGATAATAGAGATGGTGATGCAACAACAACCGCATCAGCAGGTTTACTAAAAAATCAAGCTGTTGGTGGAGCAAAAAGTAAAGAAAGTCAAAATAACGGTGGTGACTTATCAAACATTAAAGCACGTTCAAATTTTAATGAAACAGCTTTCTTTTTCCCTCAATTACAAACTAACGAAAAAGGAGAAATCGTTATAAAATTTACCGTTCCTGAAAGCTTAACTAAATGGAAAGTGATGGGATTAGCTCATACTAAGGATTTAAAATACGGTCAGTTTCAAAAAGAAGTTATTACCCAAAAAGAATTAATGGTGCAACCAAATGCGCCACGTTTCTTCAGAGAAGGAGATAACATTACCTTTATTAGTAAAGTATCTAATTTATCAGATAAAGACATAACAGGTAATGCCGATCTAAAATTATATGACGCATTAACAGATAAAGAAATTTCGAGTCAAACGATGGAAGCTATGCATGGAAACTTTCCAACAATTGGTTACAGAGATTTTGCCATCAAAAAAGGATTAAGCACATCCATTGAATGGAATTTACATATTCCAGAGGGCTATTCGGCTATTAAATATAAAGTAGTAGCAAAAGCGGGTAATTTTACGGATGGCGAAGAACAAGCGGTTCCAGTATTAACAAATCGCATGTTGGTAACAGAGAGTATGCCAATGCCAATTAGAAGTAATCAAACTAAAGAATTCAACTTTACAAAGTTTACGAATCAAAATAATAATTCAACCACTCTAAAAAATCATTCTTATACTTTAGAGTTTACAGCAAATCCTGCATGGTATGCGGTTCAGGCACTACCCTATTTAATGGAATATCCTTATGAATGTGCCGAGCAAACATTTGCTAGATATTACGCTAATAGTTTAGCAACCTATGTGGTAAATTCTAAGCCAAAAATTAAAGCCATTTTTGACGCTTGGAAAAGTGCTAGTCCTGATGCCTTTTTATCAAACTTAGAAAAGAATCAAGAATTAAAAGCAGTAGTTTTAGAAGAAACGCCTTGGGTATTACAATCAAAAAGCGAAACCGAAAACAAAAAACGTGTAGGCTTATTATTTGATTTAAATAAAATGGGAAACGAACAAACTCAAGCCTTCAAAAAACTATTAAAGAAACAATCTTCTAATGGCGGTTTTGTTTGGTTTGATGGCGGACCTGATGATTGGTATATTACTCAACATATTGTAACTGGTTTCTCTCACTTAGATAAACTAGGTGTTATTAAAGCAAGAGAAAATGGCGAAGTGTGGGATATGGTTACTAAAGCCGTAAAATATTGCGATAACAGAATGCGTGAAGAATATGAATGGATAAAAAAACATAATCCAAAATATAAAACCGAAAATCATTTAAGTTATATGGCGATTCAGTATTTATATATGCGTAGTAATTTTCAAGATATTAATTTAGAAAAACGTAACAACGAACATTTTGAGTATTACAAAAAGCAAGAACAAACACACTGGTTATTAAACAGTAGATATATGCAAGGGATGATTGCTTTAAGTTTACATAGATATAAGGATGTTAAGCTTCCAAAAGATATTTTAAAATCATTAAAAGAGAATAGCATCAATAGCGAAGAGATGGGTATGTACTGGAAAGAAAACTATGGTTACTCTTGGTACGAAGCGCCTGTAGAAATGCAAGCCTTAATGATTGAAGCCTTTGATGAAATTAATAATGATACAAAATCAGTTGACGATTTAAAAACTTGGTTAGTGAAAAGTAAACAAACGCAACATTGGGGAACTACTCGTTCTACAACTGATGCCGTATATGCTTTACTTTTAAAAGGAACGGATTGGCTAGCGACTGAGCCTAATGTTGAAATTACTGTAGGTGATATAAAATTAGATCCTAAAAATGATAAATCGCTAAATGCAGAACCAGGAACTGGATACTTTAAAAAGGTATGGAATGGTGCGGATATTAAACCTGCTACTATGGGCAAAATTAAAGTAGAGAAAAAAGATGTAGGTGTGAGTTATGGGGCTATGTACTGGCAGTATTTTGAGCAATTGGATAAGATAACACCACATGAAACACCATTAAAAATCAAAAAACAATTATTCTTGCAAAAAAATACTGCTAGTGGCATCGTAATAGAACCTATTACTTCTGCTACTAAATTAAAACTGGGCGATAAAATTAAAGTACGCATTGAATTACGTGTTGATAGAGATATGAGCTATGTACACATGAAAGATATGCGTGCTTCAGGTTTTGAGCCAACCAACGTGATGAGTGGTTATAAATACCAAGATGGGTTAGGTTATTACGAAAGCACTAGAGATGCGGCCACTAATTTCTTTTTCTCTTACTTAAATAAAGGAACTTATGTGTTTGAATATCCATTGGTAGTAAATCATTATGGGGATTTTAGTAATGGCATCACGACTATTCAATGTATGTATGCTCCTGAATTTACAAGCCACAGCGAAGGCATTAGAGTGAAGGTTGAAAAATAGAGTTACTTAAAACAAAGAGAGAGATAAAAATTATCTCTCTCTTTGCGTAATTAAATTTAAACAGAACTCTTATAAATTTTTATCCAACTCCTTCAATTCTTGAACTTTTTCGGCATAGCCCATTTTATCAAACGAATAAATGAGGTTATTTAAAATACGTTTAATGATATCCAAATTAGAACAAGGTAAATAGTACTTAATATCTGGTTCTACATTTAATTGTTTGATAAATGCATCTACATCTCCTTGATTAAATATTAAACCTTTACTAAATGGATTAACATAAAACAAAATATTATCCGATAAGGTTTTATGAGAAGGATCAAATAAGTTTGCAAAATCGTTTACATAAGCCAATACAAAATGCTGTGGTAAATTAACGCCATAGATAGGAATCCCTAATTCTTTACACACTAAAGCGTAAATAACACTTAGCATAACTGGATTTCCTTTTTTTGTTTCTAATACAACATTGATAAAGGAATTTTGAGGCGCGTGATAGTTAGTAATGTTTCCACCAAACTGATGCACTTCAAACATGATATGATTAATGATTTTTACTTTTTCAATAGCCGTTAAATCATCGTGTAATTCCAACCAAACATCTTGTTTGATTTGATGTAATTGTTTTTTTAATTTATTCTCGTCTAAATCAGGATATTGGTAACGAGCTATAATAGCGCAACCTTTAAATAAATCATCCTGTTCATTTTCTGCCCAATTTTTTAAAGCGTTTTGAAGTGCTTGAAATTGAATGGTATGTATAATGCCTTCAATTCGTTTTTGCATTAAAGCATCAAAACTATTTTCCCATGCTGTTTCCAAATGTGGAATAGCTGGCGGACCTAATATAATAAACCTATTTTTTACCTCAGAGTAAATCCCGTCATCCGGATCATCCAATAGAGTAATTAAGGCAATTACTTCTTTCAGGTTCATTTCATTTTTTTTAGGTCTCATACAGGTTTTTGATATTATATCAATGGTTGTATGGAATAGTCATCATTTTTAATCATTAAATACATGAATGTTGACTATTTCATACATAACAAAAATAGCCCCGAATTGGAGCTATTTTAAGGTTCAAATTATATTTTCTTAACAATTAGGCTGTTAATCGTTGTAAACTTTCTTGTATTAATATCTCTACACTCTTCGTATAATCGCTTGTAAACTCTTTACGGACGCGGTTTGCGATAATTACACAAGCTGTTAAACAATTATGGTCTAATAACTTTCCTAAACCGTATAAAGCCGAAGTCTCCATTTCGAAATTGGTAATACGGTGCTCTCCCACTTTAAAATCAGTTAATAGTTCATTTAAATTAGGCATGGCTGCTTTTAAACGAATTTGTCGTCCTTGTGGTCCATAAAAACCTGGCGCTGTGGCTGTAATACCAATATGTGTACCTTGTTTAAACTTAGCAAATAATTGATCAGAAGCCTTAACACAATAAGGATAAGGTAAATTGGATGTCCAACCTGTATGTTTAACAAAAGCATCGCTAATAGGGTTTTCACAAACCTTTTCCCAACCGTCATAAAAATTTAATAATCCATCTAAACCCAATCCATGTGAACTTACTACAATTCCGTTTACCGGAATATCTGCCTGAAGCGCGCCGCTTGTTCCTAAACGAATTACATTTAAAGTACGATGTGTTGGATTTAATTCTCTTGTTTCTAAATTAATATTAACAGCTGCATCTAATTCATTCATCACAATATCAATATTATCGGTGCCAATACCAGTTGATAAAACCGTAATACGTTTACCATTAAATATACCTGTGTGAGTTACAAACTCACGATGCTCTGTTTTAAATTCTATTTTACTGAAGAGCTTTGAAATTTGAGCTACTCGGTGTTGATCACCAACGACTATTACATCATCTGCAATATCTTCTGCTTTTAAATTAATATGATATACTCGGTTTTCTTTGGTAAGAATAAGTTCTGTTTCTGGAAATTGAGACATTTTAAATAGTTATGAGTTATAAGATTTAAACTATAAGTTATATGAATAGTAAAGCTAAAATATATTTTCCATATATCATAGTACCAATCACTGCAGAAATAATAGAGAATATTAATACGGCTCCTGCCGCTAAATCTTTAATAGCGCCAGCTTTAGGATTATAATTAGGTTCTACTAAATCCACCAAATGTTCAATAGCGGTATTTATCATTTCTAAAGAAAGGACAGCGCCAATGCAAATTAAAATAAGACACCATTCTGTGGTGTTAATACTTAGAAAAAAACCTAGAGCAATACTTAAAACCGCAGCTATTAAATGAATTTTAAAATGCTTTTCGAGCAACGCTAATTTAAGTCCGTTAAAGGCAAACGAAACAGATTTAAAAAAACTAGGCTTCATGGTGTTCTGACTTTAATAATGGTTTTGAAATATAGTACAAGAACGCTAAAAAAATCGAGAAAATAAAGGTAAAAGCTATGGTATCTTTTTCAAACAAAATATCAAAACTTTGACGCATTAATTGAAAAGGATGGTTGACTACATTCCAACTATTAAAGCGCAAGTACCTTCCCAAGTATAAACCAAAAGAAATTAACCAAAACACAAAAGGTGTAATAATAGCCACATAAGCAGGTTTTACATATTTCTGTAAAATCTCAAACATGTCTTTTAATGATTTTAAAAATACCATCATTCCTATTAAGGCAAATGACAATACCAATACCAAATCGTACCATAATGGAAATGGATCTCGTGGACGTAAATGAAATAAATCAGTTAAAATGTAGGGCGAGTTTGGCAGAAACAATAACCAAACAACCAATAAAGGCGAGTGTTTTAAGCCCAAAGTTTCTTTCTTTTTTAAATAATTACTAATCCACCAAGGAATCAATGCCAAAAATAAATTCCAAGCTAAAAAAATATAACTGAGTCCTTCGCTTTTATAAATACGGTACATTAATAATGTTGTACAAAAAGCCGTGAACAAATAGATGAGTTGTTTGAATGATAGTTTCATGATAATAAGAAATTTATTGAGTTAAAGAATTATTAATTTTTGCTATGTTTTTACGTTTCACAAAAACGATTTTAATACAATACCAAATGGCGATGCCCCAGGCTAAAACAATCCATACACCATGAGCAAACATAAAGTACTGATACAATTTAAGTTTATCTAAATAATTATTAGTATCTGAATAATCATTAATGCTAATACTACTCATGATATAATTTTCAGTAAAATATAAACCAGCAAAAACAAGAAAATAAATGCCCACCATAATCCAATAGGTTTTTAATATGCCAATGGATTTCTTGTTGTTGACACAAATAATAGTTCGTATTAGGGCTCCTAATAATTGAATTGTTCCTACAACAATTTCAAATAAAAATAATCCTACTATCAGCATAAAGAAAAAATCCTCGTTGCTATTTGATGAATACTCGTCCATGATATTATTTTTTAAAGTGAATGCTTTCGGTTATTTGTTTATCTCTTAAATCAAAGCTGCGCCAATCATTATTGTAATCGGAAACAAAATGATACACCTTGTCTCTCAATTGTTGTACAAATGTTTCGTTATGATACCTGCTCTCTAATTCGCCCGTGTAGTTTTTTAGTTTTGAATCTATCAAATTGAAATCCGATCGTTTAGTAACAGCTAATAACTCTGGTAAATTAGCATCAGATAAAGAAAACAAATAATAAAAATCGACTTGCGATAATGGTTTGTTTTGAATATTATAATTGGTAATTAATTTATCCCAATTTATGACGCTTGATAACGTTAATACAGAAAACCAAAGTGCGACATTAGT
>JBKJPW010000129.1:0-9367 GCA_046594225.1 Bacteroidia bacterium
GTTAAGAATTAATAATTGATTGAATTGTTTGTGTTGCAACACATCAAACTACATCCTATCGCGAATAGATTTCGTTTGACAATACAAAAGTATTTTACTCTGTCGCCTTTGGCAACAGAGCTGTTCCGCTTAATAGCAATTGATACCTATTATGCCATTTTTGTTGTTTTATTCCTCATTAGAATGAAATAGCTTTGTAATGTAACAAAGCACCTATAAGTATAGATAAAGCATAGATAATGTATGAAAGAGCCTAAAAGGATATGTATTTACCCAAAAGATATTGCAAGAGTAACAGGAAAAAGCGAGCGCTATGCTCGGAAATTATTAGATAAAATAAAACAGGATCTTTCTAAAACAGAATATCAGTTTGTTTCGGTAGATGAATTTTGTCAATACACAGGGTTAAAGGTTGAACAAGTTCAAACTTTAATAATAGATTGATTTATGATGTTTCAAAATCAAAATTTTTATTCTCAGTCTAATCAAACACATCAACAAAAAGATGTTTAAAATTTAGTACAGTTTACTTGCAAACTTAAGGGTTGTATGCTATATTTGTACTGATAAGATTTACATCATTTTGTTGTTGATTAGTAGGTGCGTGATTCGGGGAGTAAAGATTTTAATGAGTGCAAAAAGGCTATTAATAAAGGAGAAATTGGAATAATACAAAACCCTATTTCTCCGCTGAATAAAGCCGAAACTAATGATTTATCAAAGGTTTCGGCTTTTTTATTTTATTTTTGGTCCATATTTAGCCCACAAGTTTGATTTTTATTAAGGTAAAAAAAACAAATACTTAAAGTTCTTAATTATTAATCTAAATGTAATTACATTAAGACTTAAAATTTCTAAAAATGTTTTTTTAAGTGAAAAACTAATTACTTAAACTTTAATTCAATGCACGTTCCTTGTAAGCTTAATATGTTTACCTCCGCATCAATTTGCTCTGCTAATAAATCTATTAATTGCAATCCAAAACTAGCAACTTCTTTTTTTGTAGCGCTTTTAAATATTCCCACTCCATTATCAGAAATGGTTAAGCTATTCTTCACTAAAGCAACGCTTATTTCTCCTTTTTTTTGATTAAAGGCATATTTAAAAGAATTACTTAATGCCTCATTTATAATCAACCCAACAGGAATCATTTTATCTATCTCAAAATAAAAATCTTCTGGAATTTTTATTTTCAATTTCACAAACCCTTTATTATAAGTGCTTTGTAATTTTTTGAATAAAGATTTAGTGTATTGCACTAAATTAATTTTACTGAAATCCGAATTGGCATATAACATTTCATGGATTAAAGACATTGAGATGATACGATTTTGACTTTCCTCTACTAATTTAAAAAACCGAGGGTCGTTTGATTGATCGGCATGGAGCTTTAGTAAACTAGAAATAATTTGCAAGTTGTTTTTTACCCGATGATGAATTTCTTTCAGTAGTGTTTCTTTTTCTTTTAAAGTATGGCTGATTTTTTCTTCCGTTTTTTTTCTTTCGAAAAATAAAGGCACATCATACTTTTTAACAGGCTTGTATTTTAACTCTTCCTTATTTAAGTATTCTTCGATCCTGTTTGGAGGCGCCATAATAAAAGTACAATTCTTGTCGCCCTTAGCACGACAAGTAATTTCAACAGCTGTTAATTCAATACCAAAACTTTGTTCGCACCAACCAGATGAATAACCAGCATTCATGGAACACACAGGGAAATCTGCTTTTTGATTAGATCTTAACCAAGAATCGGCTTCAAACGAATGTGGATGGTGGTATTTTAAATAAAAATTTTCATCAGGACTTGGTTGACTTTCAGGGAGAATATCTACAAACGACCAACCTGTGTATGCAAAGTGAATAGGCCCAGCAGAAAGTTTAGAAAGTGGATCCTTCAACTTCATCTTTTTATGAAAGTTTTTGGCATCTTCAATCCCTATCAAATGCGCAAAATCAAATAGTAAATTACGTCCAATTTTTACCGCTTCAGGTTTTGGTCTATCAGAATAAAGCTTTATGATATTATTTAAGAAATCGTTTGCTAACGATTCGGCACGCATTAAAACATAACGCTGACCATTCACTTCAATTTTGGATAAACTAGGGTCAGCCGTAAATGTTTCGAAATATTTTTTTACAACTTCAGAAGCTTTATCAAAAATAGGTTCTACATTTTTAGGAACTTTTACCGTTTTTTTATCAGTAAAAAACACATCTTTTTTTTTCTTAAGAATTTGATTTTCTTTTTCTAATTCTTTGATTCTCTTTTTTAAAGATTGTATGTTTTCTCCTAGCTTCATGAAGCACAATTATTTGTGAGGATAAAAGTATAAATTATCCTGTAAATAACACTTCTCCCTTAATTAATAAACATGTTGCCCACCGTTAATACTATAATTAGCGCCAGTAATGAAACTGGTTTCTTCGCTAGCTAAAAATGACACTAAATGTGCTACTTCGTGCGTGCCGCCTAAACGTCCCATTGGTACTTGTGCCACAATTTGGGTTAATACTTTTTCGGGAACTGCCATTACCATATCTGTACCAATATAACCTGGAGAAATAGTATTTACAGTTACTCCATATTTTGCTACCTCCATTGATAAAGATTTTGTAAAACCATGCATACCAGCTTTTGCTGCCGAATAATTAGTTTGTCCAAACTGCCCACGTTGTCCGTTTACTGAAGAAATATTAATGATGCGACCAAAATTACGGTCAATCATACCTTGTATAACCTGACGAGTACAGTTAAAAACAGAATTTAAATTGGTATTGATAACAGCATGCCAATCTTCCGGTTTCATATTAATTAAACGTCCATCGCGCGTAATACCAGCATTATTAACTAGTGTATCAATGTGCCCGTACTTTGCGTTTATATCAGCAATCATTTTACCAGTGCTTTCATAATCACTCACGTCGCCATAAAATAGTTCAATGTTAAAGCCTTCGCTTTTCATTTGTTCCATCCACTTTTCTGCTTTTTCTTTGGTATGATAATTACCTACAACAGTGTAACCATCTTTAAATAATTTTTTACACATAGCTGTTCCTAAACCACCTGTTGCACCTGTTACTAATACTGTACGTTTGTTATTTGAAGTACTCATAAAAAAGTTTTTAGTTGTTTGTTATAAGTTGTTTGACGTTCCTAATATTGATTGAATTTTCAAACAACTCAAAACAAAAATCAAACAACTCAAAAAAATTATATCTTATCTACATTCATTACTGTGGCCTCTCCGCTTGTGCAAACATTACCAGTTGCTTTATCTTTTATCAATGTTTCAATAACTGCACGGTGTTTGTCTTTTAATACTTCTTTTACGGTAAAAAAAGCTTCATAATCAATGTCTACATACATAGGCTTCATAAAACTTAATGATTGTTTAAGATAAATGGTGCCTTCGCCAGGAAAAAGCACGCCAAATACTTTACTAAACAAGGCTGCACCTAACATACCATGCATAATTGGTTTTTTAAACATGGTTTTTGCTGCAAATTCAGCATCAGTATGTACAGGGTTTTTATCGCCAGTAACTTCTGCAAAACGATTTACTTCGTCTTGGGTAAATTTAAAATCGTGAGAATAGGTTTGTCCGGTTTCTAACATAAAGTTCAGTTTTTATGTAATTTTCAAAAAAAAAAAGGAAAATGTCAAGTTTTTAAAAATTTATTTCGATTTAGACCAAAGAATTATTTTTTACGACTATTTAACGTAAAATTAATACGAATTTACTTGACACGTATAGGAAAAAATGACGACATTTGCGGCGGAATTGGAAATAAGCTCTTAATTTGCTGATTTTCAAGCAATAAGGTTAATTTACTAATAACTCAATATAAAATTAAGGTTAAAAAATGAAAACAAACAACCCAATGATCGACAACATGATGGATGCTCAAGCCAATGCTATGAACACATGGATGGATTCTGCAAAGAAATTTCAATCTGCTTTTTCTAGCGGTAATCCTATGGCAGACAGTCAATCTATCTATAAAGATATGATGGAAAAACAAGCAGCTATGTTTAGCGGAATGAATACTAATGGTGCTAATCCTTTTGCTTTTGGAGCTAACCCATTTATGAACAGTAATTCTAAACCAGAAGAATTTATGAAAAACTGGTATAACCAACAAATGGGTGGTTTAAAACAAATGACTGATTTTAACCAAAGCATTTATAATTCAATGGTTAATTATGGTAAAAATGCTAATGATTATAACACTAGCTTTTCTACTATGAATAATGCATGGACAAATATCTACAATAGCTGGATGGGAACTATGAATACTTCTTACGATACTTTTTCTCAATCTATTAAAAATCCATTTAATGCAGATATGTTTAAAAACATGTTTGAAGGTGGACAAATGTATATGAAAGTACAAGAGATGTTTCAACCAATGATGACTGCAATGAAAAATTCTGATTTCAGTGCTGATACATGGAAAAACATTTATTCTACTGAAAACACTAAAAAAATGACTGAGCAAGTATTTGGTTCATTTTTCAATAACAATAGCTTAAAAGAAGTGTTTGAAAATTCGACTAAACAAATGCAAAACTTTTTTGTAAACCAAAATGGTTTAGGAAAAGAATATTATGAGCAAATGCAAAATATGTCTTCTCAATTTCCTGAATTATTTTCTGGTAACTCAGAACAAATGAAAGATTTGTATACTAAAATGAATAATGTATTTGGTAAAACATTTGAACCATTATTGAAATTAGCTAACCCAGGTAAAGAAAAAGAAAACGTTGAAGCTACTATTGCTTTATTAGATAAAGTAACTGAATACAGCATTAAACAATCTGAGTTACAATCTCAATTGTATAAAACAATGCAAGCTTCTATGGAAACTTTAGCTAAAGAAACTCAAGAAAAATATAAAGACGTTCAAGCTGGTAATTTTACAATGCCAACTTCTACTGAGTTATATAATGAATGGGTAAAAACTAATGAGAAAATGTACTCTGAATTATTTGCTACAGATGAGTTCAGTAAAGTAAAAGCAGAAGCTTTAAACTTAAGCATGGATGTAAAAAAACATTTCGAAAAACAATTTGAAAATGTATTTGAGCAATACCCAGTAATTTTTAAAAGTGAAATGGAAGAAGTTTACAAAACCATGCACGATCTTAAAAAAACAGTAAAAGATTTACAAACTAAATTAGCAATGCAAAATGCAGCTTCAGTTGAATTATTTGAAGAAGAAAAAGCAAAAGCTAAAAAGAAATAAGAAGCAGTTTAAATTTATGTCATGAAAATTGTTATGATGTATTTTTGAGCGAAAAGAGGCAAATTTTGCAGAGATAGTTTACTACTATCTCGAAAAATTTAACGAATTTTTAGCCAAAAAGACACTTAACAAAATTATTAGATAAATTTTAAACAGCTTCAATACCTTTTGTGTTCATAGCACAATAATAAGAGGGCTGCCAATGTGTTTGTGGGCAGCCTTTTTTGTTATAACAAATAATCGTTTGGAGAAAAACATAAATACAATTATTAACCACATAGAAACATAGGCACATAGAAATATTTTACTATGTGCCTATGTGGTTAAAAAAATATTCAACCTATCTCTTTAGTTAAAATTTAATGAATTGAAATAAGTGAATTGGATAAAAAATAAATACAATCAATTATTTATTGGATTTTTACTATCCGTAATTGTAGTTGGTATTTATCTTCGTCCGCTCAATTCGCCTTGGTTTAGGATTATTGGCGGCGATGGTTTAGGTTACTATTCCTACTTGCCAGCTCGTTATATTTATCACGACACCAACTATGATTTTAAATGGTTCAACAAAGCTTACCATGATAATTATGAAGGCGGCTTTGCAAACCCTGAAGATAATTTCATGGTGCAGTATAAAGACAAGCGCATTAATAAATATTATCCTGGCTTATCTTTATTATGGACGCCTTTTTTTGCTATAGGGCATATCAGTGCAAAATTATTTGGTTCAGCAGCCGATGGCTATTCCCTACCCTATCAGTTAAGCATGGCGCTCTGTAGTTTATGTTACTTATTTTTAGGATTATTTTATTTAAGGAAACTTTTGCAGAAATGGTTTAACAATGAATTAGTAGCAACCATAATTCCTATTGTTATTTTTTACGGCACTCATTTATTTAATTACAGCATCTTTTTAAATACACAATCGCACGTTTACTCCTTTGCATTTGTATGTGCTTTTTTATTTTACAGCTATTCTTATTTTAATGATAGTGATAAAAAAACGTTTCATGCATTAAGTGCTTTATTGTGTTTAGTTATTTTAATTACAGTTAGACCTTTGAATAGCTTAATTTTATTGGCCGTTCCAGCTTTTATAAACCCTGGATTCTTTAAAGAAAAACTTCAGTTCAGCTTTCAAAAAAAGCAACTCATTTTATTAAGTATCCTATTGTTATTTGTTGTCAATAGCTTTATTATTTTACATACACAAACGGGTACTATTATCCCTTACACTTATGTGAATGAAAAATTTTACTTCAACCATCCTAAACTGTTTGATGTATTATTTAGCTACCATGCCGGATTATTTATTTACGTACCTATTGCATTTATGAGTCTTTTTGGAATACTCTATTTAAAAAACTCATTGCAAAAAATACTTTTTCCTGTTATTCTATTATTAGTACTTTACTTATATAGTTCGTGGTGGTATTGGCCAATAACAACCAGAGCCTTTATTGATTTTTACCCTATCATGGCTATTATGTTAGCGGCATTGATGTACAAAGCCATACAATACAAAAAATTAAAAGTCTCTTTTTTAGTGTTGCTATTTACGTTAACAGCTTACCACCAATTAAAAAGTATGCAATTCCGAAATGGTATCTTAGATGAAAACTATACACACTCTGAATTGTTTTGGCGAAATTTTATCAAAATTCACAAATCCAACCAATATGTGATTCCGCCTTCAACTATTACCAATGAGCTTTCTTATTCAGAGAATTTTGAAACGAATAGTTATGCAGGGTACAAAACCAATAAAATCTTACATCAAGGTTCCTACGCCGCTATATTAGATAAAGAACATTCTTTTAGCAATGTATTCTCTTACAAGATTCCCGAATTCTTCTCTGAACCTGGTGTCAAAAAAATTCGCTTTTCGGCTTGGTACTATTTTTCTAATGACATCAATAATGCACAGATATCCCTTAAGTTTTTTAATCAAAAAGACAGCCTCCTACTAGAAACGACCTATTACATTGGCTCTGATTTAATACAACATGGCAACTGGGATTATAAGGAATTTGGTTATGAATTAAGCGATGGTGAACTAAAAAGTAAAGCCATTGACCATATTCAGTTTTTTGTATGGAACAACGAAGCTAAAGGAGAACTGTACATAGATGAGGCGAAAACTGATTTTATTATAACCGATAAAAGTTTCGAAATTGTACAATAATAGGAACGAAAAAAGCCGTAAATTTAACTGATCAAAATAAAGTACTATGGAAAATAAATTGGTAGAAGAAATGACTAACATGAGCTCAAAACTATTAAAGAGCTACGAAACATTTAATAACATTAAAGAAGTAGATATTGCGACTTCCCCTAAAACTGCTATTTACAACGAAGATAAATTAACACTTTATAGATACGACAGAACTACTGAACCAACTTACAAAACACCTGTGCTAATTGTTTACGCTTTAGTAAACACTTATAAAATGTTGGATATACAACCAGACAGAAGCTACATACAAAATTTATTAGCAGCTGGTTTAGATGTTTATTTAATTGACTGGGGCAATCCAAGTAAAGCAGATAAATATTTGAGTATTGATGATTATGTGAATGGTTACATTAATAACTGTGTGGATTTTGTAAGAAAGAAAAACAGAGTTGAGAAAATAAATATTTTAAGTATTTGTCAGGGTGGTACATTAAGTGTTATTTATAGCTCATTGTATCCTAACAAAGTAAAAAATTTAGTAACCCATGTTACACCCATTGACTTTAGTACCAATGATGGTTTATTGTTCCGTTGGAGTAAAGACATGGATTTTGATAAAATTGTAGAAGGATTTGATGGTTTAATACCTGGTGATTTTTTAAACCAAGGTTTTGATATGTTGAAACCCATGATGAAACTACAAAAGCAACAAACCTTAACCAGTGCTTTAGATGATAAAGATAAGTTGATGAATTTTTTACGCATGGAAAAATGGATTAGCGAAAGCCCCGACCAAGCAGGAGAATGCTTTAAAGAGTTTATGAAAAGCTTGTACCAAGAAAATAAATTAGCAAAAGGCGAATTAGAAGTTGGTGGTAAAAAAGTAAACTTAAAAAACTTAACAAGTAACCTATTAAATATTTACGCTACCGAAGATCATTTAGTGCCACCTGCGGCTACAATACCATTAAATGACTTAGTAGGCAGCAAGGATAAAGAATTATACAGCTTTAAAGGCGGACATATTGGTGTGTTTGTGGGAGGCAAATCTCAAAAAGAATTAGCTCCAGCAGTAACCGCTTGGTTAAAAAAGAGAGATTAATTTTTTAACTACAATTTATAAAATCCCCTTAGGTAAAAACTTAAGGGGATTTTTTATTATATTTGGTTATAGCTATTGCTTGTAAGCTTTTGTTTTCGTTTGTAATTATTTGTAAATGAATAAATAGCGCCAAGCGATTAGTTAGCGGGCATGCGGACAGAAATTACACTAAAAATGAAATTGACTATTAAGACAATCATATTAATTTTATTTGTACCAATTTATTCGTACTCTCAAAATAATATTACACTTCTTAAATCTTCCTTGACAACAAGTTTATCTGACTTTGAGCATGCTGCAAAGACAAATGAGAACCTTAAACACATTAATACATTATATTTCAAAAAAATATTAAATAGCATTGACTTAAAATCTATTCCTATCGCTTTTCAAAACGACACGACAGCTGACCTATATATACATATTAATATTAGTGCGGTTGACACTTTGTTATCGTATTATTATATGAATTGGGGCGGACACTCAGAAAGTTACTATAAGAACTGTTATCCAAAAGACAGAAAATTTAAATATGAGCCAAATATGATTTCAACTTCGTCAGTAGGTAATGACCTCATTTCTATCGACACACTATTTAATGTAATTATAACTAAACCGACAAACCAAGAATATGAAGTTTATAGAAGTTCTTGTCCTGGCGGTGTTTCCAAGGTCATTGCGACAAAATATTTTATGCAGCGCATACTTGGACAATATCAACTAATAATTCATATCAATAAAAAAAGAACAATAGGTTATTTCGTTGCACCGCCAAAACCATCAGACAAGTTTAGATTGCGACATACGACAGGAAGTTTTTGATAAAGTAAATAAACGCA
>JBKJPW010000142.1:0-7611 GCA_046594225.1 Bacteroidia bacterium
ATTTGATGCTAAATAACTATAAGGGCTTGTTCCGCCAGTTGCAGTAATTGTTACAGAACCCGTTCCGCCATTACATAATACATTAGTAACTGCTGTGCTCGTTGATAAAGCCGATGGTGTTGCAATATTTAAAGTAACTGTAGTTGATGCACCACAAACATTCTTAACCAACACACTATAGTTACCTGCCGCAAGTCCAGATGCAACAGAAGCTGTTCCTCCACTTGGCGACCAAGAATACGTATAAGGAGTGCCACCTGTAGCTGTTATAGTAGCCGAACCGTTAGCTGTACCATTACAGGTAACACTTGTTGTTGCCGCGCTTGCAGAAACTGTTGAGCTGAAAACTGCAGCTGTAGAACCTGTAACAACAGCTCCAGGTGCAATCCAGTTTGAAATAGTACCTGTTAAAGCTGAACCTATTAATGTTCCATTATTGGCATTTCCACTCGCATCTGTTACTGATGTTACGGTTGAATTATTTAAGTTAGAAAAACCCTGGTTCATTTTATAATAAACCACCAAACCTGTTTGTCCTGCAGGTAATTCGGCATTTATATTATTTTGCAGTTCGTTTTGACACAAAGCGCGGTTCCAGATGCGGACTTCATCAAGTCCACCATTAAAATATTCACCATTATTTGTAGAACCAACCCTAAAATTTGCTCCGTTAGGCACAGTATGCCCAACCGGTGTATCAGATCCTTTTAAAACCCCATCAAGGTATATCTTCCTTGTTGTTCCGTCAAAAGTAGCTGCTACATGATGCCAGTTTCCATCCACCATATTTACAGGAGATGAACTCACAGCTAAATCTGGACCCCACCAATAGTTTATAATATTTCCTGACGCATCTAAACGCAGAGCATTTGCCTGATTTGCTGTTCCATAATTTCCCCATCCTGCTATTCCCTCAACACTAAGTACTCTTGGTTTTATTTTAGCCTCAATCGTATATAATGAATTTCCGATAGGAATATTTGTTGGTGAAGTTACACCTACATAATCATCTACTCCATCAAAATTTAATGCTGCGCCTTGCACGCTCACTGTACTCACTGCTGTATTTGTACAACTATTTGCTGCCGTTCCTGTAACTGTGTATGTTGCAGAAGTGCTTGGAGTAACAATTGGGCCTAATGGTAAATACGTATAAGAAACTCCTCCAGTTGGCGTCATTGTAAAAGATGATCCTACGATAATGGAACCGCTATTTACAGCAATTACCGGTGGAGCTAAAGTTGTAGTGTAGCCAGTAACCACACCGCCTGGATAAACCCAGTTAGATGTTGCACCCGTTAAAGCAAAATTAGTTAATGTTCCGTTATTAGCATTTCCACTTAAATCGTTTAAAGTTGTTACAGTTGGATTAGATGATGCGCTAAAGCCCTGATTAAAGTGATAATTAGCTACCAAACCAGCGGCTGTTGTTGCAATCTCACAGTTCTTGTAAGTATTGATCTCGCATTGTGTACGAACAACATTCCAAATACGAACTTCATCAATAGACCCTTGGAAAAAATTTGCTCCAGTTGGGCCATACTGCCCTATAGCCATAGCATCATTATTATTACCTGGGTTAGAAACGCCCGTAGTTGCAAGAACACCATTTTTGTATAAACTTAATACACCGGTAGCCGCATTTAATGTAACTGACACGTGCACCCATTGATTAAGAGGGAAGCTAGCGGGGTCTACAACTGTTGGCCCTCCATTATTAAATGCTCTTAATTGTCCTCCTGCTACCCAAAAAGCAGCAGAGCCCGAGCTTATTATATTATTTGATACTGATGCGTTAGCATAAATCCATGCTTCTTTTGTATAAGAAGAGCCTAAAGGTATTACCGTACCAACACTTACAAAATCATTTGCGCCATCAAAATTTAAAGCAGCGCCTTCATATAAAAACACAAAATTAGAAATGGTTAATACACCACGTCCACAACAATTATCTTGATTAAATACTCTAAAACTAAACACGTCTCCAGCACTTACATTGATATTTGCTAAGGAGCCGCTTCCGCCATTAGTAATATTAGTTACAACACCATTAATGACATATTGAGCATTGTCAACATCAGGATTAACATGACTATAATTGAAGCTCATTTTACCATTAGCAGGAATTGTAATGCTGTATTGCTCGTACTGAGAGCAGCAGCCGACACCATTATCACTACCATTAAGAATAATAGAACCTGGCGCGCCACTTGTGTTTACAGAGCCATCGCCACCACCCGAAGTGGTAGTGTTAAAATTCCAATTAACTGGTGCAAAAGCACCTGAAAATTGAGCAAAACCGTTTACTCCACAGAGTATAACGAAGAAAAGGCAAATTGTTTTTTGTATGTAAAATTTATTTTTCATTTTTTATTTTTTAGATATAATTAAAGCATTCTGAGTCTTTTTTAATTCCGCAAAACGAGGCGCTAATTCTTCTTCGGTTTTTCCCAATGACACACGAAGGTCAATTTGTTTTTGGATTTTTTCAATTTGATCAGATTTTTCTTGTTGACTTGAAAATGTCAATTTTTCAGTTGGACTGCTTAAAGTGTTTTTCACTGGCTCTTGCTTATCTGCAACTTGTGAATAAGTAACAGAACTTATAGCCATCATAGCCAAAAAAGGTAAAATTTGTTTTTTCATTAATTAAGTATTTTAAATTATTATACGACTGGGCGAAAATAATTTAAAATAAAAAGAAATAATTAGAAATGGGATAAACGACTGAATAAAGTATACAAACTACAAAGTAGAGTAATATTTACTTAAATATGTCTGTTAAGTTTTGCTGATAGGTTCTTCCAACCGACAATTCTTGATTGTCGGTAATAATAGAATTAGCTCTTACTTCTGTAACATGTATTTTATTAACCAGATAAGATTTATGAATACGTATAAAATTAGGCGAAGATAATTGCTCTTCCAATTCACCTAAAGTAGTTCTGATGACGTGACGCTTATTGCTTATTAATTGAATAGTCGTATAATTTCCATCTGCTTCTATCCATAAAATAGTTTTATGAAATATTCTAATGAGAGCGCGACCTTCCTTTACCACTAATTCCTGATCTATTTCATTTTTCTTTTCACGGGAAGCATTATATAAGCCTATATCAATGGCGATTAATAAATCTTCCTTTTTAAATGGTTTCAAAATATAAGCACTTGGATGTGAATGCTTAGCTTTATCAATCATCTCCTTATCGGCATGAGAAGTAATATAAATAAAAGGGATATTGTATTTAGCATTTAATAAATTCCCGAGATCAATCCCGGACTTATTTTTGCCCAAAGCAATATCGGTTAATACAAAATTAATTTTATTATTTTCTAATTCAAAAATAGCTTCGTCAACAGATTCTACAATAGTAATATTCTGACAACCTTCAGCTTTTAAATAATCAGAAATCACTTCTGCAATTAATAATTCATCTTCTACAATCAAGAAATAGGACAGGGCAATCATAAGAGATTTAAGTTGTTTTAGAGAAATTAAATATAATATTAAAAACAGCACCATTATCATTTTTAATATCAATAATTCCTTTAATTTGTTTTGTCATGATAGTCACTAATTTAAGTCCTAAACTGTCTTTTCTTCTTTCAAATTCTTGAGGCATACCTTTTCCGTTATCAGATACCATAAGCACCCAATTATTTTCGATTTGATTTTTCAATAAAGTAACTTTTATTAATCCATTTACTGTATTTGTAAAAGCGTATTTAATTGAATTTGTAACTAATTCGTTTACAATTAAAGCTAATGGCACAGCTAATTTTGTTGGGAATTTAACGTCAACTATTTCTGTTATTATAGTAACTGGCGCATTCAAATTACCAGAAACATCTCGATGAAAATCCATTACTTTATCAATGTAGTCTTTCATATTAATTTCTAAAGGCGAATTAGTGTCATAGAGCAATTCGTGCAACGCTGATAGTGATTGTATACGGTTTTGACTTTGTAATAAATATTCTTGTAGCTTAGGTTCTGAAGCATTATTGGCCTGTAGAGTCAATAAACTTGAAATAATTTGCAAGTTATTGTTAATACGATGATGGACTTCCTGCAATAATACTTCCTTACGCTTATCTTCTTCCGAAAGAATGAAAGCTAGTCTTTTTTTACTATCATATGCACGCTTCATGAAAAACAAACCTAGACAAGCTAAAATTATAACCAGAATAAAAAATGTACGCCATTGTTTTTGTAATCTACTATCTGCTTCTAATTGATAAACAATTTTATCATGCTGAGCTTTAACAGCAATTTCCTTTTTATCAAATTCATACTGCATATTTGCTTCCACGCTTATCTTTTTTGCCTCTTCTGTAACAAGACTGTCTTCATACAACATAAGCATTTTATAATTTCGCAAGGCTCCTTTAAAATCACCTTTGATACTGTCCAGTATGCTCAAACTTTCATAACATCCGGCTATAACACTTTTATTTCCGAGTTCTTTCCCAAATTCAAACGCTTTATCTGCATACACTCTTGCCTCAGAAAAATGGTTGAGTTTTAAGTTTAATTGGCTTAAATAAAGATATGTAGTCGCTATTCCTTTTTTATCTTCAATCTCTAATTCGATTTTTAATGCCTGTTGAAGATAATTATCTGCCTCATTAAATTCTAATTGACGCAAATGAATCTCCCCTAAATGATTATAGGTTAAAGCTTTTGATCCTACATCTCCAATCTCTTCTGCTTTTTTCAAACCTAATAAATGGTTTTTGATAGCTTCATCAAAACTGCCATCTTGCTCATACAGCGACGCTACATTGCCATAATAAGCAACAATACCACGTTTATCATTTATTTGTAATTTAATGTCGTATGATGATTTATAAAACTTTAATGCTTGTGGGTAATTCTTTAACGCCTTATAAATAGTACCGATATTATTATATGCGGATGCTATACCAAACTTAAAATCAATTTCTTCAAATAATTTAAGAGCTTCAAAATAATTTTTTAATGCTTCATTGTAATTTCCTTGTACTCTAAAAATTTCACCAATATTATTTAAACAGGCAGCTATGCCTCTCTTATCATTAATATTCCTTCTGATTTTTAATGCTATAGTATAATTTTTAAGCGCTTCTGAAAAGTTCCCTAAATCATCATAGATAATTCCTATATTACTATAAGCGTTACCGGCACCCTTTTTAAATTTTATAGTTTCCGCTAGCTTTAAAGATTGTTTACCGTATTCTAACCCCTTGACATACTCTCCTATCGCATCATATTCATAACAAATTTTATACAAATGTATGACCTTAGTTGTATCCTCTTTATCCTTTTTTAAAAGGTTTAATAAGGAATCAAGAGTAGATGTTTGTGCAAAATTATTTGAACTACAAAACCAACTAATTACAATTAATAAATACCTCAACTTCATGACGCAAAATATGATTAATAAATAAGTAAAAATAATAAACCCCCGTTTATTTTAAACGAGGGTTTAATTAATAATAATATAAATAAATTAAACCAATCTCGAACTCAAATCTTCCCACTTAGTCATCTCCGTTTCTAAATCTTTTTTCAATTTATTATAGCCATTAAAAAAATTAGGATTTTTTGTTAACTCTTCATAAGTAGCAGGAACTGCTAATTGAGCGTCCAATGTTTTTATTTCCGTTTCCAACAACTCAATTTGCTCTTCTACTTTTTTAATTTGAGATTGAATTTGAGTTTGTATTCTTTTCTTTTCTTGCTCTTCAAAATTACTACTGGTGGCTGAGGCACTCGAAGCCACTTTTTTCTCAACAACCGAAACTGCTTTTACACCAGACTTATCTAAATCCAATTCATTTAAACGTTCCACTTTACGAATTTCCATAAACTCTTTAATGTCACATAAATATTCTTTTAGGTGTCCATCTCTAAATTCAAATAAACGATCGCACATGCCGGTCATAAAATCTCTATCGTGACTTACCATCACCAACGTTCCTTCGTAATCAATTAGCGATTGTTTTAAAACCTCTTTCGATTTAATATCCAAGTGATTCGTAGGCTCATCTAATAACAATAAGTTATATGGCTCTAACAATAATTTACATAAAGCTAATCGTCCACGCTCTCCTCCACTTAATACCTTTACTTTTTTATCAATGTCATCTCCCTGAAATAAAAATGACCCTAATAAACTACGCACCTGGCGACGAACATCTCCAACAGCTAATTCATCAATGGTTTCAAAAACGGTTTTATCTAAATCAACTTTCTCTTCCTGATCTTGCTCAAAATATCCCATCAATACGCTATGCCCTAATTGAATAGTACCATCGTATTTAACTTTATCAGCAATCATTTTCATCATGGTTGATTTACCTTCGCCATTACGACCAACTAAACCAATTTTTTCGCCTTTTGTGATGATGAAATTAGCACCTCCAAAAATAAATTTATCGCCATAAGATTTTCCAGCATTTTCAGCAGTAATAACAATCTTACCGCTATGTGCTGGAGGTGGGAAACGGAAACGAACAGAAGCTGTATCCATATCGTCCACTTCTACTCTATCTAATCTATCTAATTTTTTAATCAACGATTGCGCCATAGCCGATTTACTAGCTTTAGCTCTAAATTTATCAATCAACACTTCTGTTTGATCAATCATTTTTTGCTGATTTTTAGCCGCGTTTTCTTGCTGTTGTTTACGCTCCTGACGTAATACTAAATAATGAGAATAATTTGTTTTGTAATCGTAAATTTTTTGATTTACAATTTCAATCGTACGTTTTGTAACGGTATCTAAAAATGTTTTATCATGACTAATTAAAATAACCGCTCCCGAAAAAATTTCCATAAAATCTTCTAACCATTGAATCGCTTCAATATCCAAGTGATTGGTAGGCTCATCGAGCATCAACACATCTGGTCTTTGCAATAACAATTTAGCTAATTCAATTCGCATACGCCATCCGCCGCTAAACTCTGAAGTTTGCATGTGAAATTGTTTACGTTGAAATCCTAAACCAATTAATACTTTTTCAATTTCTTCTTCTGTATTTTCAACGCCAATCATATTAAGGCGCTCATTGATATCCGTTAAATCCTGAATTAAAACCATGTACTCATCACTTTCGTAATCGGTACGGGTTTCTAATTGGTGATTAATACCAACTAACTTTGCTTGTAATAATTTAATTTCCTCAAAGGCAGATTCTGTTTCTTCATAAACCGTACGACCATGTTGATGTGTCATATCCTGAGGCAAATAGCCAATTTTGCAATCTTTAGGGCGCGATACTTCACCTTTAGTAGGCGATTGATAACCTGCTAAAATTTTAAGCATGGTACTTTTTCCGGCACCATTTTTACCCGCCAAACCAATTCTATCCTTCGGATTGATTAAAAAAGATACATTGTCGAATAAATTATACCCACCAAACGAAACCGTAACGCCATTAATAGAAACCATTGAACTTTATTATAATAATTTTTAAGGCGGCAAAGATAGTGAAAATTGGGGGAATTTACAGGAAATATTCACAAAAAAAGCCCCTGCTAGTTGGCAGAGGCTTTGTATTAAATTTACAATGATTAGCAATTCATTGTAGAAGTTGCTGTAATTGTTACTTTCCTGATTTTATCTA
>JBKJPW010000148.1:0-11435 GCA_046594225.1 Bacteroidia bacterium
CAAAGAAATTAATTGGTAGGTATCTATACTTTTATTCTTTACAATGTTTTGTTGAAGCTCTGCTAAAATTTTTTCATCCAATTCTACTTTTAACATATCGTCTTCGATTTTAGTTAACCTCATTAGATTTGGATCAACTGTGTTTTCTTTAACTGTATAATTATGCTCTTTCCTAAACTCTTGAAGGTTATTTTCGGATGATTTTAGATCATTATACACTAAATCTAATTGGCCATCAATAAAAGCAATAATACTTTTAGAACTTTCACTTTTTCGCTCTACATCAAATTTTAAATATTCTTTTGAAATGAGATTCACTAAATCTCTTGATTTTTCTGGATTGATATCTTTTACTTTTATTAGTATTGTGCGAGCCGCTTCATTAATTAGTTTAATATCAATTTTAGTTTGAAGGTTAGCCGTTACATTATCAATGTCATTAATAATAAAATAAGATTTATTATTTTCTATTAATTGAGACTTCACTACTTGATTATCTAGTTGTGAATTAGGGAAAATACTTAATTCAAAATATAGGCAATTTACAACATTGTTGGTTGTAAAAGGTAATGTGTTATTTTTCCCTTCAGCTATAAAAGATAAAGTCCCTGAATTTATACCATTAAAATTTATATAAATTTTAGCACCATAAATGCTATTGCGTTTTACATTAAATTTTACTAAATAAGGTGATGATGTATATAATTCATTGTTTTTAAAAGTACCTTCATTGAAATAACTAATCTGAACATCTGATTTTTCTACAACTCGCTTCAAAAATATTTTTGAGCGAATTTGTTCCATAGCTTCCGCTATTTTATTATCAGCATCATCAAATTTTGTCATTTGAAGTACTTTTGACGCTTGGTTGTTTTCGTTTACCTGAATAATTGTGGATGACTCATATTCTGGTTGACTATATCTGAGATATATAGACGCAGCTCCAATACTAATTGCAAAAAAAGCAAGAACAAACCACAAACTTTTTTTTACAATATAAAAAACCAATCCTAAATCTAGTTCACTACTAAATTTAGAAACCCGGTCTCTATATTTATCTATGGAGTTATTTCCCTGAGGTTGTATCATTTTATCCTCGTAGCGAGAGTATATAGTAAGAAAGTAGAGCTAATTAATGAAATGATTGGTGTTAACTCTGAAACTAGAGTTCTGGCAAGTCGATATCTTGGTTCAACATAAATAATGTCATGTGCTAATACAACTGTATTGCCAGCTGCAATGCCTTCTATTTTTGATAAATCCAATAAGTAAACTTTTGGTTTATCTCCTTGATTTCTAATTAATTTTACTTTATAAGCTTTTCCGTCCTCTGCAATTCCACCAGTTAAGGCTAATGCTTCAATAACGGTTGTATTATTATTAGTTAAACTTAAAACTTTGGCAGCCCCACCATTTCCTGGAAATACAATAACACGCTTATTAACAACTGTCATAAAAACAAATGGTTTTACGTAGTAGTCTGCATAAATTTGTTCTAAATATTCAGTAGCCTCTCTTACACTTAATCCTCCCAATTTAATTCTTCCTACAAGAGGTAGTTTGCAAGTTCCATCTCGGTTAACAACATAGTCTAATTCAATAAAACGAGATACCTGACTAGAAGTTGCTAAGTCAACAATTTTGAAACCATCATTTGCGAAAATTCTAATATTTACAATATCATTCCCGTCAATTTTATAATCCATTTTCGATAAAGAGTCTGCAATTTTATCGTAAGTATAATCCTTTGGTGTTTTTAACATTAAATTTGAACGGAAAAGTTTACAGGAAGAAAACCAAAATGTTATAGATAGTAAAAGGAAATATTTAAAAAAACGCATAAGTATATTTTATATCACAAAGTTAGAATTTATCCCTTAATATCAAAAATCATGCGCTTTTTAATAATTGACTATATAATTGCTTCATATCTTCCACTAATCGCATATAACTAAATTTTGAAAGCGCCCATTCTTCACCTTTTTCAGAAGATTTTTGTAAATGTTCCTTTTGAGTACAAGCAGTGTACAAATTATTTAAAAAACCACTTTTATCTGTTATTTCAGATAATAAACCGCATTCTGGATGTAAAACATCTTCAATACCGCCCACATTTGTAGAAACTACATATTTTCCAGATGCTTGTGCTTCTATTATACTAACAGGAGTCCCTTCATTTAAAGAGGTTAAAGCTACAATATCCAAACCATGCAATGCCCATTCAACATTTGTAATCCAAGATGTGAAAATTACATCGACCTCATCCGTTGGATTGTTTGACCAAGTCACATTAAATTGAGTACAAGCCAATGTAATAAAATCTCTCGTATCGCCATCTCCAATTATAAACGCTTTGAATTTAGCGACGCCTTTTTTCTTTAAATAAGAAATTGATTCAATAAATAAACTGTGATTTTTTATAGGAGCCAACCTTCCAATGATACCTATAGCTAATTGATCTTCCTTTAAATTATATTTCTCTCTAAATTCTTTTCTATTTTTTTCTTTGTTTAAGGTGAATTTTGTTAAATCAAAACCTAAAGGAACTACGTGAATTTTATTTTTTGTTGTTATTTGAAAAGTTTCGGAAAGTTCTAGTTTTTGCTTATTACTAATGGCGACAATGGCAGTTGAATGTTTAGCCAAATAGCGTTCAATGGTTTTATAAAAAGCAGTTTTAAGTTTCCCAAAATAGGAATGAAAAACATGACCGTGAAAAGTGTGCACAATAATAGGAACATTACAATCTATAGCCGCTAATCTTCCAATGGCACCTGCTTTAGAAGCATGTGTGTGTACAATATCAGGTTTAAATTCTCGTATAATTTTCTTAATTTCTTTATACGCTTTGTAATCAGATTTAAGATTAATTTCACGTTGAAATTCATGTAAAACTCTTGGTTTTAGCCCTAAACCTTCTGGAATATATAAGGAGCTATCTTCACCTTCTTCTTCAGGACCACCAACTAAAAGTGTTTCAAAATCATCTTCTAAATATTTTGATAGGTAACTGACATTATAAGTAATGCCACCAATATTAAATCGGTTAATTATACGAAGGACTTTAGGCAAAATAGGATTTAGTTCAAATTTAATTCAGAAGAAAGTTGATTAAAATCAATACCATCAAAATTCCCTGAACTCATCATCAATAATACATGATTTTTTAATGATTTAGACTTAAGATAGCTCACTAGAACACTACTCTCAGTAAATATTTTAAGGTCTTTACGGTTAAAGTACTTTAAAACTTGTTCTTCAGTAATAGGTTTTAATTTTTTATGGGCAATTGTATGAGGATTAAAATAAACAATAGCTTCGTCAGCATCATTCATCGCGCCATCATATTCGGCTAAAAAGGTTTCGTTTAAACTACTGAATGTATGTAATTCCATACAGGCTAAAACTTTGCGATTTGCAAATTGCTGTTTGGCAGCTTGTGTAGTTGCTTTTAGTTTAGATGGAGAGTGAGCAAAGTCTTTATAAAAAGCAAAGGAATCTGTTTTTGAAACTAACTCTAAACGTTTGGCTGCTCCTTTAAAGGATCGAATGGCATCATAAAACTGAGTATCAGTTAAACCTAGTTTATTACAAACCAAATGAGCACCATTAAGGTTCATTAAATTATGGTTGCCAAATATTTGTAAAGGAATATCTTGTTTGTTGTCTTCTAAAATAGTGGTTCCATTTTCTATTCGGTGTTTAGGAATAGAGTAGGGTATTTTTGTAATATTATTTGATTTACCTGAGTTATCGGCTACTTTTTGTAGTTCTTTATCTTCGTTACAATAAATTAAACAGCCGTTAGGTTCAATTAAATCCACAAATTTTTCAAACTGACTCACATAATTTTCAAAGGTTGGAAACACATTGATATGATCCCAGGCAATGCCACTTAAAATAGCAATATTTGGTTTATATAAATGAAATTTTGGCCTTCGATCAATTGGTGACGCTAAATATTCATCTCCTTCAATAATAGCAATGGGAGCTTCTTTAGTTAATTTAACCATGGTATTAAAACCTTCTAACTGTGCGCCAACTAAATAATCAGTATCTATTTTATTGTAATGTAAAACATGTAAAATCATTGCCGTAATGGTTGTTTTACCGTGACTTCCACCAATAACCACACGAGTTTTATCTTTGGTTGCTTCGTAAATATATTCAGGATAAGAATATACTTTTAAGTTCAATTCTTTTGCTCTTATTAATTCTGGATTGTCTTCACGAGCGTGCATTCCTAAAATGACTGCTTCTATATCTGATGTTATCTTTTCGGGAAACCAACCAATTTCGGGAGGTAAAATTCCTGCATTTTTTAAACGGGTTTTTGACGGCTCGTTTATTTCATCATCACTACCTGTAACCTTGAAGCCTTTTTCGTGTAAAGCTAAAGCCATATTGTGCATGGCACTTCCGCCTATTGCAATTAAATGAACGCGCATAGTTGTTTAATAAATGTTTACACGAAGTAAGTCTTTTAAAACAAAAAATGCAGACCGTTGAGATCTGCATTTTAAACAATGATGTGTTAAGTATTATGCCATTGCATGGTTTGGTTTTCCTAACATGTATAATAATTTACCGTGCGCAATTACAGCACCAACAAATGTTTTTTTAGTATAGTATGGTAAATTAAATTCTTTAGCGGTTTGCTCAATAATTGGAGCAATTTTTTTGTAGTGAACATGACAGATGTTTGGAAACAAATGATGCTCTACTTGAAAATTTAAACCACCCACAAACCAAGAGAATGCCCAGCTTTTTTGAGCAAAATTAGTCGTTGTTTTTAATTGGTGAGCTGCCCAGTCATCTTGCATATTGCCATTAGAATCTGGTAAAGGAAACTCAGTTAAATCAATCACGTGCGCTGGTTGAAAAATCAATGCTAAAATTAATCCACAAGTAAAGTGCATAATACCCCAACCAATAACAATTTGGTACCAAGGACTTTCCATTACTAATAAAGGTAATGCAAGGCTATACCCTAAATAAAAAGCTTTATTAAGAATCAATAAAATTAATTGTCTTTTGTAAGTCGTTTTTTTAGTCACTAATAAACCCATTTTTTCATAACGAGCTAATTGTTGAAAATCCTTAGTAGTAGCCCACATAATTGTCATTAAACCATAAAAAAACCATGCATATATAAATTGGAATTTATGTACCCATTTATGCTCTGCATGTGGGTCAAATCTCATAAATCCTGGAGGAGCAATATCCTCATCGTGCTCATGAATATTAGTGTAAGTATGATGTAATGTGTTGTGCTGTAATTGCCAGTTGATAGAGCTACCACCAATAAAATTCATACTACGACACATTAAGGCATTTAATTTTGCATTACGTGCATAAGAACCATGATTGGCATCATGCATGATAGATAATCCAATTCCGCTCATTCCAAAGCCCATTAGTACACAAAGTAAGGATTGAATCCAAAGATTGTCGAAGGCGTTAAATATTAGTAATAAGAAAGGTGTGAAGTAAAGGGCAAACATAAAAATGGATTTGATAACCATTTGTGCGTTACCGTAGCGAGAAAGATTGTTTTCTTTGAAGTAATCGTCTACTCTTTTTTTTGCTGTTAAATAAAATGAACGATTGGCATTGTTGAATCTGATTGATTGTGCACTCATTTGTTTTGTGTTTAATTTGTACTCTTTTTTTGTTAGGTCAAAGATAAGCTTTTTATAGTAAAATTTATATACCTTAAAACTATTACTATTTAACATCTGATAGTTGAAATTGTTGAAAATGAACGATTTAAAGCTTATTTTATGAGAGGAATGCTATTTATAAAGCGACAAGATTAGTTCAACTAGTTTTTCAACCTCTTCTTTTTGGCTTTTTTTACCAAAAGAAAAGCGAATTGAGTTCTCAGATTCTTCTTTATCCAAGCCCATGGCCATTAAAACATGAGATGGTTCTGCATTAGCTGAAGTGCAAGCCGAACCTAAAGAAACCGCATATTGGTTTTTAATGTGAGAGAAAACAGTGCTTCCATCTTTTAGTTTGGGAAAGTACAGATTAGAAGTGTTGTAGAGTCTGTATCTTGTTGAACCATTGATTCTTAAATCAGATATCTCAAGTAATTGATGTTCTAAATAACCTCTTACTTTAGAGATATTCATATTATCATCCCAAAATTCGGTTTTAGCAATTTCGCAAGCTTTTCCTAAACCAACAATTCCAGTAACATTTAAAGTGCCACTTCGTTTTTGATTTTCATGTCCGCCACCATGAAACAAGGGAATTAAATTAACTCTAGGGTTTTTGCGACGAACATACAAAGCGCCAACTCCTTTTGGACCGTATAATTTATGTGCCGAAATACAACACATGTCTAATCCCATTTCGTTAACATCAATTGGTAATTTTCCTGCCATTTGAGTGGTATCACTAAAAAAGATAGCCTCATGTTGATGGGTGATTTCTGCTATTTTTTCTAAATCTTGTAAAACACCGGTTTCGTTATTAGCAGACATAATAGCTACTAAAATGGTTTTATCAGTAAAGCTTTCTTTCAGTTCATCTAAATCAATGCGTCCTTCTCTGTCAACATTCAAGTAAGTAACAGTTGCACCTTTTTCTTCTAAATAAGCGCAAGTATCTAAAACAGCTTTATGTTCGGTTTTACAAGTAATGATATGATTTCCTTTGGTTTGATAAGCTTCAAAAACTCCTTTCAAAGCCATGTTAATAGCCTCGGTAGCTCCTGATGTAAAAACAATTTCAGAAGATTCTGCTCCAATAAAATCAGCCACTTGTTGTCTCGCTTTTTCAATAGCGCCTTCCGCATACCAACCTAAAGCATGTGTTTTACTAGAAGCATTGCCAAAATGTTCAGTAAAAAAAGGCAGCATTTCAGCTAATACTCTTTCATCAACAGGGGTTGTAGAATTATAATCTAAATATACCATTTAAGAATTTTGATTTAAGATTTATGAAGTTTTAGCAAATCTGAAATCTAACTTCTAAAATCATAATTATATTTAAGCTTTTTCAATAATAGCGGCATAACCTTGTCCAACACCAATACACATAGTAACTAATGCATATTTTTTGTTTTGAAGATTTAATTCGATAGCAGCCGAATTGATAATACGAGCTCCACTCATTCCTAAAGGATGTCCTAATGCAATTGCTCCACCATTTGGATTAATACGAGGATCTTTGTCATCTAATTTCCATTGGCGAGTACAGCCTAATGCTTGAGCTGCAAAGGCTTCGTTTAATTCAATAATATCAATATCATTCCAAGTTAAACCTGCTTTTTTTAATGCTAGGTTTGCTGCTTCAACAGGACCTAAACCCATAATGCGAGGTTCAACACCCACAACAGCACTACTCACCATACGCGCTAATGGTTTTAAATTATACGATTTAATAGCATTTTCGCTTGCTAATAAAATAGCTGCCGCTCCATCATTTAATCCTGAAGCATTACCGGCTGTTACTGTTCCATCTTTTCTGAAAGAAGCTTTTAATTTTTGTAAACCTTCTAATGTTGTATTAGCTTTTGCAAACTCATCTGTTTTAAAAATGATGGCATCGCCTTTTTTCTGAGGAATTTCAACGGGTACAATTTCTTTTTCAAAACGGCCAGCAGCAATAGCTTTAGCAGCTTTTTGTTGACTCCATAAAGCAAATGCATCTTGGTCTTCTCTGCTAATTTTATGTAATTCTGCAACATTTTCAGCGGTATCTCCCATGGCATCAACGCCAAATTGTTCTTTTAATTTTGGATTAATAAAACGCCATCCAAAACTACTGTCAAATAATTGTTGGTCGCGCCCAAAAGCTGAACCTGCTTTACTCATGACTAATGGTCCGCGAGTCATGTTTTCAACACCGCTCGAAATCATTAATTCTGCTTCGCCTAATTGTATGTATCTTGCCGCATCAACAGTAGCGCTTAAGCCAGAGGCGCATAAACGGTTAACTGTTTGTCCAGAAACTGTAATTGGTAAACCAGCCATTAAGGAAGCCATACGAGCTACATTACGATTGTCTTCACCAGCTTGATTGGCGCAACCCATAATCACATCAACCACTTTGCTAAAATCAACCGATGGATTTTTTGTCATTAATTCTTTTAAAACTAAAGTGGCTAAATCATCTGGTCTAACAGTTGATAATGTTCCTCCAAAATTTCCGATGGCGGTTCTAACACCGTTTATAATATAAGCTTGTTGCATAGTGGTTAAGTTTAGTGGTGCAAAAATATCGTTTTTTTAAGACTTACTCATTAAAATAGGTGTTTTAATAGTTTTATGTTTTTTTACATACTAAAACGGTTAGATTTTCGTTCCTTTGTAATTGAATAACAATTATTTAGTTATCATTTAGTGAAAAAAAACCTATTATATTTTTTATTGACGTTAAACGTATTTTTCTTTACAAAGATAAATGCCCAAGTTGCTGCGCCAGTCCTAAGGTGTGTGTCGGTTACTTCGTCTACTAGTACTACTTTATCTTGGATTATACCACCAGATCCGGGTGGCTTATTTACAGAATATCAAATTTATACCTCAGCTACAGGTTTTGGGTTTAGTTTAGCGGGAACCGTTAATTCATATGCACAAACAACTTTTATTCATGCGCCTTCTGGAACGAGCTCACAATCTTATTACTATTATGTAGTAACTGTTAGTAGTGCTGGAACAGCAACATCCACACCTTCAGACACCTTAAAATCAATTTTTTTAAATATGACAGGGGCTAGTGTTAACGGAGTTGCAAACTTAAACTGGAATGCTGTTCGAACACCATTCTTACCTTCATCTTCATCAACTTATACGCTATCAAGAGAATATCCTACGGGAATTTGGACAACTATTTATACTGGAAATAAATTAAATTATAAAGACACCATTTTTCGTTGCAAAGTATTTTATAACTATAAAGTCGAAATTTCCGATGCTTCGGGCTGTACATCTGTATCTAACATAAAAGGAGATACTTGTAAAAATATTCAACCACCACCAATTATTGTGATTGATTCAGTTTCGGTTAATTCATCAGGACAGGTTGTAATGGGATGGCAACCTTCTACTAATTTAGATGTAAATAGTTATGTTATTTTTTTATCAAATGGCACTTCATTAACAGGAATAGATACGATTCAGGGATATAATAACACGACTTATATAGTCCCAGGTTCTTCGCCTGGCACTTCCTCTTTAGGTTATTGTATTTCTCCTGTTGATAGTTGTGGTAATTACGCGATTCCTAGTGTGACGTATAACACCATATTTTTAACTGCTCCTGCATATGATTTATGTTCGAGAACAGCTAGTTTAAATTGGACGGCTTATTCTAATTTACCTAAAGGTGTTTTAAGGTATGATATTTATTGTTCTGTAAATGGTGGAACTTATTCTGCGGTTGGTTCATCTACCGTCACTTCGTTTTCACATGTGGGTTTAAATCCAGGCGATGTGTATTGTTATTTTATTAGAGTGAGAAATACTGATTTAACAATTAGTGCAAGTTCTAATAAAACGTGTTTTACTGCTACCGGACTTCCAGGACCTGCTTTTGTAGATATAAATTCGGTAAGTGTTAATACGGCTAGTAAACAAATAGAAATATCTTTTACGATTGATTTAAGCAATCCATTTAAAGGCTGTAATATTTATAAATCAGAAGACGGCATTAATTTTACCAAATTAACTTTTGTAGCTTCTTCAACGTTCATGCCTCAAACATATACGGATACAGATGTGAAAACAGCGGATAAAAATTATTATTATAAAATCCAGGTAGCAGATGATTGTAATAACCCTGGAGTTTGGAGTGATACTTCTAAATCAGTAGTACTTCATGTGAGTAATGACAACGAAAATATTTTTTATAATACGTTGACTTGGGATGACTATACTAAATGGGGTGGAGGAGTGGCTTCATATAATATTTATCGTGCTGTAAATGGCATTTTTGATCTAACACCCATTAATAATATACCAGTTGGAACAAAAACGTATGTAGATAACGTAGAAGATTTTGTAAGCGATCAAGGTAAATTCTCTTATTATGTAGAGGCTGTTGAAGGGCCTGGTAATGTGCATGGCTTTATGGATAAAGCAAAATCAAATCCAGCTGATGCTTATGTTGAGGTAAGTGTGTTTGTGCCTAATGCTTTTGCTCCAAGAGGTATTAATAATGTGTGGTTGCCAGTTGCTCAGTATGTTGAGAAAACAGATTATAAAGTAATGGTATTTAACCGTTGGGGAGATAAGATATTTGAAACCCACAGCGACACCGAAGGATGGACGGGTGATGCTGCTACAGACGATGTATACGTATATATGATAGAGTATAAGAATGCTCGTGGAGAGTTCATTCAGTTGAAAGGGCATTTGAATATCATTCGCTAACTCTTTCTTAGCATTCCATTTTTAATAAGTTTCCTTTTTCTTATCTTTTTAAACTGTAACCTCGTGTACATTTGAAGTTATAATTTAAATGAGATTACTAAGATTTATACCCTTTATTGTTATTTTATTTTGCACGCAGCTTATTTATGCGCAAGTAAAAAAAACAGAACCTACTTTAACTAGGGTATTATTTGTGTTTGATGCTAGTAATAGTATGAAAACTAAACACAAAAACACCACGCGTATAGAAGGTGCTAAAGCGTTATTTTACAAATTTTTAGATAGCCTTAATAAGCAAAAAAACATTCAGTTTGCTTTACGTATGTACGGCCATACTGTAAAATATCCTCCAGGAGATTGTAAGGATTCAAAACTGGTAGTTCCTTTTTCAAAAAATAATGTGGCTTTGATAAAAAGTAAAGTTGCTGAAGCTAAACCAACGGGTATTACACCCATAGAACATTCCTTAACCGAATCAGCAAATGATTTTCCTGACGCCAAAGCGGTGAATATGATTATTTTAATTACTGATGGTATAGAGGAGTGTGATGGAGACCCTTGTAAGGCTCGTCAAAAATTAATGGAGAAAGGAATTGTATTTAAACCTTTTATTATTGGAATTGGTTTAACTGTTGAGCAAATTAAAACATTTGAATGCGTGGGTGATTACTTTGATTTTGATAGTGCCAATTTGGTAAAAGATATCAGTTCCATTATTTCTAAACAAAAATTAAATAAAACATCGTCGCAGGTAAATTTATTAGATTCAAAATCATTGCCTACCGAAACCAATGTGAACATGACTTTCTATAATACGGCTACAGGAAATTATGTTTACAATTACATTCATACCTTAAATCAAAAAGGCAATCCAGACACCTTATATTTAGATGATTTTCCAACCTATAAGGTGATTGCACATACTATTCCTCCAACTGAAAGTAAAGAAGTAAAGTTATCTCAAGGAAAACATACTATTATTCCTATTGATGCGCCGCAAGGATTTATAGAATTAAGAAGGCCTTCAGGTGTATATAATTTTAATGAAAA
>JBKJPW010000169.1:0-44961 GCA_046594225.1 Bacteroidia bacterium
TCTTTTTACCATATCAAAAAAAGTAATAATCAAAAAGAAAACAGATGGCAAAAGAGGTATAATATAATAATCATGCGCCATAAATTGTAAAAACATTAACATCGAAAACGCAAAAGAACCTAATGTAGTGAAAAAGAAAATAGTAAACAGTAGCCTATTCACAAATTTAAAAAAGATAATTAATGAAATTAATACGCAAAAAATAATCATATAAAAATCAGGATTATAGTACTCTGTAATCCAATTTATTTTAATGGCTTCGCATACATCAAAAAATTCTTGCTTGCTTTTTGGAGAAACGGTTCCAAGCGTAAAAGCATTGCTATTATAAGTATTACTTAGCCATTGAGCATACACGTACCATCCAACAACTGCTGTAGTGCCTATAACTATTGACACAATAAATTGTTTTTTATGTTTTATGAGCTGGGTAGTAGTATTAGTTTTATTAAAGAATTTTAGTTTATCTAATATCAACAAACATATGATAACGCCGAAAGCGATAAATGAGGTAATTTTTATGAGTGTAGCCAATGTAAAAACTAAGCATAGCCAGTAAATAAACTTTGTTTTACCAGTGGTTAAGTATTTAAAAAATAAATACCAACCTACCAATACTAATCCTAAACTGGTAACGTCAGGCATAAAATTAGTAGTGTAATATACCAACACGGGCGAAAAAAAACAAAGTCCTACTACTAATAATGAAATAAGAATATTTTTTAAAAATGAGTAGCTCATTAAAAAAAAGAATGCTAAACCTACGAACATCGAAAGACATACAAAGCCCCTAAAATAAACTTCATTAAAGCCAAACAGCTTATATAAAATAGCTACGGAGTAGTTCACAAATGGAAATTCTAACCCTGTAATACCTTCTCCTCCTAATGTATTATGCAAACGAGGCATGAAAAAATTCATGCTTTCTTCTGCATAATTTTTAGCTACAGACGCTCTCATACACTGAGCCCACGCATGAACAGAGCGTGGCCTTGTGGATAAATTTTCATTAAAATTTAGAAAATTAAAGACAAAAACCGATGCAATCAAAAAAACAATGATTGGAAAATATTTTTTATACTTTACAACTAGCTTAAAATTTTTGATTTTATTAAATGTTAAATCAATAAATAATTTTAGTTTACTCATTAGTTTAAAAAAATCAAAGTGTGCAGAATTAAACACTTCATAAATAGTTTATTTAAAAAATCTATAAGTAATATTTAAATCATCTAAATCAAATCTATCTTTACCCATAGTTTTATGCCCAAAAACGCTTAACTCAACAAAATTATCTTTTAGTAATGAGCTTGCAATAATTACGCTATCATTTATTTCTACCCAAGTATTAGGAGTATAATTTGTAGTTTTCGTTTTAAATCCACCCCAAAATCCAACACCCTTAGAATTAGATAAAGCTACTACAATCGAACCTTCAATAGGAGCTTCATTCTCTCTTACCCAAGCTTTTACATAAACCATTAAATTTCTATCCTTTAAACTATCAGGAAACACAAAAGAATACCCAGCACCAAACTGACTAATCGAATCTACACTAGATATATATTTGCCGTTATGTGGGGCATTGTCTGATTTTGTGGTTTGAAAATTTAACATTTGATGCTCCATATTAATTTCAGATTTGATAACAACATCTGTATTTTTCTTTGCTTTAGAACATGACACAATATTGAAAATTGATGCTATAAGAATTCCTTTAATTAAAGTGTTTTTCATACGTTATATAATTATGTAAAATTTAGTTAGATTTGGGCAAAAGTAATTTATTTAATCATAAAATACAATTTTACACTTTTAAGTTCGTTAACAAACAAATTAGTACAGATAATGAATTATCCTCGAATTATAGAATTTCCAAAGCTGGGAAGCCCCGAAATAGGCTACATATCTGTTGCCGAAAACCAGAAAAATGTTCCTTTTGACATCAAGCGTGTGTTTTGGAGCTACCATACGCCTGACAATGTAGTGCGCGGACGTCACGCTCATCATCAAACGGAAATGGTTTTAATTGCTACTTTAGGTAGAATTGTGGTAAATACTGAAATGCCAAATGGCGATTTAAATGTGTTTTCGCTAGAATCACCAAGTCAAGGTTTATATTTACCCAAATACTGTTGGCACACCATGCAATATAGCCACATTGCTGTTCAATTGGTTTTAGCATCTGAGTTATATGATGAGAAGGATTATATTAGAGGTTACGATGATTTTAAATTAATTAAGCCATAATTTATGGATTATTTCAAACATGATTTAGCGCAAGTTGATTCTAATTCTATAGGAAATGGGACTAAAATATGGCAATTTGTAGCTGTTTTGCCGAACGCTATCATTGGAGATAATTGTAATATTTGTTCGCATTGCTTTATTGAAGGAAACGTGAAAATTGGCAATAACGTTACCATAAAAGCCGGTGTATACTTGTGGGACGGAATAGAAATTAAAGATGATGCCTTTATTGGGCCAAATGTGGTTTTTACCAATGATATTTATCCAAGAAGTAAACAATTTAAAACTCCTTTAAAAACAATCATTGAAAAAGGAGTATCCCTAGGAGCTAACTGTACTATACTTGCCGGAATAAAGTTAGGAGAATATGCCATGACTGGTATTGGTAGCGTTGTTACCAAAGACTTGAAATCACATGCTTTGTACTACGGCAATCCCGCCAAACAACACGGCTGGGTAGATGAATTTGGGGAAAAATTAGTTTATAACGAGGCGAAACAAGCTTGGTTAAACAACGAAAATCAAGCTTATAAAGAAACCCAAAACGGCTTAGTTAAAGTCAAATAAGTTATATTTGTTACACTCTTAAACTTATGCCAAAATTATCCATCATCATCCCTTGTTATTTTAATGGCGAAAATATTCCCATTACTAAACAACGTTTAATTGAAAACGAAAGTTTATTTGAAAGTGACGTTACTTTTGAATATGTAATGGTAGATGATGGTAGTAAGGATAATACGGTTGAAGAATTGATTAAATTTAAAAATGAACAGCCCGGTAAAGTAAAAATCATAAAATTGGCTGGTAATGTAGGTTCCTATAACGCCATTTTAGCAGGCATGAATTATGCCACCGGCGATTGTTGTGTGGTTATTGCTGCTGATTTGCAAGACCCACCGGAATTGATGGTGAAAATGTATAGTCACTGGAAAAACGGTATTAAATTAGTGGTTGGAAATAGAGCTGACAGAGAAGATTCCTTTTTTCAAAAAGCGTTTTCAAATACCTATCACAAACTCATTCAAAAATTTGCATTAAAAAATATACCGGACGGTGGTTTTGATTATGTGTTTTTTGATAAACAATTAAAAGATGAAGTGGTGAAAATTAATGAAAAAAACACCAACACACTTTATTTATTAGCTTGGTTAAATTATGATATGGTTTGTATTCCTTATACCAGATCAAAAAGAGAAGTTGGAAAATCACGTTGGACTTTACAAAAGAAAATAAAATTATTTATTGATTCTTTTATTTCATTTTCATACGCTCCATTAAAATTCATTTCTATTACCGGCATTACCTTAGGCTTTATTGCCCTCATTTATAGCTTGGTTATTATTGTACTTAAATTTACGGGCAGTACCGAGCCAGATGGCTGGTCAAGTATGATGGTAGTAATATTATTTGTTTCTTCTTTTCAGATGATTGGCTTAGGCATTATTGGCGAATACGTGTGGCGAAATTTAGAAGCCAGCCGCCAACGCCCTATTTATGTAGTGGATAAAGTGATTGAGTAATATGATATTCTCTACAAACACAATCAAACTAAAGCAATAAAGAAGGGCAAACAATCGTTAAAAAATTGATTAAAAACTAAATTACCATCTCTGGTACTTCACCTTCAATTATTAATTTTCCTAAGGTTGCATTTTTAATTTGTTCCACACTCACTCCAGGCGCGCGCTCTAATAAACGAAATCCTCCAGTTGGTAAAATATCCAACACCGCTAATTCAGTTACTATTTTTTTTACGCATTTAATGCCTGTTAAAGGCAAATCACATTTTGGTAATAGTTTAGATTCACCTGTTTTGTTTACATGCTGCATGGCCACAATAATATTTTTAGCACTTGCCACCAAATCCATCGCTCCACCCATGCCTTTTACCATTTTACCGGGGATTTTCCAGTTAGCAATATCTCCATTTTCGCTCACTTCCATGGCACCTAAAATTGTTAAGTTCACTTTTTGAGCTCTGATCATTCCAAAACTCATCGCGCTATCAAAAATAGATGAACCATTTAATAAAGTAACGGTTTGCTTCCCTGCGTTAATCAAATCGGCATCTTCTTCTCCTTCAAAAGGAAAAGGACCCATTCCTAAAATTCCGTTTTCTGATTGTAAAACTACATTTACTCCATCAGGTATAAAATTTGCCACCAACGTAGGAATGCCAATTCCTAAATTTACATACATTCCGTCTTTTACTTCGCGTGCTATTCTTTTAGCAATACCATTTTTATCTAACATAAATTTGTTTTGAAAATTAGTTTAGTAACTCTATTATCCTTTTTTTCTTACTGTTACTTGTTCAATACGTTTCTCATATTTTTCTCCTTGAAAAATACGATTTACATAAATACCAGGTGTATGAATTTGATCGGGATCTAACTGTCCAACTTCCACCAACTCTTCTACCTCAGCAATAGTAATCTTTCCGGCCATTGCCATCATAGGATTAAAATTACGTGCAGTTGAACGGAAAATTAAATTTCCTGCTGTATCACCTTTCCATGCTTTTACAATAGCAAAATCTGCTTCAAAGGCTTTTTCTTCTAAATACTCTTTTGTTTCACCATTGTATGTAAACGTACGAACGTCTTTTCCAATAGCAACTTCAGTTCCAACTCCTGCGGGTGTATAAATTACTGGCATGCCATAACCTGCGGCTAAACAACGTGTAGCTAATGTTCCCTGAGGAATTAATTCTACTTCTAATTCGCCACTCAACATTTGTCTTTCAAACTCAGCATTTTCACCAACGTAAGAAGATACCATTTTTTTGATTTGTTTGGTTTGCAACAACAAGCCTAAGCCAAAATCATCTACACCGGCATTGTTACTGATACATGTTAATCCCTTAGCCCCTTTTTTTACTAAAGCCGAAATACAATTTTCGGGAATACCACATAAACCAAAACCGCCAACTAATAAAGTCATATTATCTGTAATATCTTTTACAGCTTCTTCGGCATTTTTAACTACTCTGTTTATCATAAATTAAAACTTAAATAATGAGCTAATTTAACCATAATTAAATTATGATTTTAATGCAATAGTATTAATTTTATGGTTGTAACCCTTTAATTTCGTGATCAGGGAATCCAATAGGTCTAACACCATACGTTTTTAAGTTTTTTTGCATAGTACCTGGGTCTGAATGTTGATAAAATCTATACCAAGCCCATTGGGTAAAATTACTTTTTAAACATCCTCCAAAGTTAATAATTAAATTTCCCGCTAGGCAACATACTATTAACCCAATAAAAAAATGCCATTGCAATCCCTTTGCTTCAAACATAATGTTTGAAAAACGGACAACATACATAATTAAAACAATAAAAATAGGTTGATAAATCCTCGCAATCCATTCTCCTCGCATCTGAAAATCAGAAAAATAATAAGGTGCCAAATTATTAAACAAAAATACTACCAATGCACTAAACAAAATACTTCCTTCAATATTATTAATATTTTCTTTTTTAAACCTGCCCCAGATAATAAGCACTAAAAATAATAGTGGCAGGAATAAAAAATTAGAATCAAAAAAATTATAAACTAAAATTTTAGGTGCTTCGATTATAAGGCCATTCCATGAAGATAAATCTTGAGGCTTTAAATATGAATTAACGATAGTTGCATATAAACCAACATTACCCCCTCCTAATTCCAAAGCGCCTCTTTGAATTAACCAAATCATCACAATCAACTGAGGTAATACAACAATTGGAATAGATAAAATTATTTGCTTCCATTGTGCCTTCCTAAAATAGATGATTAAAATAGCTGGGTAGAAAAAAATAAATAAATCATAAGCTGTAAATAAAATGGCAATTACTAAGAGATATAATACGTGATCTTTAATGTTTATTGTTTGATTTATTTTCCACATGAGTATATAAATCAAACAGCAACAAGGTACAATCATGATTTGAGAAAATGGAGAGCCAATCCAATACATTATCCCTGGATAAGAACATAGTAATGCCATTGCAATATATGCCTGATTAACGCTAAAGTTAACATAAACGAATTTAATAAAGTGATAAATTGAAATGAGCGTAATAAGTGATGCTGCAATAAAACCTCCAGTATATAACCCAAATAATTTTAGGAATGGAAATGCTAAAAAATAAAACAATACTCTTCTTAAAACTAATCCTCCAGTCCACGTTTCTGGCGCATCGCCCAAGATAAAATGATAATTAAATAAATAATGTTTATAATCGTAATTTACGATATAACCCTCCATGACAAAAGGGTTTTGTAATGTGACTGCATAAGCTGACAACGTGCCTGTATTAAGGTACATTTGAATTGAAAGGATGATTAAAGAAATGGTTATTGAAATAGTAAAATATTTGTTTCCAAAGAAAAAAAATAATGATTGGTTTTTATTTAATAGTGATTTACTTATCACCACTTTCAAAATCTAAATCTTCCATTGGGATATCTAATGCCGATTGCGCATCATATTTACTGCAATCTAATTCAACATCTCCCATATTGGCTGGCTTTACAAATCCATTTTTACTAATCTTTAAACTTGGATCGGCATATACTTTTTGAAAAAACTTACCCCAAATTGGTAAAGCCATACTTGCTCCTTGTCCTTCAACGGTAGAGTTAAAATGTACGCTTCGCTCTTCGCCACCTACCCAACATCCAGCAACTAAATCAGGCGTTAATCCCATAAACCAACCATCAGCATTGTTTTGTGTAGTGCCTGTTTTACCTGCAATTTCATTAAATAATTTGTGTCTACTTCTTAATCGACCTCCAGTTCCACCATCAACAACACCTCGCATTAATTGAATCATCGCAAATGCATGTTGCTCGCTTAATACTTCATCAGATGTAGGGAAAAATTCTTCTAATACTTTTCCATTTTTATCTTCTATACGTGTAATAAAAGTTGGTTGAATATACGTTCCTTTATTAGCAAACGTAGCATTAGCAGCTACCATCTCAAATACCGAAATATCTGGAGTGCCAAGTGCAATAGATGGAACAGCATCAATTGGCGCAGTTATGCCTAAACGACGAACTAAATTAATAACAGCATCAGGACCAAATTGTTTCATCACCCATGCTGTTACATAATTAATAGAACCCGCTAAAGCATAACGCAGTGTCACCATCTTACCGGTTCCTTTATTACCATCTGAGTTATCAGGGCACCAAGCAGGCTGCCCAGGAGTTTCAATACACGTTCTTACGTTTGCCACTTGGTAGCAAGGCGAATAACCTTCTTGAATTGCTAAAGCATACACGAATGGTTTAAAGGTTGAACCCACTTGTCGTCTGCCCACTTTCACATGATCAAATTTAAAATGCCTATGATTTACACCACCAACCCATGCTTTCACAAAACCAGTTGTTGGTTCAATGGAAATAAAACCAGTATGTAAAAAACTTTTATAATAACGGATACTATCCCACGGAGTCATAGTTGTATCAATATCTCCACGTAAACTGTAAACCGTCATAGCAACTGGTTTTTTAAACTCTGCAATAATTTGTTCTTTTGATAAGCCTGCGTTTTTTAATGAGCGGTAGCGATCACTACGTTTCATCGAACTCATCATAATGTTTTCGATTTGTTCTTTATTAACGTTCCAAGCAAAGGGTGCGTTTTTTTTGGTTTTACATTCCTTGGTAAATAATTTTTGCAAATCGCTCATGTGCTCTGTTACAGCCTCTTCGGCATATTGCTGCATGCGTGAATCAATGGTTGTATATATTTTTAAACCATCTCTGTAAATATTATAAGGTTTATTTGTTTCTGGATTAATGTGTTTAGAACACCATGTTTTTAAAAAATATTCGCGTAAATATTCTCTAAAATAAGGTGCCAAACCATCATTATGATCTTCAGGATGGAATATAACACCAAGCGGTAATTTTTTTAAACTATCGTATTTTTCTTTAGTTAAAAAACCATTCACTACCATTTGCATCATTACTACATTTCGGCGATGAAGTGTGGTATCTGCTTTTTTAACGGGATTAAATAATGATGGGTTTTTTGCCATACCAATGAGCATAGCAGCTTGCTGAATTTCTAAACTATCTTGTGTTCTGTTAAAATAAATTTGCGCTGCTGATTTTACGCCAACCGCTTGATTTAAAAAATCAAACTTATTTAAGTACAATGCTAAAATTTCGTCTTTTGTATAATTTTTTTCTAAACGAGCGGCAATAACCCATTCTTTTAACTTTCTAACAACTGTTTGAAATTTACTCAGTTTCTCTCTTGGAAACATCATTTTTGCCAACTGTTGCGAAAGTGTGCTTCCTCCACCACTACTCGAACTCCCTGTTAACGCACCAAAAACTGCTCGACCTAAAGCTCTTAAATCAACTCCACTATGCTCCATAAAACGAGCGTCTTCGGTAGCAATTAGGGCATTTACCAAGTCTTTGTCCAATTCATAGTATTTCACACTAACTCTATTCTCGGCATAATACTTACCTAAAGTCTTCATGTCACTACTATAGATAACAGTAGCTAAATTACTTTTAGGATTTTGCAGCTCCTTAACACTTGGTAAATCAATAAATAGTTCGAGCGAAATGAAGCTAATCAGTAAAAGAATAACCGTAAAAGGGAGCCATACTAATAGCCAAGTAAAACGAATGTATTTTTTGAATTTATTTGATGCCATGATATTGAATTACAAAGGTAACGTAAAAGCTTAGACTGAAAAATTTTGTGCAAAATAATAGAAGTACAATTAATAGCACTTTTTAATAGATAAATTTATAGTTTTATGAAGGATATTAATTGTAGAGTATTAAAAAAAAGCTTAAATTTGAGTTAGCCTAAAATAAAGTAAAATTGGGAAATGCTAAAAAATTTTCAAACTTATTTCAGATTTTAGGTGCCAATTAAAAAATATACCATGAAAAAAAATCTATTAATTGTATTAGGGCTTATTGCCATATGTTTTTCGCAAACATTAACATCACAAACTACTCAAGCTAGAAAAATAGATCCAAATCAATTTGATGAAGTAGGCGCTCGCCAACAGGCAAAAGCTAAAGGAATCAAATCAACCGAAATTGATGGATACGTTCAGTTTTTGAAGAATGATTTTGCTTCACAAAAAGCTTTAGCAAAACAAGCGCATAAGCACACTCCTTATGAAGCTGCTGGTACTCCTGGTATACAAGAAACCGTTATTTATTTAGAGCCAAATAAACCGATGAGTTTAGGTTGCCCTAATATGGGTTTTGAGCAATATAATTTTAATGGCTGGACGGGTGGAATAGGAACTGTTGCTACAGGTCCAGTAGGAGGAAATCCTAATTATACGTCCACTGGAGGGGCCATTGTAAACACCGCGGGCAATAACGTACCTCCTTCCAATACAGTTAATTACCATACTATTATGTCGCTTCCAGCAGTAGATCCAAATCTATTAACTATTAACGGATATGACGAAAATGCTTGTAAAGCTGTAGGTACTCAAACAATTTCACAAATTCCTTATGTAAGTCCATTCAGTTTTGATCCTGTTTCAGTTAGAATGAATGGAACAAATGCAAATTATAGAGCCTGTCGATTAAAATACATTACAACTTCATCTTCCACTAATCAGCGTTTATCTTTTAGCTATGCTGTTGTATTACAAAATCCATCTGGACATGCAGTTGAAGAATCTCCTTATTTTAAAGTAGAAGTAAGAAATGAAGGGACTGGGGCAATTTTACCAGGCTGTACATCTTATACTTTCAACCCAAAATCATCTTTACCTTCTGATTCATTAATGCAATCAAATGTAGGTAGTGCTTTTGACCCTACTTTTTATAGAAAATGGCAATATTACTCTGTTGATTTATCAACCTTACCCTCAGGTACAAACGTTTCCATTAATTTTGAAGTAGGTGGTTGCACTCAAAGCGGACACTGGGGCTATGCTTATGTTGATGCAGAATGTGGAGGTATTGGTACGCCTTATGCTAATATGTGTTCTGGTTCAAACTTTGCAACTTTAGTAGCTCCCACTGGCTTCACAACCTACCAATGGTATGGACCTAGCGGGCTTATTGCAGGTGCCACTAATGACACATTAATTGAAAATCCTGCTACTCCTGGAACAACTTATTCTGTTAACATGGTTTCGCCAGGTGGCTGTGTAATAACACAAACAGTTACAATTGGTTTCACAACCGTAAACATTATTAATTTAAATTCAACTAGTTCATGTGCGGGCGGAAACTCAGGCACGGCTTATGTTCAAGCAAACGGCAGTAATGGTATATACACTTATTCTTGGACAGCAGTACCTTCTGGTGCTCCCGCGGGAACATCACAAACAGCCATAGGCCTTGCTCCTGGCAACTATAGTGTGCTTGTTTCTTCAACTACTTGCGGCCAAGCATCGGCCAATTTATCGGTTGGTGTTTCCCCTCCATTCTTTCTAGCTCAAACAAAATCATTTTGTGGAAATGCCACTGCTATTCCTTTATCGGGGGGAAGTAATTATTCTTGGTATTACAACAATAGCTTAATACCTGCTCCTATTGGCATAAATGATACACTTTATATTAATAATGCTCAAGCTGGTGATATTTATACGGCAGTATATAATAATGCATCCGGTTGTAGAGACTCCATTGCTTACACATTAAATTTAGTAACAGGCGGGAGTTCTTATTTCTCCAATACAACCAATGTTTGTCCTAATGACAGTAATGGTACTACAATCATAAATTTAAACACTCCTTTTTCTGCACCTTACAGTTATTTAGTAACCGGGCCAACTGCAGCTAATACAGTTTCAAATACTTCAACTAGTGCTACAAGTTTATCTCTTTCGTTATTGGCTCCTGGAACTTATACGGCTGTAATTAATGATGGTTTATGTATTTACAACAATACGGTTACTGTTGGCGTAATAGCAACTAACTTTACAATAACTCCTACAAATACGGTGTTATGTTTTCCTGAAGATGTAACATTAAATTTTGATTTTGGAGATGTGGCTCCTGCAACTTGTGGTTTATCGTCTACAGGATCTTGTCCTACTCCAAACATTGTACAGTTAGGATTTGGTACTAGTGTAAATAATTCAACTACATATCCCGCTATTTACAGTAACTGGTATAAAAATGCAAGGCACCAGATTTTGTATACTGCCAGTGAACTAATAGCTGCTGGTGTGCAAGCAGGTAAAATATCCAGCATTGCATTTGATATTACTACAATAACTGGAACAACTAGTTACCCTAATTTTTCTATAAAACTGAAGTGTACGTCTGTAAATGATTTAGGTGTTGGTACAGCCTTTGATAATACAGGATTATCTCAAGTATATTTTGCACCAACAATCAATATTACTACAGGTTGGAATACTTACAATTTTACAACAGCCTACGAATGGGACGGTGTTTCTAACATACTAGTAGATGTTTGTAGTGATTTAACAGCTAACTACACTAACAACTCTTCGTCGCCTTATACAGCAACTACGTTTAACTCTGTGAGATGGTTTAATAGTGATGTTACCCCCGCTTGTTCAAATACAACATCATCAAGTTATACACCTAACTCAACTTATAGACCTAACATTAAGTTTGGTAATTGCGGAGCTTCTTCTCCATCAGCTTATACGGTAACTGTTTCGGCAAATGGAACTATTACAACCAATTATGGAAATGATTCTCTTAAAGTAGCTCCTTCATCAGGAACTCCTCCTGCAAGTGGCAATATTATTTATACAATTTCTGTTACTAATCCCGTTGGTGGCTGTGTAGTAACTCAAACAGTTGAAGTATTATATCCTCCTGTTACAACAAGTATTACAACAATAGGTGGAAATGTAACTTTATGTGAGGGAAGTGCTACAAATTTATCTGCAACTGGTGCTTTTACTTATGAATGGTTTTATCAGGTGGGTGCTGGCGGTCCATTACAATCTATCGCTACAACATCAGGCGTTACAGTAATACCTCCAGCAGTTGGCGTTAATACATATGTAGTAACTGGTAATTCGCCTTGCCCAAGCAGCACACCTGACACTAAAACGGTTACTGTAAATGTAATACCTAAAGCAAACTTAATTGTTACGCCTTTACCAGATGTTACTAAATGTTTAAATATGCCATATGCATTTAATGCAGCTGCAGGCTCAACAACAGCAGGAAATTCAGGCATGCCTTATACATATTCTTGGACAGAATTACCAGGAAATACACCTGCACCAGGCGTTAACACATTATCAACTTATACTACAAATAGTAATTCTACTACTACATTGGTTATTGCTGTTAGTGGGTCTTGCGCTATTCCAACATCAGATACTGTAGTTGTTAAGAATTTTGCAAATGATTTAGGCATTACTATAACAAATTCAATTATAACATGTCCAAATAAACCTCTTGATTTAAATGCAACGATAACAGGTGGGCATGCTATTTATAATTACACCTGGACAGTTAATTCTATTCCTGTAGCAAACACTCCAACATTAAGCTACACTAGTCCATCTTCTGGTGGAACTTATGTTGTGCAGGTTACTGTAATGGATAGTTGTTCATATCAAGCAAATGATAATGATGTAATTGTTGTTTTACCTAACACTTTAAATATAGCCATCGTTGATTCTGTGTCGTTGTGTGGCAATACTCCGTTTACATTATCATCAACATCAAGCGGTGGTTATCCTAATTATACCTACCAATGGTTTTTATTACCTAATAGCAATAGTATTTCTAACACCGCTGGTTTATCTTCTAATACTCCGGCTAACGAAGGAAATTATTCAATTCAAGTTGTTATTTCGGATAGCTGTGGATACCAAATGTCTGACATACAAGTTATCAATGTATTACCTCCATGTCAGGTTGAAATACCAAATGTAATTACTCCAAATGGTGACGGTGCAAATGATTATTTTAGAATTAAAAACATTGAGTACCATCCAAATACAAATGTAATCATCTTTGATAGATGGGGATTAAAAGTGTTTGAAAGCCCTAACTACAATAACGAATGGAAAGGTGATGGTGTTTCTGATGGTACGTTCTTCTACGTAATTGATGTTCCTCAAGATAAAAAGTACAGTGGGTTTATAACTGTATTTAAAAAATAATTAGACATGTATTAAAAATAAAAAACCTCCTCAATTAATTGAGGAGGTTTTTTATTTTATTAAATTAATGCAATTTTAAACAGAAGTTTTTTGTTTATTCAAACGAATAACATTAGCTAAGGATTTTAAAGCTCTGTCATGTTTTTTTACAAATGGATTTTCTAAATCCCAAACGTATCCAGCTAAGACTGAGCAAATTTGTTTTTTAATTTCCGGGTCTGGATTTTCTGAAAAGAAAATTTCGTGTAAATCTCCTTCGTACCAACCCGACACATAAGATCTAAATGTATTAATGCCTTGCATCATGTAATCTGTATATTGAGTTTGCCAATCTACTTTATTTCCTTTCAACGTGTCGCAAACTAATTTAGCGGCTTTATTTCCAGATTCCATTGCAAAAGTTACTCCCGATGAAAACACAGGATCTAAGAACTCAGTAGCATTTCCACATAATACAAATCCATCTCCATACAATTGTTTAGTAGAAATAGCATATCCTTCAATGGTACGAGGTTCAAATACCATTTCAGCATCTCCAAAACGTTCTTTAGTATGAACATCTGCATTAATAATGTCTTTCATCCTTTCTACCATTCCTTCAGGATAATCTTTAAAGAATTCAGGGTCTGCTACAAAACCAACTGATGTGATGCCGTTAGAAAAAGGAATAATCCAAATCCAAGTACGTGGTTGATGAACAACAACCGTAATACGATTTCCATCAATACCGTCAGGGCGTTTCAAATCTTTAAAATGTACGAAATGTGTTTTACGAGGATCAAAATTAGATGGCTTATCTAATCCAAACATCCGAGGTATAACTCTACCATAACCACTAGCATCCACAATAAACTTTGCTTCAATTTGTTCTTCAACCCCATCTTTATTTACAACTGTAGTCGTTGAATCCGTTCCTTGAAATTTAATGTCTTTTACCGCCATTTCGTGTTGAACATCAACCCCCATTGATGCAGCTGTATCTGCTAATATTTTATCAAAATGCGCGCGAGGTACTTGCCAAGTCCAATTCCAACCTTTACTAAATTGATCTTTAAAATTAAAATCACAAACCTCATTGCCTCTAACAAACTTAGCCCCAAATTTTTCTTGAAATCCAGCTTTTTTAACTGCCTCCAACAAGCCTGCTTCTTCAAGATGGTCCATTACTCTTGGCAATAAACTTTCTCCAATAACAAAACGAGGAAATTTTTCTTTTTCAACGATTCTAACTTTATATCCAGCTTTATTAATAATACTTGCAGCTATTGTTCCTGCGGGTCCAGCTCCAATAACAAGAACATCTACTTGTGTAGTTTGCATGATTTTAAAAATTTTAGTAAAGTTACACTGTTTTTGAATGTAATACAACAGTGACCAGATTTTTTTGTTTGTTATAAGCCTGAGAAATATCAGCTTTAAACAAGTTTTTGTTTAACAATTTAATTGATAAATTTTACCTGGAAGTGACTTAATAATGTTTGAAAACTCCAATTGTAAAAGATATCCGGAAGTTTTGCTGATGGGAAAATTAGTAGCATAACAAATTTCATCTACATGCAATTGTTTTTTAGTGTCAAAAGCTTTTACGATACACTGCTCTTCGGCAGATAAATTAAGAAGCAAAGGAATTTGCTTGGTTATTTTATTTTTCACTTCCTGATTCCAATTCATAATATACATTAAATCGGCTGAACTTTCAATTAAGCTTGCTCTATTGGATTTAATTAAACCATTACATCCTTCACTTAATACTTCTCCTGCTCTACCCGGAAAAGCAAAAATATCTTTATTGTACGAGTTGGCTATTGTAGCAGTAATTAAACTACCTCCTCCTCTTTTAGACTCAACTACAACTAAAGCGTCGCACATGCCAGCTACAATTCTATTTCTTTTAGGGAAATTTTCTTTGTCAGGATTTGTATCACTCATGAATTCCGTTAACAAACCTCCTTGTAAAATCATTTTTGCGGCATAATTAGAATGTACAGATGGGTAAACCCTATCTAAACCATGCGCCAAAACGCCCACAGTACTCAAACCGTTATCTAGAGCCGCCTTATGTGCAGTAATATCAATACCGTAAGCTAACCCACTAACCACTAAACATCCGCTGTTAGTTAAATCTGAAATAAACTTTTCAGTCGTTTCTTTTCCATAAACCGAAGGCGTTCTTGTGCCAACAATAGCCACAATTTTTTCAGTATTTAAATCGGCATTACCCTTATAGTATAACATTACAGGGCTGTCATTACAATTTTTTAAACGTTGTGGAAATTTTTTTTCTGTAAAGAACAAGGCTTGAATTTTATTTACTTGAATAAAATCAACTTCTTTTTCTGCTCTTTCTAAAACTGATTTGCTGTTGTATATAGCCGCAGCTGTGTAAGTTCCAATACCTGGAATTTTTTCGAGTTGAGCTTTGCTCGTTTTAAAAACTTGCTCAGCACTGCCACAATACGCCACTAAATTTTTAGCTAAAACATCGCCAACTCCATCTAATAAAGTTAGTCCAATTTGATATGTTAAATCGATAGCCGACATTTGTTAAATAATACTTAATTATTACATTGTGTTCGCAAAATTAAACAGATAATGGTTAAAAACGTCAAATATATTTTAACAGGAGCATTTTTTTATACATGCCAAATTTACGCTCAAACATTAGGAGTTGTTAAAGGAGTAGTAAAAGATAAATCTAACAATGAGTCATTGCCAGGGGCTGTAGTTGTTTTAGATAAGACTAAAGGGGTTGCTGCCGATATTGAAGGTGCTTTTTATATGAACGCAGGAGAGGGAAATCATACCTTAGAGTGTAGTTTTTTAGGTTATCAAAAATATTCTGAAAATATTACAATTAAGGGAAACGATACCATTACAGTAAATATAATTTTGAGTAACGAAATCCAGTCTGTAGCTAATGGCAATCAATTATTAGATGAAGTAGTTATATCAGCTGGAAGGTTTGAGCAAAAACTATCTGACGTTACAGTAAGTATGGAAGTAATAAAACCTGCCATTATTGAAAATAAAGCTTCGCAAAGCTTAGATGTCATAATGAATCAGGTGCCAGGAGTAGTTGTATCTGATGGGCAAGCAAGTATACGTGGGGGAAGTGGTTACAGCTATGGTGCTGGAACTCGGGTGTTAATGTTGGTAGATGAAATGCCAATGATTAGTGCAGACGCGGCCGATATTAAATGGAACTATCTGCCTTTAGAAAATCTAGAGCAAGTTGAGGTCATTAAAGGGGCTGCTTCGGCATTATTTGGTTCATCTGCTATGAATGGTGTTATTAATATGCGCACAGCTTATGCTAAAGACAAGCCTCAAACAACCGTATCATTATTTGCAGCTACTTACGATGCTCCTAAATATTTAAAATACAAATGGTGGCAAGGAACCAGTCAAACACAAAGCGGAGTAAATTTTTCTCATTCCGAAAAAATTGGTCAATTAGATTTAGTTTTAGGTGGGCACATGTTTAACGACGAAGGATACCGCTACTTAGAAACAGAAAAACGTGGACGTTTTAATATGAATTTACGTTATAACTTTAAAAAAATTCAAGGTTTATCCATTGGCGTTAATACAAATATGATGGAAACCCGAGGTGGTTTATTTTTCTTATGGCAGAATGCAGATTCTGTTTATTTTCCTCAAGGCTTAAACATTCAGCGTTTTTCAAATCAACGTTGTAATATTGACCCATATATTAATTATTTCACTAAAAAGGGAGGGAAATTTAGTTTACGTTCGAGATATTATTTAACGAATAATACCAACGATAAAAATCAAGGTTCCAGAGCAGAATTATATTATAATGAATTTCAGTACCAAAAACGTTTCAAAAATAATTTCACTATGACTTATGGTGCAGTTTATATGGAACAGCAAGTCATTGCAGATTCCTTATATGGACGACATACTGGAAAAAATTATGCAGGTTATGCTCAGTTTGATTATAAATATAGAAGGTTAACAACCTCTGTTGGTATACGTGGCGAATACAACAGAATAGATACATCTTATACCAGAGGTTATTTAAACCCTCAAATAAAAGATTTACCATTTCAACCTGTGTTTAGAGCAGGTATGAATTATCATTTGTTAGAATATACATTTCTTCGTGCTTCGTATGGGCAAGGATACCGCTTTCCAACTATTGCCGAAAAATATGTAAGTACTAGTGTGAGCGCTTTAAAAATTTATCCAAACCAATCTCTCCAACCAGAAAGAGGATGGAGTGCGGAAATAGGCATCAAACAAGGATTTAAACTATTTAATTTTAAAGGATTTTTGGATATTGCTGGGTTTTGGACAGAGTATAGCGAAATGGTAGAATTTGCCTTTGATATTTATGGAGAAAAAACTGGGCAGTTTTACTTAGACATCAACAAAGCTGGATTTAAATCACAAAATGTTGGTAATGCACGTATCAATGGTATTGATGCCTCAATTACTGGAACAGGCAAAATGGGTCCAATAAATGTAACAACCTTAATTGGATTTACATATACAAACCCAATATACTTAAATTATGATCCTTTAAAAGATACATTAGGAATAGAAGGCTTAAAAGTATTAAAATATAGAAATCAACAATTATTTAAAGCGGACGTTCAATTAGATTATAAAAAAATATCTATAGGATGGAGCACACGATATTACAGTTATATGGAAAATGTTGACAGACGTTTTGAACAAAGTATTTTGCACGAGTACAATGACATTGCAAATGGTGTAAACTGGGATTCAATTCCTTCTACGTACATTATTCAAGGTTTAAAGGAATATAGACAGGAACACCGAAATTCTACATACCTTTATATAGGAGGCAAAGAAGTAGCTAGTTGGGCTGGCGATTGGATTCATGATGCCAGAATTTCTTATCAACTTTCAAAAGCTTTAAAAGCTTCTATTATTGTGAACAATGTATTTAATGCTGAATATAGTTTAAGGCCAGGCGATGTTCGCCCTCCACGCATGTTTTTATTTCAACTAATGATAAGGATTTAGTGTTAATATTTTAGCATTTTTTAGAAATAATCCCCTCTATAATATTGTACCTTTACAACCAAAAAAACAATGGAAACAAATTTTAAAAAAACTGATTTAAATAATATTGAAAGCGCTACAATTGTTAACGAACGTTCACTTTTTGCATCTGTATTTACGTGGATGTTTTTAGCATTAGGGGTTACTACTTTATTCTCATTAATATTTGCTTACAATCCTACTTTTGGTAACCTATTATATAATATTGGCGAAGATGGATATGCAACAGGCATTTCTATTATGGGTTGGATTTGTATGTTAGCACCTTTAGGGCTTGTTTTAGTAATGAGTTTCGCGTTTAATAAACTACCCTTTGCTGCTTTAATGGCCATCTTTTTTGGTTACGCAGCATTAAATGGGATTAGCTTTAGTGCTATATTCCATATTTATCAATTAGATTCAATAGGCGTGGTATTTGGTAGTACATGCGCTTTATTTGGCGTGATGGCAGTAGCAGGTTATACGACTAAAGCTGATTTAACGAAAATGGGATCTTTGTTAATGATTGGATTAATTGGTATTGTGATTGCTTCTCTTATTAATATGTTTATGCATAGCGATTCAATGGGATATATTATTAGTATTATAAGTGTTGTAGTATTTACCGGATTAACCGCTTACGATGTTCAAAAAATTAAGGAAATGGCACAGATAAATGATGGTTCTTCAGACTTCAAAAAAATGGGAGTAATGGGTGCATTAACCTTATATCTTGATTTTATCAACTTGTTCTTGTCGTTATTACGTTTATTTGGTAAAAAGAATTAAAAGATAAATTAAAAACAAAGAGCCCTTGTATATTTACGAGGGCTTTTTATTTTTCTCTTCTATCCAACGTGCCATATATTTAGTTCCCGAAATGGTATGATGCATTAATACAGAACCCATAAAGTTTTTTTGCCGATGCTCCTTCAGTTTTTGTTGCACTTGTTCCAACTTCTCAATCAACAATTTCGAATGTACCCCTTTATCAAAAACATGATTAATAATTTCAACTCCTTTACTTTGCGCCATTAACCATTTTGATTTATTAGCATATAACTCAACTGCTCCATTTACAAAATCGTTTACATCATCTGTTATTACTCCACCCCAATCTAAATTACCTCGCATCGCTTCGGCTCCTACACTAGTTGTTACGCTAGGTGTGCCACATTCCATCGCATCAATTAATTTACCCTTTAGTCCTGCACCAAAACGTAAAGGCGCTAAACAAATTCTTGCACTCGTCATAACTTCCTGTGCGCTATCTGCCCTACCCTTAATCAAAAAGCCTTCTTTTGGATTATGTAATTGATTTACCTTAGGTGATGCATAAGCACCATAAATATGCAATTCAGCATCAGGCATTTGTTTGCGCATCAAAGGCCATAACTCTTCTTTTAAATACAACACACTATTCCAGTTGGGTTCATGCAAAAAATTACCAATCGTTACAAAATGTTTTCTGTCTTCAAAAGTTGGCCAGTCATTAATTTTTATTTGTTCAATGGCATCCAATAAAAATGGTGTGTAATGAAGTATGCTAGCATCTATTTTAAAAAAATCGATTAATAAATCCATTTCATAAGTTGAAATCATGATAGTTAAATCACAACGATAGATTGATGCTATTTCTCTTTTGGCAATATCTGTATCTAAAATATCTTCTAATACAAAATCTCGTTTCTCTTTAAATGCCTCTTGTCTGGCCAATCTTAACGCGTGTAAGTCTATTGTATCTAATAGGCGTAAAGCATCAGGACAATTTTCGGCAACACGCCAACCAAACTGTTCCTCTATCATAAAGCGATCAAATAAAACAATGCTTGGTTGCAAATTTTTAATGAACTCATCAAAACTGCTGTTATTTAATTCAATCGCTACTTTTTCTATACCATATTTTTGAAAATCAACACTAAACTCACTGCCAGCTGCAGCACAAGCAAAAGTTATTTTCCAGCTTAATTTTTGAAATTGCTCAATTAATTGAATCGTTCTGCTACCCGCAGCAGATGAATTAGGTTCTGGCCAAACGGCCCCAATCATTAATATATGCTGAGTTTCTTGCATCGTAAAAATTAAAAAAGCCCTCAACTATCAGTTAAGGGCTTTGGTTGTGGTGCCTCCAGGAATCGAACCAGGGACACACAGATTTTCAGTCTGTTGCTCTACCGACTGAGCTAAGGCACCAACGTATTCGGGCTGCAAATTTAAGAGAATTATTTATAATGCAAAACAAATATTAAAAAATCTTAAAATGAAAGTAGATATAATGGATTTAGTTACTTTTATAAACATTGAATTTAATTATTGATATTGGTAATACTCGCGTTAAAGCAGCCTTGTTTAATGGCAATAACCTTATTGAACATAAGGTTTATGACACTTTAAACTCTATTTTATCAGATAACTCCTTTATTTATAAAGCAAAAAGGGCTATTATTGGGAGCGTAGTATCAGAACAAGAAAATTTTTATAAAGCACTAAACTCTATAATGCCAACATTAGTGTTTACTACAAAAACTAAGATTCCTCTTCATAATCTATATCAGTCAGCATCTACACTAGGATCCGATAGATTAGCGGCCTCTGTTGGCGCATATTATTTGTATTCAAATGCTAATGTTTTGGTAATAGATGCAGGCACTTGCATTAAGTATAATTTCACAAACAATAAAAATGAATATTTAGGCGGAGGTATTTCGCCCGGTATTCAAATGAAGTTTAAAGCTCTAGAAACATTTACTAGTAAATTACCACTCATTGAAGCTAATTTTTTGTTTAATGAATTAGTTGGTAATACTACTCAAAACTCAATTTTATCAGGTGTTTTGAATGGTAGTTTGGCCGAAATTGATGGCATTATTGATACATATAAAACACAATTTAATCCTTTAATTTGTGTTTTAACAGGAGGTGATAGCGAATACTTGGCAAAACGGTTAAAAAATCCCATCTTTGCCCACCAAAATTTGGTTTTAAAAGGATTGAACGATATTTTAAATTATAATAGTGAACATAAATAAACATATTTCTCTTTTGAAAACATTCATTGTTGCTCTTACTTTTTTAGGTTCGGTTACATTTTCCTATTCTCAAATTTTGACTTCAAGTCCCTACTCTCGATATGGATTGGGAGAATTAAACCTTCAAACATTTGCAACACCAGTTGCCATGGGAGGGTCTTTCATTGCTTACCATCAAGATACTATTGCTCCTTTTTTCATTAATGCTGCCAACCCTGCTGGTTTAGCCGGATTAAGGTTAACTACACTTGAAATTGGTGGTCAGGCTCAGTTTACAAGAATTAGTAATGCGGATGCGTCTATCAAGAAAAAAAATATTAATTTTTCATATGGTTCACTAGGCTTTCCTTTAAAAAAATTAGGCGGGATGGCCTTTGGTATCATGCCTTATAGTACAGTTGGTTACAATATTACTTCTAAGCAAGAAAGTAGTGCAATTCCAATGACATATCTTTTTCAGGGTGATGGTGGAATTAATAAAGTTTTTTTAGGCCTTGGGTTAAAGCCATTTCGCCGACAATTTTCTAAGTTCCAACATTCTGCATTAGCTGATACTCTCACTAAATACCATGAAGTATCTAAATATAAACGTAAAAAATTCGGAAAACAATTGTTGTCCGAATTATCAATTGGTGCAACGGGAAATTATTTATTTGGAACTATTAATCAAGTAACGGATGTGATTTATCCGGGTTCGATAACTTATTATAACACAAAAAGACAACGTGCTATACAAATAAATGATTTTATTTTTAATGGTGGATTACAAACCCATTTTACAATTGATTCGATTGGATCAAATGGAAAACGACACGAATTAAAACAAAAAATAAAAATTGGAATAGGTTTCTTTGCAAATACTCCTGCAGAAATTAGCGCGAAGCAAAGTAATATTATTTACAATTATGCTTTAGATGGATTTGGTGTTGAAAGACCAAAAGACACTATTCTTAATTCTCAAGATGTAAAAGGAACTATTACATTGCCATTGGAAATGGGCCTTGGCTTATCCATTAAAAAAGGAGAAAAGCTAACAGTATTAATGGATGCCGCTACCACAAATTGGAAAGGCTTTAAATATTTTGGTGCGCCAAGTACTGATTTTAAAAATAGTTTTCGAGTATCTGCTGGCTTAAATTATGTGCCAAATAAATTAGCCTTTGGTTCATCTAATTATATAAAAAGAATACAATACCGTTTAGGTGTTTCTTATTCTGATGGTTATTTGGATTTAAAAAATACGCCTATTAGCAATGCTTTTATTTCTGCTGGTTTAGGTTTACCAGTTGGTGTTGGTCGTTTTGATGATATAGCTATCATCAATATATCAGCGCAATATGGTAAAATGGGAACTTTGTCAAATGATCTTTTACAAGAAGATTACGTTCGCTTAGTGTTAGGCTTTACATTTAATAAACGTTGGTTTATTAAATACAAATACGATTAATCAAACCCTATGCAATCATTAAAAAATAGAAGTTTACTGTTTCTTTTAATGGTATGGTGTTTTGCTATAGCGTCTTGTCAAACTGATAGGAATGAAATTATGGCTCTTGGAAAAAAAGTGGTGATGCCTTCCTTAACAGGCAAAGATGTTACCATGCTATATTCTGACTCTACTGTTTTAAAAATAAAATTAAAAACACCACAGATGCAGAAATATGAGAAGGACGTAAAAGAGCCTGTTACTATTATGCCACAAGGTGTATTTGTTGTTTTTTATGACGAAAAAGGTAAAGAAGCCACTACACTAAAAGCTGACTACGGCGTGCGTTATGAAGTAAGCAAAAAAATGGAAGTGAAATACAATGTGGAAGTAATAAATGTAAATGGAGAAAAGTTAAATACAGAGCATTTAATTTGGGATGAACAAAAAAAGAAAATCACATCCAATGTTTTTGTGAAAATAACTACTGCCAAAGAAATTATTATGGGTAAAGGCTTAGAGGCAAATCAAGATTTTACTCAATATGAAATAAAAGAAGTAACAGGATCAATTCGTTTAGAAGATAAAGAATTATAACATGAGTAAATTTTTTAAAATATTAGAAATCATTTGGCTAATAGCTGCATTAGCGTGTGCAGCGATTGCAGTTTATTTTTTAATTATAAAAGATACTGATAGCGCTTTATATTTTGTATTTGTATTTATCATAGCGTCTATCATGTATCTATTAAGAAGATACCAGCGCAAAAATCAAGATCGATTGGCCAATAATCAACCAAGAAAATGATAAACACCATTGCCATAGTTGGCGGCGGTATTAGCGGTACTTTAACTGTTTTAAATTGCATAAAACAAAGCCAATCTCCTTTAAAAATTATTTGGTTTGATGCAAACAATCAATTTTGTAAGGGCTTAGCTTATTCTTCTTCAGAAGAGCTACACTTATTAAATGTGAGGGCAAATAACATGTCGCTATTTGTTGATGAACCAAATCATTTTGTAGATTGGTTAAAATATTTACATCCGCATTTTTCAGATTTAGATTTTGTGCCTCGAAAAATATTTGGAGAATATATTCAATACACGTATGATAAGCTAAAGAACGCAAATCCTTTAGTATCCATTATTCAAGTAATTGAAGAAGTAATTGATATTAAAAAAAATAGTAACGAGTTTGAAGTAATAACAACTCAAACTTACCAAGTTCAAAAATTAGTGTTGGCCTTTGGTAATTTTTTACCAGCACATCCTCGTTCTATTTCACAAGAATTTATTGACTCTGAAAACTATTTTCAAAATGCCTTTCATTCAAATTTAGTAAAGCAAATCGCATCTAAAAAGCATCTCACTATTATTGGTTCTGGCTTAACAATGATTGATGTTGTTATGAGTTTATACCATCATCACTTCTCTGGAAAAATAACTATTATTTCTCCTCATGCTTATATCCCAGAATCTCATCACCAAAATCCTTTGCCTGGTATTAAGCCTTTTATAGAAGAAAAAAAAACATATAGTTTGCTAGCATTACTATCCTTAGTAAACCAACAACTAAAAGAGGCAAAAAAGTATGCTTTAAATTTGCATAGTGTTATTGATGTGATGCGTCCTCATTTACAATTCATTTGGCTGAACTTTACATTAAGTGAAAAGCAACAATTTTTAAGACATTTACGACACAAATGGGGTGTTGCCAGGCACAGAGCGCCCAATCAAAGCATGGCCATTTTTAAGCAATTGCAATCATCTGGCGTAATAAATCTTGTGAAAGGCAAGATAGCTGATATTAAAACTATTGAAAACACATTTGAGATTCATTATATTAACTCAAACATAAATCAAAATTTTATCAAAACAGAATTCATAATTAATTGTACCGGGCCACAATCTAATTATTTACAAATACCGTCAATATTAGTCCAAAATCTAATAAAAAATCAAATTTTAATGCCAGATTCTATAAATTATGGCCTAAAATCAGATGAAAACGGAAAAATAGCTGCAAATATATTCACGCTTGGCCCACCCTTAAAAGGTATTTTGTGGGAGAGTACCGCAGTGCCCGAAATCAGGCTACAGGCAAAGGAATTAGCTACTAAAATTATTTGTAATTAATTTTTCGTTTTTCAGCAATAATTCTATCTTTGCCTTCCTTAATTTAATTAAAAAATATGAGCGTTTTAGAAAAAATACGTAGTAAAACTGGCCTTTTAGTTGGTATAGTGGGTTTAGCCTTGGTAATCTTTATTTTAGAGAGTTTATTAGGCTCTGGTGGGGCATTATTCTCTAGCCAAGATTTAGAAGTTGGTAAAATCAATGGTGATCAAATTGATTATCCTGCTTTTAGCGCTAAAGTGAACGAACAAATTGCTCAAATCCAGCAATCAAATCCAAATCAAGTTATTGATGATAAGATGAAAGAGCAGATCACTGAATCTGTTTGGAGTCAAATGATTAATGACAAAGTCATTAAAGTTCAATACAAAAAATTAGGTATTTCTGTATCTGAAGATGAATTATTCGATTTAATGTTAGTGCACCCTCACCAATATGTTATTCAACAATTAACCGATCAACAAACTGGTAAAGTTTATGAAGGTTTTGCTCGTCCTGATGGAACTTTAGATTTAATAAAATTAAATCAATGGGTTGGTCAGATGAATGCTGAACAAGAGAAATTTTGGAAAACATTAGAGAAATCTATATTAGAAGTACGTGCTGCTGAAAAATACAATAACTTAATTAAAAAAGGATTGTATGTAACTAAAGCAGAAGCTAAAGATCAGTTTATAGCTCAAAATAAACAAGTAAATGCTTCTTTTGTGATGAAGCGTTATGCTGATGTTGCAGATTCAACTGTGAAAGTAACTGAAGATGAAATTTCGGCTTTCTATAATAAACACCAAAATTCATATAAAGTAAGTGATGTATCTCGTAAAATTGAATACGTTGCTTATGATGTGATGCCTTCTAAAACAGATTACGAAGCGCTAATGAAAGATGCACAACGTGCAACTGACGAATTTAAAACAAAAACAGCTGCTGAAGATTCTTCATACATTGCTCAAGAAAGTGAAGGCGGGCAAGTAAGTATTGCTAGCTACGGAAAAAAGAATATGATTATTTCTGATTCAACAGTATACACTGCTCCAAAAGGAACTGTTTATGGCCCTTATGTTGAAGGTACATTTGTTAAGATTTATAAATTATCTGATATTAAATCAATTGCTGACTCTGCAAAAGTTCGTCACATCTTAATTGGTTTACAAAGTCAAAAAACACAAACAACCCGTACACCTGAAGTTGCAAAACGTGTAGCAGATAGTTTATTAGTTTTATTAAAAGCTAAGGCTGTGAAGTTTGATACTTTAGTAAAAACAATGTCTGACGACTTAGGCTCTATTGACAAAGGTGGCGACTACGGTTGGTTTGATGAAAATAAAGGTTTTGTTGATCCATTTAAAAATGCAGGTTTACAAGGAACTGTAGGCAACATAACCGTTGTGCCTACTCAATTTGGTTTCCATATTATAGAAGTATTAAATGTTTCTAAAACACGTCACAATTCTTATACAGTTGCTCAAATTACTAAGTTAATTGCTCCAAGCGGAGAAACTAACCAAGAGTATTATAAAATTGCTAGCGACTTTGCTGGGAAAAATCAAACATCCGAGGCATTTAATAAAAGTGTTGATTCCGAAAAATTAAATAAGCGTATTGCTGAAAACATTAAAGAAGGAGATAAATCTTTACCAGGTTTAGAAGGCGCAAAAGATTTAGTGCGTTGGGTTTACAAAGCAAAAAAAGGAGATGTGTCTCCCGTATTTGAATTTAAAGATAAATTTATAGTTGCTAGTTTAGTAGCTGTTAAAGAAAAAGGGATTGCTCCTTTGGAAGAGGTAAAAGATGATGTAACTACTAAAGCTATTCGCGATAAAAAAGCAGAAGCATTTATGAAGGAATTTGAAACAAAAGCAGGTTCTTCAAAATCAATTGACGACATCGCTTCTAAAATGGGTTTAACTGCTGAGAAATCAGACAACTTAACTTTCTCTGCATATAATGTAGCTTCTATTGGAAGAGAAGATGCTTTAATTGGAACTGCAACTTCATTAAAAGCAGGTGCAACTAGCAAAGCTATTAAAGGAGACAATGGTGTATTTGTAGTAGCTGTAGCATCAGTAAAAGATGCAGTTTTACCACAAGATTTTAAAGCTAAGCAACAAGAGATTGAAAGAATGAATAGTGGTCGTGTTGATTACGAATTATTTGATGCCTTAAAAGCAAAAGCAAATATCGAAGACCACAGAGGTAAATTTGATTTCTAAGAAAATAAATAAATTAAAAAAACTCCTACTAGATTTAGTAGGAGTTTTTTTATGTTACAGTATAACTAAAAATAGCTAATGAGTTTAAATGATTTATATAACGAGTATGGCTTATTAACTATTATTCTGTTATCAATTTCTGCATTTACCGCCGGATTTATTGATGCCGTTGTTGGCGGTGGCGGACTCATACAAACTCCTTTCTTATTAATTACTTTTCCAAAAATGCCATTGCCTATTTTATTTGGCACTAATAAAATTGCAGCATTAGCTGGAACATCTATTGCTGCCTTTAAATACGCTAAAAAAATTACGTTTAATTACAAACTACTTTTTGTAATAGCCTTAAGTTGTTTTATCTCTTCCTATTTAGGTGCTCAACTTATCAATCATATTGATACAAATGTGTTAAAGCCACTCATCTTAATTATATTAATTGTTATTGCCATTTATACATTTGTTAAAAAAGATTTAGGGGCAGTTGAATCAAAAGAACTTCCGCTAAATAAACAAATGCTATATGGCTCATGCATTGGCTTGGTAGTGGGATTTTACGATGGTTTTTTTGGTCCTGGTACAGGTAGTTTTTTTGTGTTAGGTTTTGTAGTGGTTTTAGGTTTTGAATTTGTGAAAGCATCGGCTTATGCTAAAATTGTAAACTGCGTTACCAATATTTCGGCACTCATTGTATTTATTAAACACGGACATTATATTTTACATCTAGCAATTTTGCTTGCAGTATTTAATATTATTGGTAGTTTTATTGGCAGTCATTTAGCACTCAAAAAAGGAAATGGATTTGTAAGAATTATTTTCTTAGTGATTGTTTCGGTAATGATACTGAAATATGGGTATGATGTACTGAAAGTTTATTTTTAGTTGAATCGTCATTGCGATCACGCCTAAGCGTGAGAAGCAATCTCAAACAAAACATATAATGTTTTAATTTGGAGGTCACAATTTGTGACCTCCAAATATTATAATGCTACAATCTGTAGCAAGCACATATTTAAATAATTCTCAACTTTGCATCATATATTATTATGAAGAGAGCTGAATTATTACAAATCAATGACGAATTAGTCATGAATAAGATTTATGTGATTAGAAATCAAAAAGTAATGCTAGACAGAGATCTAGCAGAATTATATGGTGTGGAAACCAAAGTCTTTAAGCAAGCTGTAAAAAGAAACTTAAATAGATTTCCTGAGGATTTTATGTTTGAACTGACAGAGTTTGAAGATAAATCTTTGAGGTCACAAATTGTGACCTCAAAGATAGGTAGAGGTGGCGTACGTTACACGCCAATGGTATTTACAGAACAAGGTGTAGCAATGCTTTCGAGTGTGTTAAATAGCGAAAAGGCTATATCTGTAAATATTCAGATAATTCGAATTTTTACAAGAATACGACAAATGTTAAGCGATAATACTGAACTCCGTTTAGGTATTGAAGAACTCCGTAAAAAAACAGAAAATAACACCAAAAATATTGAAGTTGTTTTTCAATATCTGGATGAATTGTTAGACAAAAAAGAGAATGAAAAACCAAGAACTCAAATTGGGTATAAGGTTAGTAGAAAGTAAATTTATAGTGCCCAACCTCTAGCAATTAAATGCGCTTTACACTTCGAACAAAATCCAGTTTCTTCATTTGTTGGATTTCCACCTTCTGCATCCCGCATAAAACAAGTTTTAACAGGACAATGTGGCAAACCTTGTGTATGTCCTAACTCATGAATAGCAACTTTAAAAAATTGCGACCAATGATCTGTTTTAGATACACGAAAACTTGAGGCTACACAAACGCTACCTGGACATAAGCCTAAACCCATAATTCCATAATCATTTACCTTGCCTTTTGTCCAACTAATATCTTTGTTGGTTAAGGCAATAATCAAATGTCCTTCTTGAGTTTGTTTTCTTAAAAATTTAATAATACTATCAGCTCTGTATCTATTACGAGCTTTGTAGTAAGCCATTTCTGGCAAGTCGATTGGTTTTTTAATTAAAATTTTCGGGTAAACTACATGCAATTCATCATAAACAAATTTTAATTGCTCTGCTGATATATCAGAAAAAGGTTGAATATCAATAATTATTGGCTGAGCCTGTTTTTCTTCTGTATTATTGCTACAGGAAAAAACAAAGAATAATACTATTAGTAAACTGTATCTATAAATCATTTACTAAAAAGTTCAAGGTCTTTGATAATCAAATCGTAATCACGGCGAATTTGATATTTATCGAAATATGATTTTAACTGTGTAAACCGCTTCATATTATTAAACTTTATATTCCAACTTAATTTGTTTAAACATACAGAACATAAGCGATTTGGTCTACTATCACTTTCTTCCATACTATTAGACCCATTCATAACGCATATTGCATTGGTACAATGCAAAATAGAAAACATATGACCGATTTCGTGCGAAGATGTTTGTATTAATCTTTCTAAACATTTTCTAGGCTGGTCATTTTCAATATATCTATAAATTGAAGATATTCCAACTTTTTTTCTTGTGTAAGCTTGTCCAAATACGTAATTCCATGAATCCTTAGGGTACAGATCAGTATCTGTGATAGCCATCATTGCAATGCCATCTTTAGGCAATCTAGGCACTAATAAACTATCTAATATAAATGTCGTTAAATATTGCTGATGCCCGTCTTCACGTATACGCTTATAGGGAGATTTAATTAAAGAGTCTGAAATAACAGGCAACAAGCTAACTTTCAATCCAAAAAAAGCATTTAAATAGTCTACTGTACTTTGGATGATACTATCTGTACTTCGAGAAAAATTTCCGAGCGGTTGAATATAAATAATATTTTGAATAGAATTTGGGGAAACTGGGTTACAATTTTTATATTCTACAAATGTTTGTCCTGGCTCCTTGTGTTCATAAAGCCAATCTCCTGGCAATGCAACCGGCAAAACAATATCTAACGAACTTAGTTTTCTTATAGAATCATATGTAGCCTCATGTTTTTCAGCTAAGCTTCTATTCTCTGAAGTACAAGAAAATAAAACAATTATAAATATAAGATAGAATATCCTCATAGTATAAAAAATCCTGATAGAAAACTATCAGGATTAAATTTTAAGCCTCTACCTCCGTTACAATACTTGGGAAGATTCGAACGTTATTGTTTTCTTCTCTTCTAAACTGATATGTGTATTTGTAATGAGCCTCTAATCCTGATTTATTTGGTAAACCATTAATCATCATAATATTTCTGTTTTTCGCAAAACGTAATAACTCACGTAAGTAATGCGCCGAAATCTGGCCTACCTCATCAATAATACAATGCACTTTAAAGTCGGTACTACCGCGGTGCGATGATTCTTTAATGAATACGTGTAACAAGGTAATATAGATAATTGCTTTTACTAAGATATCTGTTCCTGTACTACCAATACTATCAATTTTGTGCGTCCAGCCAGTTTCATTTAAACCTTCTTTAATATTGAATTTTAATTCAAATAAATCTTGTAAACGAATTTCTTCTTGCTCTTGCTCCTTAATAGCAGTGCGTAATTGATCTAACAATTTAACAGCACGAGTACTAATCTCACGATTTTTGTGTGTAGCAAAATCTGTATTGAATAAGCCTTCGTTATATACCAATCCGTTTTCTTCGCGGAACTCCTGAATACGTTTTAATAATTTGTAAACCTTATTATCAGAATCCTCTAAACGAATTTTAATAAACTCAATTAATTTTGATTCTTCAAACTCTGCTTTCTTAAAATCTTCTGCAATTAAGGTAATGATATGCTGAATTTTATCTTTTTGTCCGCTTAGTTCACGAACCTTAGTAGCAATACTATCTGTTACTAAACCAATTTGCGTAGCTGTTTCGGCAATTGATAATTCAATTTTTGCTTCATTAATAAATGAACGTAAGTTCTGAGCAAAACGCTCGTATTCGCCTTGTGTAGCATCATTACGGATAATGAAGTTAAAGTGATTTTCTAATCTGAATTTACCAGCAAATTCGTTTACATAACGTTGAAAGGCTGTGTACTCTTCATTAAAGTGCGAATCGTTTTTAAGGAGTTGTGTACACAAATCCATCACACTATAATTCGTTTTCTTAGGCTCAGCGCGTTCAATGATATCTGCGTATTTATTAAATACAGGAGTTTCACGGAAGTTTTTAGTGAAATAATTAATACCGTTATTAAATTCAATCAACTCTTCTTCAAAAGCACGTTTTTGTTTATTCAACTCCATACGTTTGATGTTGAACTTACGAGCAATCTCTTCAATCTCAGCTGTTAAATCATTCGCAGATTTTACATACTCTTCTTTCTTTTGAATTAAGTCAGGAAGTTTATCAAAAATTTCACGCTTGTCTTTTAAGTAATCACTTACTATTTGAGAATATTGATCAATTTCTTTTAATGCTTCTTGTAATTCTTTAATACGAGCATCAATTTTTTTAATCTCTTTACTATCAACACCTTTTGCTTTGAAATTTGTTTCTTTCTCTGCACTTAAAGATGTTTCTTTTTCTTCGTATTCTTTTACTTGATTTTTCTTCTCAACTTCTAACTCAGAAATTTCTGTTTCTTGTCTTGATTTTAAATCAGCTAAACGCTCATCATTAAACGCTTTTAATTTATCAAACTGCGTATTAAAATCGTTTAGTAAATTATTTTTCTTTTTATTTAAAATTGCTAGTTCTTCTTCTAAGATGTTTATCTTTTGGCGGTTACCGGATAAAGACTCTTCAATTTCAGTGCTAGCGCGTTGTTTCCAATCTTCTAATTCTAAAATTAATTTCTTTTCGCGTTTTTCAGCTAATTCTAAAGAGTAAGTTAAAACTTTTAAATCTTCTTTTAACTCACCTAATTGCTTACCAAATTTATCAGCTGCCAACATTTTCTCTTCGTTGTTAGCTGTCTGAAATTGATTCATCGATTCTTCTAAATCTCTGATAATTGCTAAACGCTCATTTTTTTCAAATTGGTACTGTTCTATAGATTTAGAAACAACAGGCACTTCATCTAATTTTAAAGAAATACCATATAATGAAATCTCTTTACTATCCGTTAATGTTGGATTTAAATCTGAACGAAATAATAAATCTTCATTTACAACTTTACCAATAGTTGTATGCCAATCTTTTACATTTTTTTCTAAATAACCATATAATGCTCCGTGTTGAACATTTAATTTTTCTTCAATGGTTTTAATTTCCGTTTTAACACGGATAATTTCATTATTGGTTTTTTGAATTTGATTAGATAACGATAATTTTAATTTCGACTCTAAATTTTCCCACTCTTTTTGATTAGTTTGAACCAAGTTAGTTTTAATAGCTAACTCTGATTTGTTTTTATAATTAATGGCTCTTAAATCTGCTAATTCAGTTTCCTGTCCTTTAATTTCTGTTTCATAAAAACGCGTATTACGAATTACTTTTTCCTCTGCTTTTAATTCGTTATACTCAATTTGCTTAGCGGTGACTTCTGCATTTATTTCTGTTACAGCTTCTTCGCGTTTATTTTTAAACTCGGCATCTTTTTTATTGAACTCGTTTTTTTGTAATAATTGCAACTCGTTATAGTGATTGAAAATTTCACTTGTACGAGAATTAATTTTATTGACATAGGCGGTTTTATCATTGCGTAATTGTTCAATTAAAGAAGAATATTTCATCTCAATACTTTGAACGTTTGACGTTAATGATTCGTACTCACGACGAGCAATATTATAATCTACTTGTAATTTATCTCGCTCAGCATTTTTTTCTACGGCTTGCTCAATATTTTTTTCCTTGTACTCTTTTAATTTTTTGTTGGCTTCACGAATCGTTCTGTCATAGTAACCAATTTCTTCACGAACGTCTTTTTGTTTTTCTTCTAGTAAAGTTTTTTGTTCATCATTAGCTTCCGTTAATTTATCAAGTTCCTCCTGTTTTTCTTGAGACGCTTTGATAACGGTTTCATTTTGCGTTTCAGCATAACGTAAACTGCTTCCCAACTTATCAGCCATTTCCATTTGTGCACCTTTTAACATGTGCACCTGGTCGTATTTTTTATCAATGAACTCAATTAATTGCTGAGTTTCTTTTTTCAAATACGTTTCAATATCTGTATACTTTTCATTAAACTGGCGTAACTGACGGTCTACTTGTTCTAATTTAATGCTACTGTTTTCAGTAGTTAAAGAGTTAGCGATAAAGTCTTTTATAAAACGACTATCAATACTACTTTTAGAACTTAAAAATACGTTGGTAATAGATTTAGGAATGTTTTGATATTTCTCGTTTCCTTTTAGGATGTAGAATTTATTTAGAAGCTTATCAGTTTCTGTTCCGTATAAAATATTACGGTAACGTTCAAACGTATCAATTTGTTGAGATACAAAAATGCCACGTTTATCAAAACCTGCAATTACTTCTTTAATTTTAATAGCTTCATCATTTTCATTGAAAAAATAATCTGGGCTATATTCAGCATCCACAAAACGGAATACTAATTTATTGTGACGGTAAATAATTACAAAAAATGGTTTCGCCTCTGTTTGAATCTCATAAATTAAATACGAGTTTTCATATTTAAAGTAATGTTCTTCAAATGATTTTTGTGAAGCTGAGATGCCTAATCCTCTGGTATTAGCGCTGTAAAAAAACAAAATAGCACGTTGCAATGATGTTTTACCAAAGTTGTTGGTTCCAACAAAGCAAGTATTACCACTTAATTCTAAGTCGGTATACTTAACGTTGGCAATATTAATTTGTACAATTCTATTTAATATTCTGCAATTATTTTCCATGTCTCTATTCTATCTTTATTTCCAGTAATTTTATTTATTTTCGACTAAATTCTGACTAACAAAACTGTCAGACTGAGCGGAGTCGAAGTCTTCCTATCTATTAATAATCATATAATCCTGTTGCTTTTTTAGTAGCCTTAGGATCTTTTGGCTTTGCTGCTGCTGTGCTTAGAATTTTAATAGGATACAAGCCTATCGTTCTGCGCTTTTTATTTGTGACTGCAATATCTTTTCCAATTGTTTTTTCGTACCCAGCTAAAGGCTCATAAAATTCCGGTATTTCGCCACTCATTAGATTTCGTCTGTCAATTAATGTTGCATAAAACTCAGGCGAAATATTTCCTTCTAACAAAGCTTTGTATAACATGTCGTTCAATCGCTCGTTTTTCTTGTCAGCATCATAATTTAAAAGAATATCTCGGCCAATAGTCGCGGCTTCTTTACTTAATTTTTTCATTGACGGAAATCCATTTTGTTGAATCTTAGCCAACAAAGCAGCTGCCGTAATTGAGTCAGCTTTCATTTTTTCTTTTACTATTCTATATTTTGAAACATAGTCTTGTGAAGTTTTATTACAAGCTTTATTTTTCATACAACTGGTACAATATTCGATAGCCGATGTATATTTTACTGCTGCATATTTTTTATTAGCATCATTTACAGCATACAATTCATTGGTCCAATCATAATTTTTTACTGCATCTCTCGCTTCCTCCCACTTAGTAATATTATCAGAATATTCTTTTTTAGTATTTTGATTAAAAAATACAACAGCGTCTTTTTTTGCACTATCAATTTCATATCCATTAACAATTGCTTTTTCCAGAAAATGTAGGGCTTTAAATTCTTCTTTAATTTTAATGGCACACAGGGCTGCTCTAAAAAAATGTCCAGGATTAATGGCGCCTTTGTACTCTGCAATAGCAATGTCATACTTCGCATACGCTTGTAATAAAGAGTCATTTTTATACATGCGTTCAGCCGCAGAAATATTTTCGTGATACACGATAAAATTTTCTGAAACTGTTGAATATTTAGTTTGAGCAAAAATGCTAGAACTAAATATAATTAATAATGTAAAAATGGATGTCTTCATGTTTTGTTTTTAGTTATAAATTATCCCTTGGGTATCATCAGAACTTGAGCCGCTTTCTTCATAAATAGCAACCGAATTAATCACATCTAATAGATAATTATAAGAATCTAATACTTTATAAGATTCTGACTTTTCATCTTCTAATTCCAAAAACGAATCACGACTCATTAAGTCGCAAATTTCACGCACTTTATTATGTAACGTTTCTGAGCGGTATAAGGGGATTTTTTGTAGCTTTTGCTTTAAACGAACATTGGCGTTACACTCTTCTGCAATTTCACTCGGACGGAAACGACTACCAATACCAATTTTATTATCCATACTTGCGAATAAATCAATGATATCAATGTAACGTTCAAAACGTTCTAGTTTTTTTTCTAATTCAGAATTTGGTTCACTTAACTTAGAGAAATAGAAAAAATTATTTCCTCTTTCAATATTGTATCTAATGACATTAAAATATGCCTGAAGTCTATCAAAATTTTCAGGATTATTAATCACATCATACAAACGATTCATTCCATCCCTGCTCCCGTTACTTGAGATAAATGCACCACGCGCCATCACAGCAAAAATATCGTGTGTTTGTTTGGGTAAATTAAAACTGGTTGTTTCTTCCATTGTCTCTTTCTATTTTTAACCGCAGAGTTCGCAAAGCATTTTCGCTAAGAGCACAAAGAGGTTTTTTTTATTTATTCTTTTTTGGTTGCTGAGTTTGCCGAAGCATTCTTCTTAGCTTTTTCTTTTAGTGGTAATATCAACGTATAACCTAAGCGTTTTTTTATTTCTGTTTTAGCTTCTATATAATCGTGGTATTGTAAGCGGTATTTAAAATCTAAATTATTTTGGTACTCCATGGCAATCTCTACAAATAATGATAAGCGCTCCTCAAAACTAACATTGCCAATAGCTTTGGGGAATTTATACTCAATTAAATATTCAAATAAATTATGTTTAGTTTGAATTAGGAAACGTTCTACTAATTTTTCAGTATCTAATTTTATTTGTTGCTCAAGCCCTTTGTCTTTAAAATTACCTGCCATTTTATCGGCAAGGCCACGAACCATTAAGCGAGTAATTTTATATTTTTCAGCAATACGTTTACATAACACATGCCCATCATCGCTATATAAAAAGTCGATAGGGATTTTTGTTTTGGGTGTTTTGTGTCCGTTATGTTTAAGGGTATTGATATTAGAAACAATTTCTCTGAAATTTGTTTTAAAGTGAAGTGTTCCGTGATCTTTAACTTCTTTTAAACGCTGAGCTTTTTTGTAAACATCTAACTGATACTGAATTTTATTAATGAAATCGGTAATATCCGTTTGAATTTCAATTAAGAAATCCAAGTTTTCGATTAAGCCTACTTTTAAAGAAGATACAATTCCGAATAATTCGACATCGTTAGTGATATTAAACAAAGCACGTGTTTCATCAACAATCGTAGTTGTTTGACGAATAAAATCAATAATAGTGTCACGTTTTTCTCTGTAATCTTCAAGCTTTTGTAATTTAATGCGATAGTTACTTTCGTTTTTGTAAGTATCATCTACATTTTTTTGAAGCTTAATAATTTCACGCGTTAACGTATTGTCAATTCGTTTTAAATATTTTTTAATACTTCGCAAGAATCGCATTTCGCGAGCCTCTTGGTAAAATTTAATGTGTCGTTTTAACTCATTGATATAATCGTTAATGAAGCCTGGAGTTACTTCTCCAATTTCCATAAAGTCTTCAAACATAGCAACAACAGCATCGTTTAAGCTGACTACGTTTTCGTACTCGTACAAAATATCTAGCGATACTAGTTTACGATATTGCTCTTCAGTAATATCGTCTCTTCCCAACAACTCGTTTACTGTTATATGGTCGCGTTGCCCAAATAGTAATTCCACTACACCACGATTGTGATATAGATTTGATAGTAAATCTTTTACATTAACCTGTAAACTCATTAAAATAGTTCTGTTTAACTTTTAAAAATACGAAGGCTTTTTTTGGGTTGTAATTTGTGTTATTAACAAAAAACAGGGTAATTAACGAAAGTTGTTAATTTGAATTCGTAAGTACTTGATAAATAGCTTTTTTGATGTTAATTATAGGTTGATAACGGAGTAAGTTATTCTTAACCGCAAAGGCCGCAGAGTTTTTACGCCAAGAATTTAGAGAAAATAATTATTAACTAATTGGGTAACGCTTATCAGATGTTGTATTTAAGCTTCTAAAAAACTGTAAATAAATCGTATATTTATTATAAATTACTTATGCGCGCATACTATGAAAAAAAACTCTACTCGCTTAGCTTTCATTATCATTTTAATTATTAACACCTTATTTGGCATTTCGCAAAATGACTCTATTAGTTTTTCATTAACTAAACCATTGTGTTATGGTAATTGTAATGGGTCGATAGTAGCATCTGTCTCTGGCACAAATGCTCCTTATACTTTTTTGTGGAGTACTGCTGCTACTGTCGATAGTATTGGTGGATTATGCGCAGGTAATTATACACTAATTATTACAAATTCAAATTCTGTTATTACAACTAGTGTAGTAAGTTTAACTCAGCCTGATCAGTTTACAAGCTTTTCGTATTGTGGATTTTATTGTGGTTGGATTGGAGCAAATAGTTCGACGGTTTGTGTAAATTTTATAGGTGGAACTGCTCCTTATACATATAATGTCATTGATATAAACAATAATACTGTGCTTGCTAATTATAGTGGAAATTGCTTTTTTGTACCTATGGGGGCCTACAATGTTATAGCGTCTGACTCAAATAATTGTCAAGCAGCTTTGTACGGAAATTATGTAATATTAGATAGTACAAATTGTTATACAACTTTAACAAGCCCAACTTGTTCAACTTGTTGTGATGGAATCGTTCAACTAAATTTTATAAATCCTTGTCCTACCTGCACATCCACACTTTATCAGGGCGGAATAACGTATACCTCAAGTACAAATACATTTACTAATGTGTGTTTAGGCGCCTATACTATTACAGCAACAAATTTTGGATGCCCATCAACTTTTATTGACACGCTCTCAAGACCTGTAATTGTTACTACAATTACTGAAGCTTACAACGCTAAAGATTTTGAGATATTCCCAAATCCTACAGATGGTATTGTAATAATAAAACATAGTCATGCAGTGGGCCAAATATTAATTTTTAATACCCTGGGTATAGTTGTCATGAAGATAAGTACAGAACGTTCTGTATCATCGATTATTGATTTAAGTACTTTTGAAGAGGGAATTTACATGATTCAATTTACAGATAAAAACAATCAAGTTATTACTCATAAAAAATTTATACTACAATAACTAAATACCATTCAAAAATGAAATTTAAATTATACTTCACTATTTTATTGATCCTACTAATTTCAGGAAGCTACAATGCGCAGCAATTAAAACATTGCGGAACAGATGAGGCTATCAAACAATTATATACGGCTCATCCTGAGTTATTACAATCTTTTATAGATAATGAAAATGCATATAATTCAAAAATCAATGCTAGCAAAAATGTATTGAGTGCCACCGTTTATACTATTCCTGTTGTGTTTCATGTGCTTCATCAAAATGGACCAGAAAATATATCTGATGCTCAAATTGCTGATGGCATGGCTATTTTAAATCGTGATATGAGAAAACTGAATGGAGACACAATTAATATTACTCCAAAATTTAAACCTCTTGCTTCTGACGTTAGCATTGTGTTTGAACTGGCAAAGCTTGACCCACAAGGGAACTGCACTAATGGCATTGATAGAATTTATAGTAGCAGAACAAATTATGGTGATGATAGTGCTAAAGTTAATCCATGGCCAAGAGATAAATATTTAAATATATGGACTGCCAAAGCTTTACAACAAGGTTGGGCAGGTTATGCCTATTATCCATCAGCATCTACAGGTTCTCTTTCGGTTCATGATGGCTTAATGATGTTAGCAGATTACATTGGTTCTATTGGAACAAGTAATGCTAACAAATCTCGTACTTTAACTCACGAAATTGGGCATTGGTTAGATTTAGGTCATCCATGGAATACAACTATTAATATTTCAATTAATGTAGGTTTAGCTTGTGGAGATGATTTAGTATTTGATACGCCAATTACAAAAGGACATACGACTTGTCCAAATTTATTGACCCCAGATTGTATGATTGATAATTTTTCTGCAGGCGTTTTTGATTTTAATAACGTTACTACTACGTCTGGTAATGTTGATACAACTACCCCTGCTTCGGTTTTTGATAGTTTAACTATTTTCCCATTTCAGGCCATTGGTCTTTCTTCAAATTCTGGACAAACTGGAGAGTTTTCTTTTTCTGATTGGCCTACTGGTGCTGTTAATGGGGAAACAAATTACACTAACCTAACAGGAACTTTAAACCCTTTAAAATATTATGAAGTCATGGTTGCTCCAAAACCATCTTCATCTCTGAGTTTAACAGGACTGAAATTTAAAGTCAACCGTTCTTTAACTGGTCCACGCACATATGCAATTCGTTCGAGTGCCGATGGCTTTACAAGTAACCTAACAGCTACCATTACACCTAGCAACGCTAATTTAAGTGTTAATACAGGCGTATTTTTTTATAATAATGATTTGACTAATGCAGAACTAGGAAGTATGATTACAATATCAGGTGCAAATTTCACAAATAAAGATATTCCAGTAACATTTAGAATTTATGCTTGGAATGCAGAAGATAATTTAGGTGAATTTTCTATTGATGATGTTTCCATTTTAGGTTCTACAGGCATTATCGAAAACATTCAAAATTATATGGAATATTCTTACTGCTGTAATATGTGGACAATAGGACAAAAAGACCGTATGCGTTTAGCGGTTGAAAGTGCCATTTCTGACAGAAGCAATTTATGGTCAGCTGCCAACTTAACTGCAACTGGCATTACACCTCCAGGTTCCATTTGCGCACCTACTCCTGATTTTTATGCAAATAGAACGCGTATTTGTAAAGGCAACTCTATTACGTTTACAAAAAACATATTGAATGGTTCAGAAACTAGTAGATTTTGGACGTTTCAAGGAGGCACTCCTGCGACATCTACTGCTACTAACCCAAGCGTAACTTATTCTGCCGCGGGCGTCTATTCAGTAAGTTTAGCTGCTACTAACGCAGCGGGAACTAATACTGTTACTAAAACACAATACATTAGAGTAGATAATACATTAGCAGATGTTGTTTTTAGTGGATCTTATTTTGAAGGTTTTGAAACGCCAACTATTTTAGATTACACCTGGCAATCCTACGATTTAGATAATAATGGGCATAAATGGTCGTATGTGGCAAATGCCGGAACTGGGGGCACCAATGCCGCAGGACTGAATGCTTTTGGTAATTATTCACAAGATTTGGATGTAATGATGAGTCCTTCTTATGACTTTACATCTGCACAAAACCAAAATTTTACATTTAAAGTGGCTGCTGCTTCAACTACAACAGTGAGTGCTAATATATTAGATGAATTAAGGGTTTATTTTTCTTCTAACTGCGGTAACTCTTGGGTTCAAAGAGGATTATATTCAGGTTCTGCATTAATGAATAATCCAGCTACTACTAGTGCTTTTATAACAGATGGGTCAACCACTTGGACAACTTATTCTATTCCAATCATCTCCATTTTTCAAACAAGTAATGTGTTAGTGAAGTTTCAGTACAAATCAAGTTTTGTAAGTAATAATGTATATATAGATGATGTTAATATCATATCCTCAACTGTAGGATTAAATGAATTAGATTCTTCAAATCCAAATTTCTTGATTTTTCCAAACCCAAGTAATGATAAAGCAACCCTTAGCTATCATTTAAACACAGATGCTACAGTTGGCATTCAGGTAATTGATGTTTTAGGGAAATCTGTTTATCAAAAAACACCAATCACTCAATCAGCTGGCTATTACTCAGAAGTAATATCTAAAAATGAATTGAATTTAAGTAATGGTGTTTACTTTGTAAAATTACAAATCAATAATAAAACACATGTACAAAAATTAATTATTTCAAAATAATTTTTTTGATGTTTCAACTATACGCTATGTTTCAAAAACAAAATATTTCACTACATACCACTGGTCTTTTTTCCTCGTTGTTTTCCGATTATATTTCTCAATCAGCACAAGTAACCCAATTTTATAACGAACATTTTTCTTCAAAGGATTTTTCGGTGTATTTAGAAAAAAATAAATTTGATTATTTAAATAGAGAAGTGCTAGTTAAAGCGCTAATCCAACAATCAAATTTAGTAGTCAATACAAGTTCTTTATCTAATGCAAACATTGCATTAATAGAGAATCAAAACACGTACACAATTACTACTGGCCATCAATTATGTTTATTTACCGGACCCTTATATTTTATTTATAAAATTATTAGCGCCATTAATTTATGCAAGACCTTAAAAAACAAGTTTTCTGATAAAGATTTTGTGCCCGTTTACTGGATGGCAAGCGAAGATCATGATTTTGAAGAAATAAATCACGTAAATGTATTCGGAAAAAAAGTAGTTTGGAATAGTACACAGAAAGGAGCAGTTGGCGAATTTAGTACAGAAGGATTACAAGAAGTCATTGCAGAACTAAAAATAATTTTAGGTGACAATGAAAAAGCGAATAACCTAATTCAACTGTTCGAAAATGCATACATTAAGCATTCAAATTTAGCAGATGCCACCCGTTATTTAGTAAATGAACTTTTTGGAGAATATGGCATTGTAATTTTAGATGGAAATGATGTAGAATTAAAACAATTATTTAAAGAAGAATTTAAAAAAGATATTTTTGAAAATACTTCGGTTCAACTCGTAAACAAAACTATTGATGAATTAAAAAATCATTACTCTGCTCAAGTTACTCCTCGCGATATAAATATTTTTTATAAAGAAACTGGATTACGTGAACGCATTGAAAAACAAGGAACTGACTATGTTGTTTTAAACACAGATATTAAATTCACAGAACAAGAATTAAAAACCATCATTGAAATAACACCAGAAAAATTAAGTCCTAATGTGGTTTTACGCCCACTTTACCAACAAAAAATATTACCTAATATTGCCTATGTTGGCGGACCGGGAGAAATAGCTTATTGGCTAGAATACAAAACCATGTTTGATGCTTTTAAAATTCATTTGCCAATCTTAATGCCTCGAAACTTTATAATGTTACTAGATAAAGGTACTCAAACTAAAATTCAAAAATTAAATTTTACAATTGAAGATGTTTTTAGAGATGGGGAAGAATTAGTAAAGGCTTTTATCAAAACGCAACACGATGACATTAATTTAGAAGAGGCAAAAACTCAATTGACTTCTATATATGCTGCCATATTTGAAACTGTTACCGTAATTGATAAAACCTTAGTAGGCACAACTGAAGCCGAAAAACAGAAAGCAATTAATGGTTTGGCAACAATAGAGCAAAAAATAAATAGAGCTTTAAAACAAAAATCAGAAACAGACGTCAATCAAATTTGGTCTATCAAAGAAAAATTATTTCCTAAAAATATACCGCAGGAACGTTATGATAATTTTAGCGCTTACTACTCCAAATATGGGAAAGCATTTATCGCCGAATTGATTAATACTTTAATTTATGATTTAGAAAATTTTGAGTACACGGTTTTAAAAGAAAATTAAGACTAAGCCTCCTCTTCAACAACGTGTTTACCTCGGATATTTCTCCAAAGAGAAATGATTTGTTTTCTAAAAATAAAAGCGATCAACACATAAGGTACAGCCATTAAGTATAAGATACCTGTATTCAATCCGCCGGCTACCGAATTTTTTTGTCCCTGACTACTTTCAACAGATGCTTTACACATGGCACATTGTGCTTCTGTTATAGTTGGCAATAAAACCAAAGCGACTAAAATAAATAATATGAAAGCGTATTTTTTCACTGCTCAAAATTACACAAATTCTATTGTAAATCGTACTATTTTTTTGACCATTCGTCATTGCGAGGGTTTTCACCCGAAGCAATCTCATACAATTCTAAATATGAGATTGCTTCGTCGTCCCTCCTCGCAATGACGTTATTTCAACATAATCACCGCCCACATTCTACCCGTTTTCCCGTTGTCTCTTCTGTAAGAAAAGAAATCGGGCTCTGTTGTGCAACGATTCATGCTCCAAATATGTTCTTGTAAAATACCACTTTCTTGCGCAACAAATTGATTGGCTTTTAATAAGTTTAAGTGCCTTGCGTTCCAACAATCATCAGGGAATCCGTTGTTTTTAAATTGCAAAATAACATCCTCTCCTGTCTCATATTTTTCTTCACAAATACCTTGCCCGATAGCTACTTTGATATGAGGAATTTCTGCTCCCAACAGTACCATTTCATGAATAGTATTTTTAACAATTTTAGCTAGTGTCCCCCGCCATCCACAATGCGCTGCACCAATGACATGATTTTTGTCATCAAAAAATAAAATGGGATAACAATCAGCAGCGCCAACGGCAATGGCTATGTTTTTTTGGTTGGTAACCAACGCATCTCCTGTTTGCTTTCCTACAGAAGCCTTACATACCTCATTACTATGAATTTGGTTTAAATACGATACTTGATTCATATCAATGTTTAATTTTCCTAAGGCACGACTTCTGTTTTCTGCAATATTTTCAGGTAAATCATCCGTTCCGCCTAAATTTAAACTCAAAAAAGGATCAGGGGAAACACCTCCATGACGGGTTGAAAATCCATGAATTGTGTTAATATGGGGGCTATTTATCCAATACATTTTTGTAGTGTTTTTACTATAAAAATAGTAAATTAGTCCTGATTTTGTGGTTAATTTTAAACCACATAGAATCATAGGAAAAAGTTAAGGATAGAAAAACTAGTTTTTTACACAGAGTGATATGTGAAAGCGTAGCTCTATTATCTCCTCCATCAACTAAATTTTCTATGTTCCTATGTGGTTAAATAGTTCACTATACTAATTTTTAAATAATTTAATAAATATACAATTGACTTTCAACGACTTTAATTTCGATCAATCATTAATAGATGGTTTGCAATCTATGGGTTACAAACTTCCCACACCTATTCAACAACAAGCTATTCCTGTTATTCAGGCTGGCAAAGACCTTATTGCCTGTGCTCAAACTGGTACAGGAAAAACAGCTGCATTTGTTTTACCTGTTTTAGATAAAATTATCAAAACAAAAAAAGGTGGTATCAACACTTTAATTATTGCGCCTACTCGTGAGCTTGTATTACAAATTGATCAACAAATTGAAGGTATGGCCTATTTTTGTGGCGTTAGTTCTATTGGCATTTATGGCGGCAATGATGGTGTAACTTGGGAACGACAAGCAAGGTCTTTACGTGAAGGCGTAGATATTGTTATTGCAACTCCTGGGCGTTTAATTGCTTTGTTACAATCTGGAGATATTAAATTTGATACCATTGAGCATTTAATTTTAGATGAAGCGGATCGTATGTTGGATATGGGTTTTGCTGATGACATCAAAACTATTTTAAAATATGTTCCTGAGAAACGACAAACTATTATGTTCTCGGCTACCATGGCTCCTAAGATAAGAGTATTGGCAGGGCATTTATTAAATAATCCTGAAACTATAAATATTGCACTTTCTAAACCAGCTGCTGGTATTGTTCAGCAAGCCTATGTTGTTTACGACGGACAAAAAGAAAAATTATTAAAAGAGATTTTAAAGAATGAAGATTTTTCTTCGGTGATTATTTTCTCTTCAACTAAAGAAAAAGTAAAAGAATTAGCTCAAACATTTAAAGCATTAAAATATTCGGTTCAAGGATTCTCTTCTGATTTAGAGCAAACAGAACGCGAAGAAATTATGCGAAATTTTAAAGC
>JBKJPW010000005.1:0-15767 GCA_046594225.1 Bacteroidia bacterium
AATTACATTATTAACGGTGACTCAAAAAAATGGCAACACCTTGTTTTGCCCACCAATTGGCCACCGACAAGAACGTGGTGATTATCAAGAAAGCTGGCAACCATGCGCTATTAGCGACAAAGATTTAAAAGAAGCGCAAGACATGGCAGCCAAAGTAACTAAAGAATTAAGTGGTGCAGGACTTTGGGGAGTTGAGTTTTTTTTAACAGACAAAGGCATTTATTTTTCTGAATTATCTCCTCGTCCGCACGACACAGGTATGGTAACATTAGCAAACACTCAAAACTTAAGTGAGTTCGAATTACATGCGCGGGCTATTTTAGGCTTCCCAATTCCTAACATACAGTTAAAACAACATGGCGCATCCGCAGTATTATTAGCTAGTGCTGAGGGAACTAGCTATAGTTTTAGCGGCGTTACTAATGTCTTAGAAAACAGCAATACAGATGTACGTTTATTTGCAAAACCAACTACTCGTCCATTCAGAAGAATGGGTGTTGTATTAACTTACGATAATTTACAATCAGATATTAATGTCGTAAAGCAAAAAGCAATTGATTTATCTAAACAAATAACTATTTCCAACAACTAATGAAAAATAGTGTATTCATATTTATTTTATTTTTTCATTGCCAGGCATTTTCGCAAGTAACTGTTTTCCCTGAGCATTTAAAAAAAACAAATATTGCTAAATTACAAAAAGGTGACTCTTTAACATACTACCAATGCCATGTAGATAGTGCCTCTCAGGAAATAACAACATCAAATGGACGAAAAATAAACACTAAAAAAAAGAGAATCACACTAACCGAAAAATTTGTGATTCTTAAAAAGGATTCAATTTACATTTGTAAATATTCAAACTCCTCTATTACAAACTATCCAAATAAAAAATTCCCCTACCTTACATTAACGGAAGTGAAAAACTGGGAGTTTGAAGTTAAGCAAACTAAGCAATTAACCGTTCAAGAAACATTATTGATTGCTGCTCTAGAAACCAAAACACATGCTATTGTTCACTTCGAATTAAATATCAATAAAACTTGTCCTAATGAATTAATTATTATTGGGAAAAATATAAATGAGCAATTTATTATTGAAGGAAATTATTTGTTAAGTAAAAGCCTGAATTGTTTCTAAGAATATATTGTTTGGTACTTCATACCATTCATAAACCTTTCTTTTAATGTCTCTTAACATCACTTTAAACAATAGGCTATATTAATTGTTATACAAGTAATCTTAGTCTGTAAGTGCTTTTAAATGGGTATAGAGTTTTATAAAGAACAATTAATTGCTAAAGAAGACATGTTGGCAAGAACTACAAAGTACTTGAACGACATCAGAATTGATTTGCAGGAAAAAAACAAAGAGTTAAGTGAGGCGTATCGTGATATATTTGGGAGTATCAGATTTGCAGAACTCATTCAACGCTCCTTACTACCTGATATCAATATTTTAAAAATATTTTTTCAGGATGCTGCCTATTCCGTTATGCAACAAATTGGTATAGGAGGTGATTCCGTCTTTATTAAAAACACTTCCCAAGGTATTGTGTTTGGACTAACCGATTCTACTGGACATGGTGTTCCGGCAGCATTGTTGAGTATATCAGGTTCTTTAATGCTCAACGAATTAACCACTTCTATCGAAATTGAAAAGCCTAATGATTTAGTGAAATTATTGAACTATCAATTACATAACACTTTTAATTCAAATCAACATTCTATAGCACACATGGAAGGTACTGTTTGTTACTATTCTACAAAAAAAAGAAAACTAACCTACTGTTCTGCTAACGGTAAAGCTATTTTATTTAATAAAAAAGGAGAGCTGACAGAGTTAACTGCAGGAAAGTATTCTATAGGGGAAAGTTTAAATAATGAATTTGAAAATTTTGAGGTTGAGGTTTCAAATAATGATAGAATCATCTTGTTTTCAGATGGATTAACTGACCAATTTGGCGGAGATAAAAATAAAAAATTTTCTAGAGCTAGACTAAGGCAACTAATTTTAACACATTGCGATAAGCCTGTTAATGAAATGAAACAAATTTTAGAACAAGAACATAAACATTGGAAAGGAACTAATCAACAAACTGACGACGTATCTTTTTTAATCATAGAATTTTAACGACAAACGATATGACTTATAACAATTTTGATTTTGAGTTAATTTACGAATGTGAATACTCTAAACTATACTACAATAATGAATTAATGATGGCTATTTGTTTAGCTGAGCAAGAATATATCCCTATCAGTAATTTTAAAACAATGTTTTTAAAAGTATCTGACCTAATAGAAAAATTCTCCATCAAACATTTAGTATTCGATAAAAGAAATCTACGCACTTTCCATCAACCAAGTATGGAATGGTATTTTGCTATATGGAAACCCGTTGTTAAAGAAAAAGGATTGGTAAATCATTATAAAATTTTACCTGAATTAGACTGGTTTAAAAAAGCGGTAGAGGCTGGCAAACATGAAATTATTAAAAAATATAGTAAAGAAATTTTAAATGGGATCAATATTTTTTATGTAAAATCAATAGAAGAAGCTATTGAAAATTTAAACAAAATTTAAATCAACTCCATTTGGTATAAATCCAAATCTTTTACCCAATGGTCTTTTTCGTAAAAGACAGTTTTAAATCCATACTTCTCAAAAAATTGAAAGGTATGTTGCGTAGTTCCTAAGGCTATTTTAATTCCTGGGTAAGTTTCTTTTGCTTGTTCAATACGAAGTTTCAATAACACTTTTCCGTAACCTTCTTTGTGATGTTTGTTATCCACCATTCCCCATGTCATAATCACATGTGGTTCGTTCGTATATTTTGTCGGTAGGTTTAAAGCAATCCCACCACAACCAACAATTACATCATCATTAAATATAATATTATACGGCCCTCTAACGGAAGCATCTCTATCCAAAAATACATCAAACATATCCAACTCATGCTCTGCAAAATACAAAGGCATGTTACTTTTAAAAATTTCTAATAAGGCAGGCTTATGCTCTAATTGATATAGCTTAATGGCTATCATGATCAATTACTTTCGGCACTTTAAAGTAATCCGAATCTTTTTTAGGTGCATTTTTCAATGCTTCTTTTTGCGTTAGCGTTTCTTTTGGCTCATCTTCACGCATCACATTTACTTCATCTGTCATATATATCAATGGCTCAACGCCATCAGTATCCATTTCATTCAATTTATCTACAAATGCCAACATACGATTCATATCATTTAAAATATCGGCTTTACCTTCTTCCGTAAATTCCAAACGCGCTAAATGCGCTACTTCTTCTACTGTTTTGATATCAATTTTTTGTGCCATTGTATTCGTTTAATGTATCGTTTATTAATTTAAAAACTCTCTCTCGCAAATCTACTAAATTTTCTTCGGTCATGCCCTTAGTTTCAATAGGTTCTAAAACAACCGTTCTAGCAATGCCAGGCCTACCATGGCTTTTAAAATAACCCCCGTTTTGTAATAATTTCCAGTGATTTAAATTTACAACAGGTACAATAGGAACTTGTTTATCAATGGCTAATTTAAATGGACCATTTTTAAATGGCTTTAAAATTCCTATTTCAGAAATCGTACCTTCTGGGAAAATTACCATGCTTCGCCCTTTGTCAATTTCATCAGCTGCACGCATCAAAGCTCTATGAGGATCTATCCTACTCTTTCTGTTTACTGGAATATCCATCCCTTTAAAAAAGGTTCTAAACAAAGGCGCCTTTAGTAACTCCGCTTTTCCCATGTAAATAGCTAAATGATCAATATAAAATGTGCTTAATACAATATCTAAATAAGAGGTGTGATTACCAACAAACACACAAGGCTGCGGCATTTTTTTTGACTTAGACTTGTACGTAACAGAAGGAAAAGCAAAAGATCCATAGGCAATACAATAAGACCAGATGCGTTTTATTTTAAAAGCAGTATTTAATTTTTGAGATTTAATTGTAATGTAAAAAAATGGATACAGTATTAAAAAGGAAATAGAAAACACAATAAAGAACCAAGTTTTCCAAATAGGAGCAAATATTTGTTTTATAATTTTCAAGACCATAAAGATACAATTTTTAGAGATAAATTATAAGTTTTAAGATATGACGTAATAGGTGCTATTAAATCTTAAAAAATGCTACTTTTACCTTAAATAATAGAGCTTTTTGCAAAATTCAATAGATATAAAACTCACTAATGCCGGAAAAAAATTTGGCAGAGAATGGATATTTAAAAATGTGTCTTTAGATATAAGCCAAGGACAAAAAATAGCTATTTTGGGATTAAATGGCTCTGGTAAATCAACTTTAGTACAAGCCCTAACAGGTTATTTAACTTTGAATGAAGGGGAATTACAATACTTTAATAATCAACAAAAAATAGAAGAAGATCATCAGTACACTTTTATTAGTTTAGCCTCTCCTTATTTAGAATTAATTGAAGATTTTACTTTAGAAGAACAAATACAACATGCCGCTGTTTACAAATCCTTTTTAAATGGATTAACCACCAATAACATTATTGAGTTATCTGGCTTATCCGCTCACAAAGATAAATACATCAAACTATTTTCGAGTGGCATGAAACAACGGTTGAAATTAACGTTGGCTGTTTTAGCAGACGCTCCTGTTTTATTTTTAGATGAACCAACTACCAATTTAGATGCCACAGTTATTGATTGGTATAAACAATTGATTTCTAAATATGCGATGCACAAAACGATTATTGTTTGTTCGAATTCCATTAAGGATGAATATGTTTTTTGCAATAAAGTAATTACCATGGAAGATTTTAAATAGAAATTTTTAATAGAACGCAGATACCGCTGATTATTTATGTTGTATTTTTAATCTTACAAAATCATAACCATCTGCGTCATCAGCGTGCCATTTTTATAATACATGAAAAAACTCTTCCTTATTCGCCATGCTAAATCTGATTGGACAAACCCTGAATTAAAAGACATTGAACGTTACTTAAACGAACGTGGCTATAGCAATGCTAACATGATGAGTCATAGGTTTAATCAGCCTATTGATTTAATAATTACTAGCCCTGCTATTAGAGCGATGAGTACAGCTTTAATTTTCGCAAGAAATTTAGGATATAATGCAAACACTATTTGTATTAAACAAGAGCTGTATGAATCATCTATTAAAGATTATTTAACTGTCATTAACTCTATTGATAATAGTTATAAAAACGTATTATTGTTTGCTCATAACCCAACCATTAGTGATGTGGCGCAACACTTAACACAAGCCTTACCAATGGAACTGCCCACTTGCGCCATAGCTGGCATTAGTTTTAATACTGATGATTGGAAAAAGGCAAAAAGTGGGGATTTGTTTTTGTTTGATTATCCTAAGAAAACTACTTAGTAATATTCAACTTACTTTTTCTATAACCATACATTAGGTAAACTACTAAACCTATTACTAACCAAACACCAAACATCATCCAATTTGTCCAGCCCATTCCTGTTAGTAAGTAACAACATGATAGTAAGCCTAATACTGGGATTAAAGAATAGTTTTTAATAAAAGAGAAAATAGCAATTGTAACCCACACCAAATAAAACACAATCATAGGGATGTTGTAAGAGCCATCTTCATTTACAATTAGACTCACGTGATTGTAAAAAATAATAATTAATGACACAATAGTTACAATAGGAATAATAAACTTAGAATTGATATAAGGCATTTTAAATTTTCCTTTTTCTTTAGCATCCATATTACGTGGTAAAATTAACACTCCTCCGCATACTAATACAAAAGCAAACAAAGTACCAATACTGGTAAAATCCAATACAAATTTTGGTGTCACAAAAAAGATAGGAATACCAACTACTAAACCTGTTATTAAAGTTGAGAAAGCTGGCGTTTTATACTTTGGATGAATCTCTGCAAACTTTTTAGGCAATAATCCATCTCTACTCATGGCCATCCAAATACGAGGCTGTCCCATTTGAAAAACTAAAATAACACTAGTCATAGCGACCACAGCAGCAATAGAAACAATAAATAACATCCATTTAATTCCTTTTAATGCAAATACTTCTGCTAATGGGTCAGATACATTTAACATGGTGTAAGAAACCATTCCTGTTAACACCAATGCTAGAATAATAAATACCACAGTACAGATAATTAAAGAGTAAATCATACCACGCGGTAAATCACGTTGTGGATTTTTACTTTCTTCTGCTAAAGTTGATACCGCATCAAAACCAATGTATGCAAAGAAAACCCCTGAAACACCTGCCATTACACCACTAAATTGATTCGGCATAAAGGGTCTCCAATTATCAATATCAACATAAGATGCACCAACAATAATTACTAATAAGATAATAGCGAGTTTAATGATTACCATAACATTACTCGCATTACGAGATTCTTTAGTACCAACATATACTAACCATGTCACTAAAATATTAATCATGATAGCCGGTAAATCAATAATGAATTTAACACCTGCTATTACTGGTGCTGTATTCCAAGCATTACTTAATTTCCCCGCCGTTCCATCTAAAAATGCTTGATGAGAATCTGAATAATTATTAGTTAACCAAACGGGCAAATGTAATCCCACACTTTCCATTAAATTTACAAAATAACCACTCCACGAAAAAGCTACATAAATATTACCAATTGAATATTCCATTAGTAAAGCCCAGCCAATAATCCAAGCAGCTAATTCTCCAAACGAAACATAGGCATAAGTATAAGCGCTTCCAGAAGCAGGAACGCGAGTAGCAAAATCTGCGTAACACATAGCTGTAAATCCACAAGCTATGGCGCAAATAATAAATAAAAATATAACTGCTGGCCCGCCCGAAAAACAAGCTGAACCAATACTACTAAAACTACCAGCGCCAATAATAGCGGCAATACCAAAGAAAGTTAAATCTCTTACAGTTAATACTCTGTGTAAACCGCCACCGTGACTTTCGGCATCAGTAATAGCAGAAACTGGTTTTCTGCGAAATAAATTGTTGAAAATAAAACCCATAATTTAAAATAATGCTTTAAACAAATATAACTATTTAGAGTATACTCAAAAAGTAATTTCTTCTTACTGTTCTTTTTTCTTGAAAAGAAAAGAACCAAAAATTCAAGGCGAAAGACCAACTTCAATCTTTTTCTCGCTCGAAAAGGCTGCGCAATGCCGCCGAAAAAATTGGCTGCCCAAAACCTGGCTCAAAACTTATTACGTTTTGCCCTGCTCTCTTTCGCCAAAAGCAGCCGCACTATTACCAACGTACGATAAATGTGCTATAAATATATATTCACTATACAATTATTAATATTGAAATAATTTCAATACTCTTAGATCCTATTTAAGTAAACGATTTATAATAGGAATTTTTTTTATCCGATCAATATCTAAATACAATAAAGGAATCATTAATAAAAAAGGAATAAAAGGGATTTTATAACGAACAATTGCGCCCATTACGGTGGTGGTTAATCCTACTAATATAAAGGAAGTGATAACAAGAACTATACAACATATCAAAAGATTCATATCTATTTTTTCTTTTGTTTTGAACCAAAAACAAAGAACGAAAAATAAAACAAAAAATAGATTTTCTAAAGAAGCCATTAATTCTAAAATAGAGCGGCTATCAAAAAAGAAGGGCCGACATAATACATTTATAAATGATTGAGGGATAATTTCAGCAAAAGAACTTACTTTATACTCTAACCTTTCCATACTAATAGCAGATCCCGAAGGAGCAACTCTACTTATAAATTGAAATGTAGAAGTATCTTTATTATTGGTTTCATAAATAGTATCTCTGATATTATTAACCTTCCAATATATAAAAGCAGAATGAGGATTTAATCTGTACAAATTCTTTTTAGCGTCTATTAACTCATAATGGGTTGTATCCGTATTTTCGAAACGAACATATTTTTTATCATTTAAAAAGAAGGTGCCTCCATGACTCAAATTAATAAAATCATTTTGACGAACCACAATAGTTTGAATCACATCTTTATTAAAGAAAACCTTCGACATAATTATAGCACTTCCATAAATGAATAGTAAGCTTGTTAAATAAAACAAAGCAACTCTCTTAACTTGAAAACGTTTTACTAAAGCAAAAATTAATAAAGGAATAAGTATGAGAATTAAGATATAAGGTTTAAGAATTAAGAATAAAAGTGACGAGCTCATTAATAATAACATATATTTTATTTTATACTGGCACTCTGAAAATAATTTCATAAAGGAATGCACAAACAAGCCAAGCAAACAAATGGCAATTGGTTCTTTTAAAACACCGGATGTCCAAAATAAAACAGAAGGTGTTATAAAAATAATAAGGGCCAATAAAAGTTCTTTTTTAGGAAAATATGCTTTAAAGGTTTTATAAAAAGCAAACTGACCAATAAAAGAAAGTACCAACATAACTAAAGCGTGAACCGCATAGCTACCAAATGAAAACAACATGATAATAGCATTGATGCGAATGGGAGTTCGGTTATCATTTAAAAAAAAGTTAGAGCTAACATCTGCCCTACCCCATTTCTCAATTTGCTTAAAGTAGGACTCATACAAAGCATCCGAATCTAAATCAGAATGTAAACCCAAAACCATTTTGATAAAATCTGTTGGATGATTTGGCAAAGCACCATACATAATTTTGGCGTCGCGTAAGGTTGACAAACTATCTCCATTAAAACCAGCAGGGTAATAACAAAAATATACCCAATAGTATGCGAAACAAGCAAAGCATTTAATAACTAAAATTCCAAAAATAAATTTCAAAGAGATAACACTATCTTTAAAAAAAGAAAGTTTACTTACTAAGAAGCAAAAAAACAAAAAATATATCGTTGCTATAATCAATACTCTTCAAAAAATTTAATACCCATTAAACGTTTATTACCCTCCTGACTTTCAAAACCAAATTGGGCATATAAACTATGAGCATCTAATGTAGCTAACATAAAACGTCGTAGTTTCTTAATAACATCTTGTTCCATTATAAACTTCATCAGCTCTTTACTTAAGCCTTTTCCTCTAAAATCTTTATCAATAAATACATCTGCTAAATAACCAAAAGTGGAATAATCGGTAATCACTCTTGCAAAACCAATTTGCTGATTATTTAAATAAATACCAAAACATAAACTTCCATTAATAGAGTCCTCTACAATTTGAATAGGAATATTTTTTGCCCAATAACTTTCAACGCTCAGATATTGATGAATATATTTTAAATTCAACTTACTTTTGTCAGTTGAATACAAATAATTATCTATCTCCTTTTCTGAAATCATAAATTACTAACGATAGCTAATTGTTTTGTTTTAGAATCAAACACAAAGCGGGTGATTTTTTTAATTCCTATACTCGAAAAAGAAAATAATACATCCCATGTTTTTGTTTGTTCATTATATCGCAGCAGATCTGCATTTTCAGATTTAATTAAGCCTAAGTCCGAATGCCAAATAAAATCTTCGTTGGCTGTTGGATATGTTGTATATAATTTACTTTCTCTTAATGCAGAATTATAAATTCTAAACTCAGTGTGAACAGAATCTTTAATTGCATATATGAACTGAGACGAATATCTCATCTTTTTAAATGCTCTGGTTGGATGATCACACAACCAATGATCTTCGTTTGTTTTAATATTTACTACTCTTAATGAATGTGGGTTGGTTAATTTGTAATACAAAAGAGTATCAGTATTTAACCAGGTATGATAACCAACTGAATCAGTTCCTTCGTGAGCAATATGATTAAATTTTCCATCTAAATTAAATGCCCACACTCTTTGTGCTGAATCTTTTTCAACGACCACGCAACTAAAGCCTAAGCCATTTGGAAGTATAGTTGGAGAATATTCTGACACATCAGATTTAGTAAGATTAACACTTATTTTTTTGCTGATATTATACTGATAAATATCTGCTTGCTTAGTTGAATCAATCACTACATATAAAATAGATTTTCCATCCAAACTAAACGTTGGTTGATTGTCATATCCTGCTCGATGGGTTATATTTAAAGGATTAGTATAGGAGTAAATTACATTGACTCTTTTCTTGGTATCTGAGCTTGCCGAAGATTCTTTTTTCTCTATTTTAAACAACCAAATATCCGTTTCAGGCAATTGCGCAAAAACTGTTGCAGAAAAAAATAGGCTTATAATAAGAGTCTTCATATTTACACTTCTACGGTTTCATGAAACTGTTGCTTAAACGTATATTGGATTAACCGATATACCACATAGCCCCAAAATATACCAACTACAAATCCAACAAAAATATCTGAGGGATAATGCACGCCTAAATACATTCGAGAATAAGCTGTAAGAGCTGCCCAGGCAAAAAACATGATTCTAAACAATAGTGACTCTTTACTAAATATCAAAAATAAGAGCATGGCCACACCAAAGCTATTGGTGGAGTGTCCGGAGAAAAAACCATACATGCCACCTTTATAATCATTCACAGTATGAACCTGAGCTTGAATTTCCAAGTTATGAGTTGGTCGATAGCGTTTAATATAATGCTTCGTCAAATTAGATGTTTGGTCGGTTAATGTTACCAATAAGACTAAAAAACCTAACAAGATTACTAATTTTTTAACCCCATATCGTTTAAAAACCATATAGAGCCATAAAGCAAATACGGGTGCAAATATCCAGATTTGTGAGACATAAAACATAGTAGTATCAAATAATGGCGAATGAAATCCATTAATGGCTAAAAGTAATTGCCTATCTAATAATTTTAAACTTTCTAACATTATTTAAAAATAGAAAAAAAGACGTGATAAATTAGAAATTTCGATTAAAATCAAATTGTTTAAAACTTGTTATTAATTGATTTTAATACATTTTTAAGCACTTTTCAACAAAGCGCCTATAAGCCCTTTGAACAATTATCTTTGTGTTTTACAACAATTTATGAGCAATTCAAAGAAGATAAGCAGTGCGTTGATATCCGTTTTTTATAAGGATAATTTAGAACCCGTAATTAAAAAATTAAACGAATTAGGAGTAACAATTTATAGTACTGGTGGTACACTAACATTTATTGAAAGTCTTGGAGCACCTGTAAAATCAGTAGAAGGATTAACATCGTTTCCTGAAATTTTAGGTGGCCGAGTAAAAACTTTACACCCAAAAATATTTGGTGGAATCTTAGGTCGTAGAGAATTAGATTCGGATGTTGCTCAAATGGAACAACACGAAATTCCTACAATTGACTTGGTAATTGTGGATTTATACCCATTTGAAGAAACACTGGCAAGTGGCGCATCTGAAGAAGATATCATCGAAAAAATTGATATTGGTGGCATTTCATTAATTAGAGCTGCCGCTAAAAATTATAATGATGTAGTGATTGTTTCTTCAAGAAACGATTATTCATCACTATTAAATTTATTGAATGAGAAAAATGGTTCTTCTGATTTAGCTGACCGTAAAACATTTGCCGCAAAAGCGTTTGCTATGAGCAGTCATTACGATTCTGCTATTTTTAATTATTTCAATACATCTGAGCAATTACCTATTTTAAAACATAGTATCAATGATGGCGTAACCTTACGTTATGGAGAAAACCCACATCAAAAGGGTGTTTTTTATGGTGACATGGAAGCTATTTTTGAAAAATTGAATGGTAAAGAATTATCCTATAATAATTTATTAGACGTTGATGCTGCTGTAAACTTAATGGCAGATTTTACTACTGAACCAACCTTTGCTATTTTAAAACACAACAATGCGTGCGGCGTTGCAAGTCGCGCAAAAATATTAGATGCTTACTTAGATGCATTAGCTGGAGATTCAGTATCTGCATTTGGGGGTATTTTAATTAGTAATACCGAAATTGATTTTGAAACAGCTGAAGAAATTCACAAATTATTTTGTGAAGTAGTGATTGCCCCTTCTTATTCAGCAACAGCTTTAACACTTTTAAAATCAAAGAATAACAGAATTATTTTAGTTCAAAAACCAGTTGCATTGCCTACAAAACAAATAAGAACATTACTGAATGGTATTGTTGAACAAGATAAAGATGCTGTTAGCGAAACTGAATTAAATTTAACAGTTGTTACTAACGTAGCTCCAACTGAAGCACAAATAAAAGATTTATTATTTGCTAATAAATTAGCAAAGCATACCAAATCAAATACGATTGTGATTGCAAGAAATAACCAATTAATTGCAAGCGGTACAGGGCAAACATCTCGTGTAGATGCTTTAAAACAAGCAATCAATAAAGCCTTAGCATTTGGCTTTGATTTAAAAGGAGCAGTGATGGCAAGTGATGCATTTTTTCCATTCGCCGATTGTGTAGAGATTGCTCACAAAGTAGGCATCGACACCGTTATTCAACCAGGAGGTTCTATTAAAGATAAAGACAGTATAGAATATTGCAATGCAAAAGGCATGAGCATGGTATTTACTGGAACAAGGCATTTTAAACACTAATTAAATAATTTTAAATGTTTAGTTCTCAGTTTTAAATAAAACAACTAAACATTCATAACTAAACACTAAAACTTTTTAAAATATATGGGCTTATTTGATTTTTTAACACAAGACATTGCAATAGATTTAGGAACAGCAAATACCATCATCATTCATAATGAAAAGGTAGTTGTTGATCAACCCAGTATTGTGGCGGTTGATAGAACTACTGGAAAAGTAATAGCAGTAGGTAAACAAGCCCAAATGATGCATGGTAAAACGCATGAAAATATTAAAACTATACGTCCATTAAGAGATGGAGTTATTGCCGATTTCCAGGCAGCAGAGGAAATGATTAAAGGAATGATCAAAATGATCAATACTGGAAATCGTTTTTTTAAACCGTCATTACGTATGGTAATTTGTATTCCAAGTGGTATTACTGAGGTTGAAAAACGTGCGGTACGTGACAGTGCTGAGCATGCAGGTGCAAAAGAGGTATACATGATTCATGAACCAATGGCAGCTGCTATTGGTATGGGAATCGATGTTGAAGAGCCAATGGGAAATATGATCATTGATATTGGTGGTGGTACTTCCGAAATTGCCGTTATTGCTTTGGGTGGTATTGTGTGTGATAAATCTACTCGTATTGCGGGCGATGATTTTAATGCGAATATTGAAGAATACATGCGTCGTCAGCATAATATTTTAATTGGTGAGCGTAGTGCAGAACAAGTTAAAATTGAAGTTGGTGCTGCTATGACCGAAATTGAAAACCCACCTGCAGACTATGCAGTGCAAGGAAGAGATTTAATGAGTGGTATTCCAAAAGAAGTATTTGTAAGTTATGTAGAAATTGCTCATTGTTTAGATAAATCCATTTCTAAAATTGAAGAAGCGATTTTAAATGCCTTAGAAATGACTCCTCCAGAATTAGCAGCTGATATTTACCGTACTGGCATCTATATGGCTGGTGGCGGCTCATTATTAAGAGGGCTTGACAAGCGTATTTCTTTAAAAACTAAATTACCAGTTCACGTTTGTGAAGATCCATTAAGAGCCGTTGCCCGTGGCACAGGTATTGCACTTAAGAATGTTCACAAATTCCCTTTCTTAATAAAATAAACGCTTAAACCTGTTGTAAATTTAAATTGTAATAATTTTTGTTACACAATCTTTCTATTCACTAAATTTAAAAAAATGAAAACAACTTTTTTATTATTCGCATTATCATTTACGCTATTATTTAATAGCAGTTACAAAGCTCAAGACAATACTGCCTTTGAAAAAGGAACAGTTGTAATAACTGCTGGATTAGGCTTTCCTGATTTTAAACGTTTAGATACACGGACCGCATATACTGGAAATGGCGCATACAATTCAACTACCGTAAAAGGTTTTGGCCCATTAATTTTAAAGGGCGATTTTGGTATTATAAAATTTAAATGGGGACATACACTCGGTGCAGGATTTGTTATAGGGTTTAATACTACCACGGTTAATTTTGCTTACTCTAAATACAAATTTAATAATAGTAATGGCATCTATTATTATGAAAACTATACTCAAACTGACAAATTCAGAACATTTACTGTTGGCGCTCGCGCAACGTACCATTACTTTACTACAGAAAAATTGGATTGTTATGCTAACGTTGGTTTAGGATATAATATCAGAACTTATTCTCGCACAACGAGCGATCCTGATGGAGGTTATGCTTATACAAGTGGTCAATCAACTGCGTACACTGCATTTACAGCTGGTATTAGATATTATTTTACAAAAAACTTTGGGGTTTATGCAGAGTTAGGTTGGGATATGTCAACACCAATACAAGGTGGAATTGCATTAAAATTCTAATTTCATTTTCTCAAGTTTTTATAATCAAAAATGAAAAATCTTTTAAATTTCTTATATAAAAACAACTTTTTCTTTATGTTTTTATTTTTAGAATTTATCTGTGGATTCATTTTAATTAAAAACAATGGATTTCAGGGCTCCAGCCTATTAAATTCCTCTAATAAAGTAAGTGCTAATATTTATGAAATAGAATCGAATGCAAAAGAATATTTACTTTTAAAAGATGAAAATGAACGTTTAGCAAAAATGAATGTTTTTTTACTGAACAGAATTAAATTAGGTTACGCTGCTATCCCATTAAAAATTTATAAAAAAAACGATACGCTTTATAAACAGGAGTATGAATTTATGAATGGTAAAGCCATTAATAATAGTGTTAATAAACGTAATAACTACTTAACTCTAAATATTGGCTCAAATCAAGGGGTAACGCGTGATATGGCAGTTATTACAAGTGATGGTATTATTGGTATCGTAAAAGATGTATCCGATAATTTTTCATCTGCGATGTCTATTCTGCATAAAGATGTTCGCGTAAACTGTCAGTTAAAAAAAGACGGGACATACGGGCCATTGATTTGGGATGGTTCTGATTATCGTTTTTCTAATTTAACAGATATTCCAACACATGCAAAAATAAAAAAAGGAGATAGCGTTATTACAAGTTCTCTATCTGGTATTTTTCCTGAAGGTATTTTAGTTGGTTATGTAGATAGTTTTGAGCAAAGACCCAATGAATCTTTTTACACAGTGAAAGTTAGATTAAGTGCAGACTTTAAAAAGGTAAATCATGTATCGGTTATAAAATATAATTACAAAACCGAAAGAGATAGTTTAGAAATTAAATCGCAGATACAAAGTGATAAATAGCATAATAAAAAACAGTATTCGATTTCTCATATTAGTTCTTCTTCAAGTTCTAATTGTTCAAAATATTCGTTTGGGCTCATATATTATTTTATTTCCATACATTTTATTTATTTTACTCTTACCCTTCGAAACTTCAAAACTGGTTGTATTATTTGCATCATTTTTCATCGGTCTCACTATCGATATGTTTTATGATACTGCTGGTATGCATGCTGCTGTTTGCACACTGATAGGTTTTTTACGGTACTATATTTTAAAATTATTATCTCCACGCGACGGATATGAACCAGGCTTAATGCCAAATGTAGATTCCATGGGGCCTGTGTGGTTCATAACCTACTCTGCCTTAATTATATTTATTCACCATTTATTTTTCTTCTATCTCGAAATATTCAGATTTAATGAATTTTTTAGAACCTTTTTGAGAGTTATTTTAAGTACAATTGGTACATTTTGTTTCGTTTATATTGTTCAGTTTTTATTTTACAAAACCGATAAAAATAAATAATGAACAACAATTCTCATTTATCAGATAGAAAATATATAATCAGTGGCTTCTTTATAATTGTGGC
>JBKJPW010000056.1:0-16230 GCA_046594225.1 Bacteroidia bacterium
TTTTGATTCATGAAATCCTGATTTTTGATAATGATGATGCAAAGGCGCCATTTTAAATAAACGGTTGGCTTTGGCAAATTCTAATCCGTGTTTCTTGCGTTGGTATTTAAAATAAAATACCTGCATAATCACAGATAAATTTTCAATTAAGAACACACCGCATAAAATAGGAATCAATAATTCTTTACGAATAGCAATGGCAAATACAGCAATGATACCGCCTAATGCTAAACTTCCAGTATCTCCCATAAAAACTTGAGCAGGGAAAGCATTATACCATAGAAATCCTACACAGGCTCCAACAAAGGCTGCCATAAATACCACAAGCTCTCCCGTGTTTGGGATGTACATGATGTTTAAGTAATCCGCAAAAATGGTGTTACCACTTACGTAAGCTAAAATACCAAGCGTAGTTCCGATGATGGCAGATGTCCCTGCAGCTAATCCATCAATACCATCAGTAATATTTGCCCCATTAGATACAGCGGTTACAATTAAAATAACAATAGGAATAAAAATTAACCAACCGTATTTCGCAGCGCTATCACCCATAAAAGATAATACGCTTACATAATCAAATTCATTATCTTTTACAAAAGGAATCGTTGTTTTGATGCTTTTTACAGGGACTGGAGCATATTTTGGAATTTTGAGATCTTTTGATCCAGCTGTTGATTCTTCAAAGTTAGCATATGATGCTTGAACATTAGATACAAGGCGTTCTTTTACAACAACGTCAGGGTGAAAATAAAATACAGCGCCAACTAATAAACCAATTCCAATTTGACCTACTACTTTAAATTTTCCTTGTAAGCCTTCTTTATTTTTCTTAAATACTTTAATGTAATCGTCTAAGAAACCAATGCTTCCTAACCATACGGTTGAGATTAGCATTAAAACGATATATACATTAAATACTTTTGCAAATAATAACGTTGGAATAATAATTGCTGCCAAAATAATTAAACCACCCATGGTTGGTGTACCCGCTTTTTCGTTTTGCCCTTCTAATCCTAATTCACGGATAGTTTCGCCAATTTGTTTTTTACGGATGTAATTGATAATACGTTTACCAAATACCATTGTAATAATCAACGACGACAATAAAGTCAATGCCGCTCTAAATGAGATGTATTGAAACACTCCAGCCCCAGGGAAGTTAAAGTGTTGGTCTAAGTAGTGGAATAAGTAGTAAAACATTTATAGTTTAGTTATTAAATAGTTCTTTTACAATTTCAAAATCATCAAATGGGTGTTTCACACCTTGTATTTCCTGATATTTCTCGTGTCCTTTTCCTGCAATCAAAATAATGTCACCTTCTTTAGCAAAAGCTACTGCTGTTTTGATGGCTTCTTTTCTATCACTAATGCGTAATGTTTTTTTTGCATCTACAGGATTAATTCCTGCTTGCATTTGATTTAAAATATCTTCTGGATTTTCGCTTCTTGGATTATCGCTTGTTAAAATCACTTTGTTACTATACTCGCAAGCAATTTGTGCCATAATCGGACGCTTAGCAGAATCTCTATCGCCACCGCAACCAGCTAAGGTTATTACTTGCTCGTTACCAGTTCTAATGTCTTTAATAGTTTCTAAAACATTTTTTAAAGCATCAGGTGTATGCGCGTAATCTACAATTGCTACAACGCCTGTTTTAGATTTAATGTATTGAAAACGGCCTTCAACCGAATTTAAATTACTGAGTGTTGTTAATACGCTTACTTTATCTTGTTTCAATAATTGAGAAACAGCATATACTACCAAAACGTTATAAGCATTAAAAGAACCAATTAGTTTTACCCAAACTTCTTGGTTGTCGATACTTAACAATAAACCATTTAAATGATTTTCAACGACACGGCATTTAAAGTCTGCAATTGATTTTAATCCGTAAGAATATTTTTTGGCTTTAGTGTTTTGCAACATCACCATGCCGTTTCTATCGTCCTTATTTGTTAATGCAAAAGCATCGTCTTGTAAATTATCAAAGAATAATTTTTTAGCACGGATGTATTCTTCAAACGTTTTGTGATAATCTAAATGATCATGAGTAATATTTGAAAAAGCTGCTCCTATAAATTTAATTCCTGTGATGCGGTGTTGTACAATAGCATGAGAGCTCACTTCCATAAAAGCATACTGACAACCAGCTTCTACCATTTGAGAAAGTAATTCGTTTAACGCTAAAGCATCGGGTGTTGTATGAGTTGACGGAATAACAGTGTTGTTTATTTTATTTTCTACTGTAGATAATAAACCAACATTATATCCTAAACCTCTAAATAAATTAAACAATAATGTAACAGTAGTTGTTTTACCGTTAGTTCCTGTTATTCCAACTAATTTTAATTTCTCTGATGGATTATCAAAATAATTGCAAGCAATATAACCTAATGATGCAGAAGAGTCTAATACCTTTACATAAGTTACATTTTCTTTTAATGTTTCAGGTAAGTCTTCACACACAACAGCAACAGCGCCATTTTCAATAGCTAACTCAATATAGTGGTGACCATCAGAAGCTGTGCCTCTAGTTGCAATAAATAAAGAATCCTTTTTTACTTTACGAGAATCGAAAGTCACAGAAGAAATAGCAACATTGGTAGAACCAATAATTTCTTCTAGTCTTGTTTTATATAATATGTCGCTTAGCAACTTCATTTTCTTATTTTTTTTTGTTCCTTACTACCACTTCGACTCCGCTCAGTGTGGCAGTTCGAACTGACATTTGTATTTTTTTACTTCTTAAATCTCAATTCTTAGTTCTAACTTAAGATGAGAGTTATTTTATCTCCTTTATTAAATTTTTGTCCTGCTTCAATGGATTGTTTTTTTACTGAACCCATTCCAAATAACTTTACATGAAAGCCTGAGTTTTCTAATAAAAACAGAGCGTCTTTAGCAGATAAACCATTTAGGTTTGGAACAATCCCTTTGTTAAGTTGACTCTTTAAATTATTAGATTGAAATGATAATGCTGTTGTATCCGATGTATTTCTGGAAACATAATTATCATCGGAGCCATTTGATTTAGTGGGTAATTTCAAAGCTTTAGAAGCAAGTACCATTTCGTTATTTTGTGACTTAATGCTTCCTGGCGCTTTGGTTAATAAATTTTGTTTATTTATTGGATCAAGAAAATCTACACTACTTGAATATACTTTTTCCGCAATTTCTTTAAATACTGGACCCGCTACTAAGCCACCATAATAAATACCATTACTTGGAGAATTAATAATTACGATACATGTATATAATGGTTTATCTGCAGGGAAATAACCTACAAACGATGCTTGGTAATCACGCTTGCCAACTTCGCCATATCCTCCTCCTTTTCCTGCTTTAGCAATTTGTGCTGTACCAGTTTTCCCGCCTACTTTAAAAGCTGTAATTTTTAATCCTTTCCCTGTTCCATTTTGTACAACACCCTCCAACATTTGTTTTGCTTTCTGAACAGTTGATTTTTTTACAATTTGCTCAGAAATAATCTCTGTTGTAAATGTTTTTACTGTTTTTCCGTTACACTGAATCTCTTTTTCAAAACGAGGCTTTACCATTTTACCATCGTTGGCAATGGTATTATATAAAGTCAATGTTTGTAATGGTGTAATTAATGATTCATAACCATAGCTCATTTGTGCTAATGTAATTCCCGACCAGTCTTTGCTCTTTGTTTCTTTAATTAAAGGATTTGCTTCTCCAGGAATTGATATCCCTAACTTTTGATTTAAGTGAAATGATTTTAATTTGTCGATATATTGTTGTGGATTTTTAGAATAGTACTTTACGATAGTTTTAGCAACAGCCACGTTTGATGATACTTCAAATGCTCTTTGTAATGTTAATATTGGAGATTCTGGAGCATCATGATCTTTAATTGTTTTATTGTAGTAAGTAACCTCACCATTACCAACTTGAATTTTTTCATCTAAATTTACATTATAGTCATCCATTACTGCTAAGTAAGAAGCTAACTTAAACGTGGACCCAGGTTCAGTAGCATAACCAACAGCATAGTTTAAATCTTCAGAATACGAGAAACTACTAGTGTCTTTTCCGTTGCGCGTTAGGTTGGCAATGGCTTTTATGGCGCCAGTTTTTACTTCCATTAAAATGGCACAGCCATGAGATGCATTATTTTTTAATAAGGTTTTTAGTAAAGCGTTTTCGGCTACATCTTGTATATTAATATCAAGCGTAGTATATAAATCACTCCCGTCTTTTGGTTCAACTTCATTCTCATCATTAATCGGACGCCAAACACCACCTGCAATTTTTTGCATTAATCGTTGTCCGCTAATACCCATTAGTAAGGTGTCATAAGCGCCTTCGAGACCAACAGGTTTAACGCCAGCTCTAGCCATTCCAATGGTACGAGCTGCTAACATTTTAAATGGACGCTCACGTTTGTTGGTTTGAAGAGTTACTAAACCACCACGTTTTCCTTTTTTAAAAATGGGAAAGGTTTTTAAAGTTTGTAAATCTTTGTAAGGAACATTACGTTTGATGACCACATAACGGTCTCCAGATTTACGCGCTTTTCGTAATAACTTAATGTATTGCTTTTCGGTTTTGTCTTTAAATAAATCAGCTAACATAAAACCTAAAGAATCAACATTGCCTTCAAATAGTTTTTGGGTGATGGATGGCGCATTAATATCAACAGCTATTTCATAGTAGGGCAAGGAAGTGGCTAATAAATTTCCATTAATATCAAAAATGTTTCCACGTACTGCTTGTATTTCCTGTAGTTGCGTATTAAAGGCTTCTGCTTTTGCTTTCCATTCGGCGCCTTCTTTAAATTGGATAATGCACATCTTATAGAAAATAGCCAAAGCGAATACGCATAAGAATACGTACACTAGGTAAGTTCTTGATAATATGTCTTTTTTGTTTTCCATTTATGTCCCGCAGATTTCGCAGATGCTGCAGATTGGTTTAGTTTAGTTTTTGTTTAGTTGTGTTTACGCTATCAATTTCAATTTTCATCGGCGCCACCACTGGTTCTTTTAATCCTAGTGGTTCTACTGCTTTGGCTACTTCACTTTGCTTACTTACAAACATTAAATCTGATTTAGATGAAATGTATTCGGTGCGCAATTCTTTTATTTCATTTTTTGTTCTGTTCTCTTCTCTAATTTTATCATCAGCATAGTAACCGTTAGCGATGTATAAAATGGCAATCAATCCTAAAAACAAAATGAACGGCACATGTTGTACTGCTCTATCATCGCTTAAAAACGAACCGCCAAAAATTTTAGATAACCCTTTTGCCAAAACGCCTTTTTTAACAGGCTTTGAAGGTTTAGCAATCACCTGTGGTTCTTCTTGCTCCACAAGTTCTTCTAACTCTTCTAGTTCTTCGGTTTTTGCTTTATCTCTAAATTTGTTTGCCACTTTTTTATATTTCAGATTTACGATGTAAGAAGTGTGATTTGTGTATTAATTCTTAATTCGTTCAGCTATTCTTAATTTTGCGCTTCTTGCTCTTGAGTTTCTTTCTATCTCTTCTGCAACAGGCACAACTGGCTTTGATGCGAGAGATTTAAAATATTTAGTAATGTTTCCAAACACTAAATCTTTTTCTTCTTTCCCTTCAATGTTTCCTGAGCGTATTAAATTCTTTACTAACCTGTCTTCTAAACTATGGTAGCTCATCACTACCAATCGTGCATTTGGTTTCAATAGAGTAACACATTGTGTTAAGCATTCTTTTAAAGCTTCCATTTCTTGGTTTACTTCAATACGAATAGCTTGGTAAACTTTTGCTAAATATTTCCCTTCTTCAAATTTTGGGGTACAGGCTTTGATTGCTTCTTTAAACTGAGCAGTCGTTTCAATACTACCGTTTGCTCTTGCTTCAAAAATGATATTTGATAATCTAAAAGCGTTATCCACTTCACCATATTCTCTGAACATCGCTGTTAGCTTTTTGACATCGTATGTATTCAAAACTTTTTTGGCTGTTAAATCAGATTTCTGATTCATGCGCATATCTAAGTCTGCATCAAAACGTGTAGAGAAACCTCGTTCGCCTTTATCAAATTGATGTGACGAAACTCCTAGGTCGCCTAATATTCCATCAACTTGAGTAACTCCGTATAACTTTAGATAATTAGAAATGTATCTGAAGTTATGAGGAATAAAAGTCAGGCGTTTATCATCAGGAATATTTGCTTTTGCATCTTCATCTTGGTCAAACGCAAATAATTTTCCTTTGGCCGACAAATGTTTTAATATTTCTTTTGAATGCCCACCTCCACCAAAAGTTAGGTCCACATATATGCCGTCGGGGTTTATGTCAAGGCCATCTATGCAAGGTTGTAAAAGAACGGGGATGTGATAAGGATTACTCATCATCGCCATCATTAAAATTTAAGTTGCCTAAAACGTCTTCTGCTAATTTTTCGATATCCACATCTTGAGATAAGAATTGATCGTATAATTTTTTATCCCAAATCTCAATCACATTATTACTTCCTAATACTTTAATATCTGTTGTAATATCGGCGTACTCAACTAATGGTTTTGGTAATAAAACTCGCCCTGTATTATCAGCATCTGCAGCAGTAGCACCACCAGCAAATTTTCTAACAAATACATCGTTTGCTTTAATTAAACGATTGAGCTTACTTAATTTTTTATTGAGTTTATTCCATTCAGCAATCGGGTACAATACCAAACATTTTTGGTGAAGATTTCGATTGATAACAAATCCTTTATCAAACACCTCTTCCAATTGCTTCCTGAGATTAACAGGAAACATGAAACGCCCTTTCGCATCTACTTTACACTCGAATTCTCCTATGAGGCTTATCATTTGTGGGTTTGGCATGAATAGCGTCAAAAATAATTAAAATTTTACCACTTTCTACCACTTTTGCCCATTATTTACCACTTTTGTTGATAAATTGAAAATTGTTAATAGTTATCTAACGAAATAATTAGTATCCATTTTTTTGTTGAAAATTTAAATTGTATTGATTTTAAAGCTCTTTTCAGAGATGTGCGCTAATCCCAAAAATTGAAAAAAGATAAAATTGGATAGTTGAGATATTAACAATTATTTTACCTTTGTGTCCCTTGTATGGAAAACGCGAAATTTATTGATATTGAGAAAATTTTAAAGGAAAAAGCCTACAAGCTTTACCGATGGCTTCCTCGTTTTGCCATTAATTGGTTAAAAAATAAGCTGCACGAAGATGATATAAATGATGCCATGGTTCATTTAAAAGATGATGTTGGTTTGGTATTTAACTCTCGTGGATTAGAAAAATTAGGTGCAAAAGTTGAGTCACTCCATACTGATTTTGTTCCCAAAACAGGTAGCATTGTTATTGTCTCTAATCATCCATTGGGTGGTTTAGATGGAATGGCTTTAATTAAATCTGTTGGAGATATAAGACCAGATGTTCATTTTTTAGTGAATGACGTTTTAAAAAACATTAAAAACTACGGTGATATTTATGTTGCCGTAAATAAATTAGGCGCAACTTCGGCTAAACATTTACGTGTGATGGAGGAAGTATTTAGAACAGAATCTGCCTTGTTAGTTTTTCCTGCAGGTTTAGTTTCACGTAAACAAAATGGTTTGGTAAGAGATTTAGAATGGAAAAAAACGTTTATAACTCAGGCTATTGATCACAAACGAATGATACAGCCTGTGTTTATTGAAGGCCAAAATTCAAAGTTTTTTTACAATTTTGCAATGTGGCGCAAACGACTTGGTATTAAAGCAAATATAGAGATGCTATTTTTGCCCGACGAAATGTTTAAGGCAAGAAAAGAAACAATTAAAGTTCATTTCAGTAAACCTTTTGATTCTAGTCTGTTAGATGGCACTAAAACACATAAACAATGGGCCGCATTAGTGCATCAGTATATTTATTCACCTGATTTTATGAAAGGCATCTCGTTTGAGGACTATATGAAAGGGAAATAGATGAGTATGATTTTAGAAGCAGGAATTTAAATATTTAATCACGGTTTAATTTTTTAAGGAAATTAAAAAAATCTTAAATCTTAAATCTTAAATCTTAGTTTACATGGTAAATATTAGAGTAGGTTTTGGTTACGACGTACATCCACTAGGAGAAGGAAGAGAATTGTGGCTAGGCGGCATCAAATTAGAATTTGATAAAGGTTGTGTTGGCCATAGCGATGCCGATGTATTACTTCATGCCATTTGCGATGCGCTTTTAGGTGCTGCTAATTTGCGCGATATTGGTTTTCATTTTCCTAACAATAATCCAAAATATAAAGGTGCCGATAGTAAATTGCTTTTGAAAGAAGTAGTTGAGTTGTTAGATAAAGCTGGTTATGGCATTGGAAATGTGGATGCAACATTAAGTTTGGAAGCTCCGATGATAAATCCACATATAACTTCCATGCAAAATACTTTAGCACCAATTATGAATATTACTTCAAATGACGTTTCAATAAAAGCGACTACTAACGAACGTTTAGGTTATGTAGGAAGAGGTGAAGGCGTAAATGCTTATGCGGTGGCTCTTATATTTAAGAAGTAAGATATAAGAACTTAAGACTTCTCACTTCTTATATCTTTAATCTCACTTTCTCTCCTGGCACAACTCCACCAAAACACCATTCGTGCTTTTAGGATGTAAAAAGAAAATTAATTTATTATCGGCGCCATGTTTAGGTTCTTTGTTTAATACTTCAAAACCTTCTGCTTTTAAACGTTCCATTTCCGCATATATATCATCTACTTCGTAGGCAATATGATGGATTCCTTCTCCTTTTTTATCTATAAACTTAGCAATAGCGCTATCGGGATTTGTCGCTTCTAAAAGCTCAATTTTTGTTTCGCCTAACTGAAAAAAAGAAGTACTAACCCCTTCACTTTCAACAGACTCAACCTTATAGTAGTCTTTACCGAAGAGTTTTTTAAACAACTCATTCGAAGAGTTTAGGCTCTTAACGGCAATCCCAATATGTTCTATTTTTTTAATCATTTTTTAAAATATTATTCCCGCAGATCTCGCGGAAAACGCAGATGAATTTTTCTGCGAAAATCGGCGAAATCAGCGAGAGAAAAACACCCTCTATTTTACAATTAAGCTCAAAAGTAAGAGATTTTTAGCAATTTGCTTAAAACTAATTAAATCGTATATTTGTACCCTAAATTTATAACAATGACACAAGCATTAATCTTAGGTATGTTAGGCGGACTTGGAGCTCCTGAAATCATTATCATTTTAGTTATCGTTTTATTATTATTTGGAGGTAAAAAAATCCCTGAATTAATGAAAGGATTAGGAAAAGGAATGAAAGAATTTAAGGACGCTAAAGATGGCGCTTCTGAATCAACTGACGTAGAAAAAAAATAAAATTTAATCATACATATTTTAAAAGCGTCTTTCTGTGTGATTGACGCTTTTATTATTTAATATATCAACTGTGTATACATTCACCACTATTAAAAATCTCCAATCTGATCTGTTAGCAGGAAAAACTACCTGTACACAATTAGTAGAAGAATCAATCAAAGCCATTGAATCAAAAAAACACCTGAATGCATTTTTAGAAGTGTTTGATGCAACTGCATTGGCACAAGCAAAATTAGTAGATGAAAAAATGGCGGCTTCGAGAGCCTCAGCCTCCGTTTCTATTGGTAAATTAGCAGGAGTTATCGTTGGCTTAAAAGATAACATCTGTTATAAAGGACATAAAGTTTCTTGTTCATCAAAAATATTAGAAGGATTTGAATCCTTATATTCTTCAACTGTTGTTGAGCGTTTATTAGCAGAAGATGCTATTATCATTGGTCGTTTAAACTGTGATGAGTTTGCCATGGGAAGTAGTAACGAAAATTCTGCTTTCGGAAAAGTATTAAATCCATTAAACGAAAAAACTGTTCCAGGTGGTTCATCTGGTGGTTCGGCAGTTGCAGTTGCCGCTAATTTATGCCATGTTGCTTTGGGTTCTGATACAGGTGGTTCTATTCGCCAACCTGCTTCGTTTACAGGAACGGTTGGATTAAAACCAACTTACGGAAGAATTTCTCGTTGGGGATTAATTGCTTATGCTTCTTCTTTCGATCAAATTGGACCTGTTACAAAAACGGTTGAAGACGCTGCCTTATTATTAGAAATAATGGCTGGTAAAGATGAGTATGATACAACTGCATCTCAAAAACCTGTTGGGCAATATGTAAATGCTTTAACAGAAAACAAAACTTATAAAATTGCTTATTTAAAAGAGTGTGTTGAATCTAACGGATTAGACCCTGAGGTTAAAAAAGAAACATTAGCCTCTTTAGATAAATTAAAGCAATCAGGTCACACGGTAGAAGGTGTCGATTTCCCTTACTTAGATTTTTTAGTGCCAACCTATTATGTATTAACTACTGCTGAAGCCTCATCTAACTTATCTCGTTTTGATGGCGTACATTTTGGTTATAGAAGTCCTAATGCAACCGACTTGGAAAGTACCTACAAAAAATCACGTAGCGAAGGTTTTGGGAAAGAAGTAAAACGTCGTATTATGCTAGGAACCTTTGTTTTAAGCGCAGGATATTATGATGCCTATTATAGCAAAGCTCAAAAAGTAAGAAATAAAATTCGCCAAAAGACACGTGAAATTTTATCTCAATATGATTTTATTGTAACACCATCTACACCAGGTACCGCTTTTGAATTTGGGAAAAATAGCGAAGATCCAATTAAAATGTATTTAGAAGATATTTTTACAGTACAAGCTAACATTGTTGGTTGCCCTGCCATATCGGTGCCAAATGGAATACATAGTAATGGATTACCAATAGGCTTGCAAATTATGGGAAGAGATTTTGAAGAAGGAAATTTATTAAACTTAGCTAAGCAAATTTAATGTTACGTTTAGTAGCAATAGTTTTTTTTATTGTTTGTGTATTTCAAAATTGTGCGCCAACACGTTTTGTGAAACCTTTGGCAAAAAAAGAAAATGCTATTGCTGCAAATTTAGGAGGCCCGCTTATTCATTTTGGGAAAGCTGTAACGCCAATTCCTTTTACATCCTTAATGTATGGAAGAGGAGTAACAAACTCAACTACCGTATTTGGTTCTATTCATACAACAGCTATGTTATTTGGTAATTTTCAAACTGACATAGGCGTTTGCCAAAGACTGTATAAAAATGATAGTTTAAAGTTTGGTATAACAATTAATCCTGCTATCAATATGGTGTATGATAAATGGAATAAAAATTTTAGAGCATGGCCTCAATTAGATGTTAATATTTATAAAGATATATTAAAGCAAAAAGCATTTATATATATTGGACTAACTAATTGGTTTGAATTGGCAACTAAAAAAGCACATAACGAAATTCAGAAGAATCATGCACTCATTAACCCACACTTAGGAATAACTTATAATACTAAAAAATGGGGTTATACATTGGAATGTAAGTTTTTGCAAATGAATAAAAACAATAAACCCAATGTGGTTGATTATGTTGGTATACAACAAAAAGGAGCCGTAGGTATTTATTTAAATTTTACAAGAAGATTTTAAAATGACTTTTTTACATAATCATATCAGAGCAGGTCATGCTGAACTTGATTCAGCATCTCACTGTAGATATATGAAGTTTTTCTTGATGTTTTTTTCTATTTTCTTATTCTCGTCTTGTTTAAGACTAGATGATAATTTTTATAATTTGGAAGATAAAATAACTGAATATAAATTAGATAACTATACGGGAGAACAAGATTTTGTTTTAGATAATTCGTACTACATACCTGATAGTTTAATTCACGTTTTTACTCTGCCATCTAAAATAGCTGGAGAATCTTCTGCTAAAACTATCTACGCAATATATATTGGTAGTATTTCAAAAATCGCAACTGATACAGTTATTATGTATTGCCATGGTAATAAATGGCATATGGATTTTTATTGGCAGCGCGCTAAATTATTAGCGCATACATCTGGTAAAAATAACTACGGGGTTTTAATGATTGATTATAGAGGTTATGGATTAAGTGAAGGGGATCCAAGCGAAGATGGTTTGTACGCAGATGTTGACGCTGCTTTACAATGGTTAAAATCTAAAGGCTTATCAGATAGTAGATTGATGATGTATGGTTTTAGTATGGGTACTGCTCCTGCTTGCGAATTGACCAATAAACCGAGAAGTATGACACCTTCTAAACTAATTTTAGAAGCACCGTTTGCTTCAGCTGATGTGATGGCAAATGATGGTAGTGGATTAAATATGCCAGGTTCTTTTTTTACGAATTTAAAAATAGATAATGCCGAAGAAATTAAAACAATAAACCAACCTTTTTGTTGGATACATGGAACTAATGATAATTTTTTGAACTTAACTACTCATGGAGAAGTGGTTTACAAAAATTACAATGGATTTTACAAAGAAGCTCATAGAGTTAGTGGTGCAGATCATGGTGAAGTACCCGAAAAAATGGGCTTTAATAATTATTTAAATACATTAAGTACCTTTATAAAAAAATAAAAAATGGCAATTACAGTAGATAGCGTTATAGACGCCTTAAAATATGTAGATGATCCAGATCTTAAAAAAGATTTAGTGACTCTTGGAATGATTAAAGATGTAGTAGTTGATGGAAAAAATGTAGTCTTTACGGTTGTATTAACCACACCTGCTTGTCCGATGAAAGACATGATACATAATGCTTGTATCAATGCTATTAAACATTATGTAGATAAAGAAGCTGTTGTAAATGTAAACATGACCGCTAATGTAACTTCTACAAGAGATAAAGATTTAGGAACCTTATCGCAAGTAAAAAATATTATTGCGGTGGCTTCTGGTAAAGGTGGAGTAGGTAAATCTACAGTGTCTGCAAACTTAGCCGTAGCGCTTGCAAAACAAGGGGCAAAGGTTGGTTTAGTAGATGCAGATATTTATGGTCCATCTCAAACGATTATGTTTGATGTGCAAAATGATATGCCAGGTAAAGGTGAACATGAAGGCAAACCAAAAATGAAACCTGTTGAAAGTTATGGCGTAAAATTAAACTCCGTAGGCTTTTTAGCAGGACCAGATCAGGTAATTGCATTACGCGGACCAATGGCATCAAAAGCATTAACACAATTATTTACTGATACTGCTTGGGGCGAACTCGATTATTTAATTGTTGATTTACCTCCTGGTACTGGCGATATTCAAATTACTTTATGTAGCACAGTTCCTATTACAGGAGCAGTAATTGTAAGTACGCCACAACAAGTAGCTTTAGCAGATGCTCGTAAAGGAATTGCATTATTTAAATTGCCCGCCTTAAATGTTCCTGTGTTAGGAATCGTTGAAAACATGGCTTACTTTACTCCAGAAGAATTACCAGACAATAAGTATTATATTTTTGGAAAAGATGGCGCAAAAAATTTAGCAGCCGAAATGAACTTGCCTTTATTAGGTCAAATTCCTTTGGTGCAAAGTATTAGAGAATCTGGTGATGTTGGCCGCCCAGCAGTTTTACAAGAAACAACACCACAAGCTTTAGCCTTTAGAGAAATGGCGCAAAACATTGCGCAACAAGTGGCCATATTAAATGCGAATAAAGCATCAGAGAAAGTAATTACGGTTTAAAATAATGTAATGAAAACAAAAAAGAATGAATTAGATGTTGATGTTATAGGTGGCATAGGAGAATTAACTAATGAAGAGGAAAAAGCATTAAGCAATTATTTTAAAAAGCAAAAGCTAAAAGCGAACGCTAATAAAAAATAACCTATTAAGTCCTCTTCAAAAGTGGCAGCATAATTTTTGGATTCTTTAGCTTGTAGAGAAATGGCGCAAAATATAGCACAACAAGTGACGATATTAAATGCGAATAAAGCAAAAGAGAAGTTAGAAAAAGTATAATTTTATTTTTTAGAAAACAAAAATCTCCTACTGATATTCAGTTGGAGGTTTTCTATTTTGTAAGGAGGCGCTGTTAGTGCCTAGTTACTGCCACATTGTTACACACTGTTTAAGTGTCTGCATGCTTACTTAGGGAAGATGCTCTGGGTTTAAAACCAATGTTGTAATTAATGACACATAATAAATCGCATATAACAATCCAAAACTCATTAATGCAGTAAATATAAGTCTAACTAAAAATATTGAGCCCATTAATTTTGGGAGATGCGAGTTTATTAAATACGTTAGAGGAAAAAGAGTAATAAATATAATTAATGTCGCATTATTAGGTTTATATATATAGTCGCTTAAATTGTCAATTTGTCCAAATAATATTACACAGGTCGACAATACACAGGTCAGCAAGATGCTTAGTATTAATTTATGTTTTCTTAGTTTTGGAACGTCAAATATTGTCAATGCTGCAAGCACCCAAAAGAGCAAACTTATTGCTGGAAAAATGATAAATGAGTTCATAGTCTATGTTAAATTTTCTACTTGATTTTTCTGCAGTAATTGCCACTAACTTACTTATATGAGGAGTTTTATTAGAGGAAGCATTCATATTTTGAGTTATTCCTCTAGTTTTCCTCATTTTATTACTTTTATAAATTTAATTAAATATTTCATAAAAAATCAAGTAGAGAAATAATTTAAAAAATGAGACTGTTTTAAAGAACATCTTATGAAGATAAGCATTTAGAGATGCTGAAATAAATTCAGCATGACGATTGAATACTCTGAAACAGCCTCATTTATTTTATGCTTTAATTTTAATTTTCGCAAATGGTATAGTTACAATATCGCCATTAGGTTTTCTTACTTTAATATTATCGATAAATGCCACTTGCCCTGCTCTCATATTTCCTAAGGCTGTTTTAGCAGCTTGTGATAAAAGATTGCCACTGCATGGAATATCTGGATTACCTTGTACAGTTAAGTCAAAACTTTTTACAACAAAGTTTACAGGAAACATAAATCCTACTGATTCAGCTCCTACTCCTCCTAACATTCTCACTTCATTTCTAGTAAGTTCAATAGTTGATGTTGCTAATTTACCTCCTAGCTTTAAATACGGAGGCGGAATATCTTTTACTCTAAATGTTTTTACAGGCCCTTGTTGTTGGTATACACCGTTTACTTTTGCGGCAATAGTAACTGAGCATGTTCCGGCAGATTTTACACTAATCACGTATTTACCTGCGGCCGTTTGGGTTGCAGCTGCTCCACAACCAACTACGGTTATTTTTAAATCAGCAGGAGAAAAACCTGCGCAAGAAGCAGTCACAGGATTTTCAATTCCTGCATAAAAAATATTCATATTATCTGCGGCTACCGTGCTAAAAGGTGGAGCTACAGTGTATTTGTAATCAAATGGATAATACTCATATTCTCCTCTTGGATTTTTGTATTTTATCACTCCTTTTAATTCTTTTTCTCCAGTTAAGCTAGTCATCATTTCGTAATTACCCATACCATCTTTAATGTTAATGGGTGTTCCTGGGCTTACTAATTTTTTTGTTATACTATCATATACTCCTCCCACCAATACTTCCATTCGTTCCGGAGTTAATTCAGTACTTGAAGCGCCTAATGCAATATTTGCTTTAAATGGTTGTCCTGATAAAACATAGGCTGTAGGCGCAACTACATCAGCATGTAACTTATTAATTTTAAACACAAATTTGCTCGATGCTCCTGCAAACGTATGAAGAAACTCAGATTCTAAATTTTTCATATCGGCCTGTATTTTGTCTAAATTGGTAATCACAGCAGCCATTGGCATGTGATAAAAATTTTCTAGTTCCCAGTTTAACTTTACACCCTCTTTCACAATATTTCTATCAAGGGGTTTAATGGTGCCTAATTTTTGTTTGAGTGTTGTAATGCTTTCATCATCTAATTTTGTTTTACTATCTTTTTGCATATTATCTATTAAGCTTAATAAATCAGTATGCAAATTAGTAAGTTGTAATCGTAAATCTTTGGCTGAATATTTAGTATCAATTGGTTTAGTTTCGTCGGAGCCAATTAATAAATAGGTTGGCGTATCAAAATCGTCTAACTTTTCCATAAAACGTAATTGCGATGTATCTTGTTTGCTTATCCCTTCTGTTTTTCTGGTAATCATCACTTTCATACTATCTATGTAAGCGTCAACAACACGAATATTTTTTTGAGTTTCGATAGATTTTAAGAGGTAGGGCTTTGCTTCAAAATTGCCATCATTAACATAGGCTTCAAATGCTTTTTGCACTCGGCTGTTATTTTCATCCAAAATGTCTTTCGATTTACCAATGCTTTCGTCCACCATTACAAATCCTTGTAATATTTCTTTT
>JBKJPW010000196.1:0-4113 GCA_046594225.1 Bacteroidia bacterium
GTGCTCATGGTGAATTAATTTTTTTGAAAAATATAGATAATCTGTATCACTACAAAATAATGTTTACAACAGTTTCTGATTATTTAAAAATAAGGGTGTTTTTAGATTTTTTTATCGAGTTAATCTGTAATTTTACCAAATAATATAGCTAAATGAACTTACATAAAATAACGGAGGAGGTTGTAGATTGTGCTAAAACAGTAGGAGAATTTATAAGAACTGAGCGCAAAACATTTTCATACAGTAAAGTAGAGATTAAAGGATTGAATGATTTAGTAAGTTATGTGGATAAAACTTCCGAAAAATTACTCGTAGAAAAATTAGCAAACATCATTTCTGAAGCTGGATTTATTGTTGAAGAGAATACTAAATCGGAAATTAAAGACTATAATTGGATAGTAGATCCTTTAGATGGAACTACTAACTTTATTCACGGTATACCATGTTATGCTATTAGTATAGCATTAGAATTTAAAGGAGAAATTATTATAGGCGTCGTGTATGAAATAGCTCAAAATGAATGTTTTTGGGCTTATAAAGGCGGTGGTGCTTTTTTAAATGGAAATAAAATTTTTGTCTCAGATAGAACTATTTTATCAGATAGCTTAATTGCAACTGGGTTTCCTATTTACAATTTTTCAAGACTTGATGATTATATTAATACCCTAATTTATTTAATGAAGAACACACATGGTGTTCGAAGAATTGGAGCCGCCGCCGTAGACTTGTGTTACTTAGCTTGCGGACGAGTAGATACTTTTTTTGAATATAATTTAAATTCTTGGGATGTTGCCGCAGGAGCATTAATTGTTAAAGAGGCAGGAGGAACGGTTTGTGATTTTAAATTACAGCAAAACTGGTTATTTGAAAAAGAAATAGTAGCTACAAACAATCATTTACAAATTGTTTTCGAATCAATAATAAAAGAAAATTTTAAGTAAAATTAGAATTTAGAACGTAACTTAGTTTTCTTACGTTTTGGTGGAAAGAATCTACCTACTGTTACCTGTAAAGCCATATATGAATCTTTTTCCTTATCCCCTCTTTGAGCTCCAGTCCCATCTCCATTAGGTGAAGTAGCTCCAGGAATATTACCTAAACTAGGGTCTGCAAATGCGGCGGATTTAGTTCCATACGCTTCTGTTAAAGCGGCTTTGTTATAATAAGTGGTACTTACATCATCAATATAATCGGTAAAAGTTTTTCTGTAATTAAACTCTAAACCAACACACCATAATTTATTTAAGGTCATGCGCCAAGCAATACCCATTGGAATGCTTATTGAAATTCGTTTATATTGTTTTGGACCATCAGGCAAACCTTGTCCTTCAGTATGAAGTGGATATAATTTTTCATACTGTCCAGTAGAAGGATTTTTACCTTTTGGATTAAAATAAAAACCACCTATTCCAGCAAATAAAATAAACTCGTTTGATTTACCTTTATGACGACGAGATAAGGTTTTTTTAATTCCATAACGATGTCCTACTTTACTGGCAAAAAAAGAAACTTCCGCTCTAACGGCTAATTCAAAAATATTTGATTTAAAATTTAAATTACGATTATTTCTAAATGGTTCAGTGGTTAGCTTATCATCACCAGCAACTAGTAAATAGTTAAAACTTGTATGAATGTTGAAATTTTTAGCAAATTTATATCTGTATGCTAAACTAAACGCAGGACGAGTTAAAACAAATTCTACATCCACAGGACTAAAATCAGTTCCTATTTTATTTAATCCTCCTAAATCACCTAAAAATGCTGAAGCACCTCCTTGAAATACAACTTCCTTACGGTATTTCTTCCAATCATTAGGTCTTGTAAAACCTTGAGAGTAACAAGCTTCAATTAAAAATAAGAAGAAGAATAAAAATAAACTTTGTTTCATATATTAAATTCGATTTATACAAAAAAAATGCTTTTTTGTACAGCAAGCAAGGTACCAAATATAATAAAATTCTTTTTAATTCATCTAATATTTAACATTTATATAACCATAAAAGATGCTTTTCGAGTATCTTTTATGGAAAATACACTAAATTTATTAGAATTTGGAACGTAATTTCGTTCTTCCATGTTTAGGTGGGAAAAATCTTCCAACGGTAACCTGAAGCGACATATAGGAATCTTTGTTTCTATCACCTCTTTGAGCTCTTGTTCCGTCTGCATTTGGTAAACTTGCGGTAGGAAAATCACCTTTACCTGGGTCAGACATTAACGCAGAGGTCGGTCCATAAGCTTCAGCCAATGCTGTTTTATCATAATATGTTGTGCTAACATCATCAATATAATCGGTAAAAGTTTTTCTGTAGCAGAATTCCATACCAACAGACCAATATTTGTTTAAAATTGCATGAAAAGCAATACCAACTGGTAAACTAATAGATACTCTTTTGTATTGTTTTGGACCTCCTGGCAGTCCTTGTCCTTCAGTATGAAGCGGTTGCAAGGAAATGTATTTGCCAGTTGTAGGATCTATGCCTTTTGGATTAAAATAGAATGCACCAACACCTATAAAGCCTATTAATTCATAGGCTCTGGTTTTACTAGATCTAACTAATGATTTTTTTAAACTATAAACACCTACCCTTTTAAATGAAGAAATACCAAATTCTATTCTAGTTGATAATTCATAAACATTTGATCTAAAATTTAAATTACGATTACTGCGGTATTGCTCAGAAGTTAATTTATCATTGCCTGATAGCATTAAATAATTAAAACTAGAGTGCCAGTTAAGATTTTTATTAAATTTATACCTGTAAGCAGCGCTAATAGCTGGTCTTGTAGCTGCAAATTCCAAGTCGGCAGGGCTATTATCCTTTCCTACGGTATTTCTACCACCTAAATCGCCTAAAAAACCAGAAGCTCCTATCTGAATAATAACCTCTCTTTTGTATTTTTTCCAGGCATTTGGTCTCGCTAAAGCTTGAGAATATAAAGAATTAGATGAAATGCCTACTATAATTAACAAGAATGATATATGGTTCTTTTTCAGCAAGATAAATTTTAAATAGGGATTATAAGCCTCTAAATTAGGCAAAATTTATAGAAATATTAGCTAAAATAAAAAAAGAATTAAGATTAAATTGTTAATTAGCCGAAATCTTCATTAGCATAATACAATTTATAAAATTTTAAGCCCTTGTCTTCGTCATAGCCTTTTTCAACATAATCATGTCTTCCGTGAACATAGATGTGAAAATTTTTATCCAGTTTTACGACGCTTTTCATAAATTTTTGATTTTTTCTTACAGCAGTAGGAGAAATCTCAAAATCGTCAATAGCTGTTAAATCCATTTTATCATTGTAGGTTTGACGATATTCTCTAAATGCCTCTTTTAATTCGGCTTGTGGTAAAATTTCTTTTTCAAATTCTTTAATGTCAAATTTATCTTTTTCCTTAAAAAAACTAGTGCTTTTATTTAACATCATCATTTGATCTTGCTTAGTCACATTGTTTCCTTCGGTTAAAACCTCTTCACAAAAACCTTTACAAGTGTCTATAAAATTGGAGGTGTGGAAATAAGCATTTTCTTTCATTTTTGTATTCAAAAAATCTTCTACCCAATAAAAAGCGCAATCCGCTATTTTATTGTTTGTATCAACAATGCTTACTTTATATCCTTTTTCAGCCTCTGTGTTAAAAATAATACATCCTTTATCTAGCTTGTTTATATTAATCCCGTTGTCACACTCCACATCAAAGTTATCCATGTGTTGAAAAACTTTTAAATAAGTGTCTTTATTCTCAGTTTTAAATAAACCAATGGCATCACAAATAACGCCATCTACATTACAATCTTTAAAATAACAAGTGTAAAATTCTCCTCCTTTAATTTTTGGATGCATCGATTGGTTATACAAGTGTTCGGCAATATGTTTACTGCTTTCTATAAACTTACCTTGAGATACAAAAATATCAGCTACATAACTTTTTACATCATGATAATGCATTTCATTCTTCGACTTAAACTGATAATAAATATCTGTTTTAAAAGGAGAGGTTAAGTAACGCATCACCGTATCTTTTAAAAAATCATCGCTGATTTCTATCTTCTTTTCGCTAAGCGTTAACTCTTCCCCTAAGCCTTTATTACCAACATAATGTAT
>JBKJPW010000025.1:0-10595 GCA_046594225.1 Bacteroidia bacterium
CCAAGAATAAGAAGAGATATTATCTGGTAAGGCTACGTTTGAACTATTATTTAATATTACGTTGGCATTCATACAAGCATTTACTGGTGTAAAAGTAGCTGTTGGTATAACGTTTACCTTAACCTGAATCGTTGTGCTATCCATGCAGCCATTATTGGTCGTAGCTTTTAGTTCTATTGTATAGGTTCCAGCTACTGTATATGTATTGCCAGGTGTCTGGGTTGTATTGTCTACTACGCCATCATTATTAAAATCCCAAGCCCAGCTTGTTATATTATCCGGGGCCGCTACACTCGAAGTATTTACAAACGTTGTCCCTATATTTAAACATACCGTATTGCCAGTTATAGAAGCAATAGGATTAGGATAAACCGTTATCGTTTGAGTGATGGAATTTTGACAGCCAACACTCACTACAGTGTAGGTGACCACTTTATTGCCAGGAGTTAAATAAATATGAGAAGGATTAGCGCCATTTCCTGTTGGACTACCATCGCCAAAGTCCCATAAATGAGCTGTAATACCAGCTGTAGGAGTTGCTGTTGAAGAAAAATTGGTGACTGTATTTAAACAACCATTTGAATTTGTAAAACTAGCTACTGGGCCTACACTAAAAGAAAAAGTTTTTGTGATACTATCCGTACAACTACCGTTAGATATTTTTAGTTCTATTGTTTTTGTTCCAGTTGAAGCGTAAGTATGAGAAGTGCTGGCTCCTGAACCAAAAGGTGTTCCATCTCCCCAATCCCAGGTATAACTACTGATAGGATTACCTCCATTTGTAGAAGAATTATCTAAAACAGGTACACTAAAACTCGCAGCACAAGGTGTTACCGTATAGTTGAAATCTGCAGTAGGAGCTACACTTGGGGCAAAATTTAATGTGTACACATAGCTAGCACTACCACATGTTGAATAAGGAACGCAATTAACTGTATAGATTCCAGGAACGGTTGTAGTAGCCGTTTGTGTTGTTATTGATGAAACTGAACTTCCTGATGGCCCAGCCCAGGTATAATTATCCATACCAGCAGGCGCCGTTAATGTACCTGTAGTAGATCCTGCACAACCACCAGTTACAGAAGTAGAGAGTGTAGAGCACAACCCATCTACGTAACAATAAGCCCAATCGTAATTATATACGCACCATCTATTTTCAATTTCAACAGTCATATTCTGACCAACATAAGGTGTTAAATCAAATCCTAAATTTGTCCAAGGGATATAAGTTGTTGGGTAAGATTGCGCTCCAATATTTACACCATTTGCTCCAGTTTGAAAGCCAGTTAAACCATATGACTGTCCGCCGCCAGCTGATGTTTCAGCATAATAACATTCGAAATTAGGGCAAGCAATAGTTGTACCAGCACCATCTTTAAACCTAATAAACACACGAGCGGCATCAGCAGCTGTATGAGGATAGTTTAAAATTACCATAGCAAATTTTAAAACAAAATAAGCGTTAGCCGGTGTTACTGAAAAAGTTTGTCTGGCAATACTAGTGGTAACATTTGTATTATTCCCTAACTGTAGAGAAAAAGCTCCACCAGGAGCAACTACCGGAAATCCTCCAAAAGGATCAGTTCCTGCCCCGCTTTTTATAACCGCATCTCCTGTTGTTGTCCATCCTGAAGTAGTTCCTGTTTCAAAATCAATATTAGTACAAGCTGCTTGGGGAGTTGGAGGAAATGTTTTAAAGTTTGAAATAGAATTAATGCCATACTTTGTTCTTATATAATCTCGTTTTCTTAAATACAAATATTTCTCAGTATTCTCTTCTGAAAATCCTTCTTCTATAGCATTTGCAAAAGCTGCTGGTTCATTAAATCCACTAATAGAATCATTATCATAAACAAGATAAGGGACAGTAGGAACCAGTGTTTGCAATTGTCTTTCGTGAGAAGGATGGTCTTGTCTATTTTGAGCAAAAGCGGTTTTTGTAGTTGAAACAAAAAAAGAAAACAAAATTAATAGTAAATTAAAAATAGTTGATTTCATGTTTCGTAGGGTTTTGTATAGTAATATTACATAATTTTTATTCTAAATATCAAGTATTAACTAAACGTTTAGGTAGTTTAACTAAACGAAAGTAGGATTTCACCTAATTAACTGATTTTTAAGTAACTAATTCAAACATTATACAGAATTTTAAAAAGAAATTCAAGCTTATATTTCAACTATATTTTAAGTTAAAACTAGAGGTTAAAATAAATTTCATTAAACTTTTTAAAGCATAAAACGAAAATATATTTTAATAAAAAAAGGTTGTTCTATAATCTAGAACAACCTTTGTAGTGAGAACGAGATTTGAACTCGTGTCCGCCAACTGGCGGATATAAATCCGATACTCTAACCAACTAAACTCCATATAAACTGCCTACCTTTAGCTGTTTTCAATTGTTTTTCTCTTTTCATAGCGGTTAATTTATCCAATAAAATTTCAGTATAAATAATTTTCCATGGTCTGTATCTTAACGTATAACCTTTAGTTTCCAATTCATTATGTGACAATAATCGCTGTTCCATATTGGAAGTGAATCCAACATATATTTTATTGTATTTTTCAGAATATAGCGCGTAAACTGTAAACATTGTATAACAAAAAAGGTTGTTCTATAATCTAGAACAACCTTTGTAGTGAGAACGAGATTTGAACTCGTGACCTTCGGGTTATGAATCCGATGCTCTAACCAACTGAGCTACCTCACCATTTATTAAAAACAAAACCCTCTGATTACAAAGGGTTTTGTTTGTGATCGTGTAGGGATTCGAACCCCAAACCTTCTCATCCGTAGTGAGATGCTCTATCCAGTTGAGCTACACAACCAATCCAAAAATTTTGGAGTGCAAATATACTTATTTTAGTTAAATTGCAAACAATTTTTAAACCTTTTTTATGCAATCTATCATCGAATCAATATGGAATAACCGAGAGTTATTAAAAGAACCTACTAATCAACAAGTCATACGTCAAATCATAGAAGATTTAGATAAGGGAAAAATAAGAGTTGCTGAACCAAAAGCAGATGGTACATGGCAAGTAAACGATTGGATAAAAAAAGCTGTCATTCTATATTTTCCTATTCAAAAAATGGAAACGATGGAAATTGGTCCTTTTGAATTTCATGATAAAATGAAATTAAAAAACAATTTTGCTGAAGCGGGTGTTAGAACCGTTCCTGGCTCTATTGCGCGCTACGGAAGTTATATTTCAAAAGGTGTGATTATGATGCCAAGCTTTGTGAATATTGGTGCCTATGTAGATGAAGGAACAATGGTAGATACATGGGCTACTGTTGGTAGTTGTGCTCAAATAGGAAAACATGTTCATTTAAGTGGCGGTGTTGGTATTGGTGGCGTTTTAGAACCAGTACAAGCAGCACCTGTTATTATTGAAGATAATTGTTTTATCGGTTCTCGTTGCATTGTTGTTGAAGGTGTTCATTTAGGCAAAGAAGCTGTATTGGGCGCAAATGTATGTTTAACGATGTCAACTAAAATAATTGATGTTACTGGTTCAACTCCCATTGAAACAAAAGGTTTTGTTCCTGAACGTAGTGTTGTTATACCTGGTTCATACACAAAACAATTTCCTGCTGGAGAATATCAAGTACCTTGTGCTTTAATTATTGGAAAACGTAAAGCTAGTACAGATTTAAAGACGTCATTAAATGATGCTTTAAGAGAACATAATGTAGCTGTATAAAAAGAGTTATAAGAGATGAGTTATGAGTTGTTGGAATTAGTAAAAAATTAAACTTTGAGTATATCCCATAAAAATATATTAGTAATTCAAACTGCTTTTATTGGTGATGCTATTTTAGCCTCTTCGGTAGTTGAAAAAATGCATCAATTTTTTCCTCAAGCTAAAATTTCTATTCTTGTAAGAAAGGGTAATGAATCATTATACTCAGAACATCCTTTTTTAACTCAAACTTTAGTGTGGAATAAACAAAACGGTAAATACAAAAGTTTATTTCAGTTATTAAAGATTATTCGCAAACAAAAGTTTGATACAGTTATAAATTTACACCGCTTTGCAAGTTCAGGCTTCTTAACTGCCTTTTCAAAAGCAAGATACACCTCTGGTTACGATAAAAATCCATTTTCATTTTTATTCGACAATAAATCAAAACATAAAATTGGAGATGGTAGGCATGAAATAGAGCGTTATAATGATTTAATAGAATCTATTACTGATAAAACGATTATTAAACCGAAACTATATCCGAGTTTTAAGCAGTTTTCAAAAATAGAACCTTTAGTGGCTAAGGCATTTGTTTGTATGGCTCCATCATCTGTTTGGTTTACAAAACAACTTCCAAAAGATAAATGGATTGAGTTATGTAATTCCATTCCAAATGATATAATTATCTATTTATTAGGTGGGCCTAATGATAAAGAATTATGCGAAGACGTAAAAAATAGAAGTTCACATTCAACTATTAAAATTTTAGCTGGAGAATTATCTTTACTAGAATCTTGTGAATTAATGAAACATGCTAAAATGAATTACGTCAACGATAGCGGGCCTCTACATTTAGCCTCAGCCGGTAATTCACCAACAACAGCCTTCTTTTGTTCAACAGTTCCTGCTTATGGTTTTTATCCATTATCATACAATTCTACTGTAATTGAAGTAAGAGATTTAGATTGTAAGCCTTGTGGATTGCATGGTTACAAAGTTTGTCCAAAAAACAATTTCAAATGTGGCAACGAAATTAAGTTGCCGTTATTTAAATAGAGAAAAAGCTCCTTGTTTTTTTATTTCAACACCCTCAATATCTTTTGCGTTGATGATATAAAAATAAGTTCCATCAGTCGATTCTTTTCCATTTGTTTTCCCATCCCAACCTTTTTTAATGTCACTCCAAGAAAATAATTGCAATCCCCATCTATCAAAAATAAAACAACTAAATTCTTTAATATTAACTCCTGTTACTCTAAATACATCATTTATGCTATCATTGTTTGGAGTAAACACATTTGGAATAATAAGATATGGTTCTTCTCGCAATACAGTAACAACAACCGAATCAATATCCATACACACGCCTGATGTAACGGTTAAATAAACTGTATAACTACCGGTTTGATTATATGTTTGAGAAGTAACAGTTTGTGTATTTGCTATATTCCCATTTCCAAAATCCCAAAAATAGCCAGTAGCATTTGTACTGTTATTGGTGAATGAAACAATCAAAGGATTATACCCGCTTGTAGGATTAGCTACAATATCAGCGCTCAAAGAATTTACATTAACTGTAATCGATTCAGTATATGTGCCACAGAAATTTGTGACCAAAACTGTAACTACACCTCCTGTAGTTGCATTTATAGAGCCAGTTGTAGTGCTATTTGACCATGCGTAAGAAGGCATGCCAAAGCCTGTAAGTACGCCTCCTGTTACTGTTAAAGTTGCCGTTTCATTGGGGCAAATACTATAACTGCTAGGTGTTATTACAATTGGAGTCATTGTAAGACTGCCGACGCTTGCAGTAGCCGTTTTAGTGCCGCACAAATTAGAAACTGTAACTGTATAAATGCCTGCGGTTGGCACCAAAATAGTGTTAGTGCCGGTAACTCCTGTGCTCCAAATAAAATTACCTGCGTTACCGCTAGTTGCAATCAAAGTTCCTGTATAACTTGGACAAAGCTGACTTGATTGGGGAGAAATAGCAACTGTAGGCATCGATGATACGGTAATTGATATAGAGGATACAGCCTGCCCACAACTATTAGTTAAAGTTACTGTATACAAACCAGAATTTAATACAGTGGTCGTTGATGTTATTGCTCCATTGTTCCACAAATAAGTACCTGCGTTTCCTGTAGCGGTAACCGTTGTCGATGGAAATGATGTGCACACTAATGTTTGAGAAGCCGATACTGTAACGCTTGGCGAGACTCCCGCAGAAACAGTAACCGTTTCGGAAGCATTCCCACACGTATTTGAAACATTAGCAGTATAAACACCCACAGAATTTAAAGAAACCAAATTAGTTGTAGCTCCTGAACTCCATGAATAAGTAACTGTGGTGTTTGAATTTGCCTGAACAGTAGCACTTAGTCCTGAACACAGAGTCAATGCATTTGTACTTAGTGTAATAGTTGGAATTGGAATAACGTTAAGCGTTTGTGTGGCTTGAGAACTACCACAAGCATTAGTACTAGTAACTGTTACGGATGATGAACTAACACTCACTGTATTTGTTGTAGCACCGTTACTCCATAAATAATTACCGGCATTTGAATTTGCGGTTAAAATAACACTTCCTCCTGCACACAATGAATTTGATGATGGTGCTGCAATAGAAACAATTGGCAAAGGTGCTGTTCCTAATGAAATATTAGCTACAGCAGTTCCACAACCTGGAGTTGAAACAGAAGCCGAATAAACACCTGGCGAAGAAATTAAAGTGGTAGAAGTGTTAACACCTGTACTCCATGTATAACTTCCTGCGCTGCCTGATAATGAAAGTGTAGCGGTTTGTCCACTCGCACAAATTGATATTACTGATGAAATAATTGACAAAGTAGGTGCAGATGAAATAGAAACATTAACGGTAGCAGTAGCACTTCCACAAGAATTTGTAGTACTTACAGTATAAACTCCAGCTGAATTTAATACGATTGAATTTGTATTTACTCCGCCTGGGTTCCAAGTGTATGACAATGCATTTGAAGTAGCCGTTACAGTAGCGCTTTGACCTGCACATAAATTAACATTAGAATTATCAACAGAAATAGTTGGTGTAGGAATAATAGTTAAGGTATAGGTTTTTGAATCAGAACCGCAACTATTAGTAGTTGTTACAACCCCAGTAGTTGTAGTACTAGATGAAACAACCACGTTAGAATTAGTTGATACAGGATTACTCCAATTAAAATTTCCAGCATTACTCGAAGCAGATAATGCAACTGTAGCATTTGCACATGCAGTTGGTGACATGGAACTCAACGTAACAGTTGGGCTTGGTATAGAAGTAATAGAAATAGTAGCGGTATTATTTCCACACAAATTACTAATTTGAACACTATAAATGTTAGCTGTACTCACAGATATAGAATTTGTAGTAGCGCTTCCTGGAGACCACAGAGCAGAGATTGTTCCAACACTAGCAGCATTCGTTAAAGAGTAAGTTAAAACAGATGTGTTTCCCGAACACAGAGTATTAGTAGCAGCAGATATAACCGGATTTGGTAATTCTAATAGTGTAAGGGTAACACTATCTCTAACAGTGGTAGTTTGCGAGCCGCAAGTTTTTAAAATAGTACAGTATAATTTAATCATACCATTATCGCCTGATCCTGGCGTATAAGTTGTACTCAAAGAATTTGTAGGCACAAATGTTCCAGTAGCACCTGCTCCCAAACTCCAATTAATTGAAGTATAAGTTCCCGAAACAGTGGCCGTATAATTTTGAATGCTACCAATACAAATAGACGTATTATTTCCCGCATCAACTGTTAGTGGGATATAAGGCGCCTGGCAACCTTGATTGACATAACTCGCAACTCCAGATGATGTAAACTCCACAGCTCCTCCATCTTGAGCACCTGGCATTAAACTTTGATTTAATAACAAAGCCCTATCATAAGTAACTGCATCCGTGCAACCTGAAGGTAATGAAAAAGTCATGGATAAAGTTCTTAAGCCTGTTCCAAAATTGGCAAAATGCCCAGAAGTATTACCAACTGTTTGGAAAATGATATAAAGAGTATCATTTAAATTTACAAAATTTTGGGCTAATGGTGTCCAAGCTGTGCTTGTAACTAATAACACTTTAGAATTAGCTGGTAAAACCCCAGCGGTTGGCTCTTTCAGTAATCCACAACCAATTATAGTAGAATTGACAGTAGCAACATCTGCAGCGGTTCCAGCATCTTTAGTTAAACCTAACCAACTATTGTTTGGCCAATTAACAGATAAATTAGTTGTGTTTAACGCTGTATTTCCTACCTGAAAGGTCACCATTTCATTTTGACCTTCCTGTGATCCAGCACAAGCATCAACTAATATGCTTTGAATTTCAAAACACTGAGATTTGATTTGAAAAAAAGAAATAACAAAACAAATAAATAAACCAGTTTTTTTCATAAGATTTTTTTAAATAACTAAACAGATTTTATCTATCGTTTCGAATGATGATTTTGAAATTCTCTGTTTTATAGGGAGTTTCTATTTTTGCAAAATAAATACCATCTACTATTTTAGTAGTATTAACTCTTGTACTTGATTGTTCGATAAGTATTTCAGATAAAAGTTTTCCCGACAAATCAAATAAAAGTAATTGAGCATTTTTAGGTATAGAATTTTTAAACTCTAAAATCAACTCTTCATCATTTTGATACAATGTTGATTTCCAATCTTTATTATTTCTATCAACATCTATGATTTTATGAAGATATGTTTTTCCACTATTTTCAAGCGTACTAAGTCTATAATAGGTAATTTCATCATAAGGAGAAAAGTCTTCGCATGAATATAACTGATATACTCCTTCTATATTAATTGCATTTACTCTAGTGAGTTCTGAGAAATTGATGCCATCTTCACTTTTCTCAATAATATATTGTAATATGTTATTTTCAGATGCAACTTTCCATACTAAATCATTTTTATCGCCATTTTGAGTTGCGTAAAAATCCAGGAGTTCGATTGGGAGGACTACGAGAGGCACAACGCATGCGCTATTACTATAAGTAGTTGCTGCACCTCCGGCAGGATTTATTAAAACAATATCCCCATCTCCACCATTCGATAAAGAACCAACTGTATAATTATAAATTGGATCCAATGAAACTCCCCATGCGTTAAAATCCAAATCAAAATATCTTACGCCGCCTCCTGAAGAATAATTACCAAAAATTCCGCCTCCTGAATTACATGGCCAGGATGCATTTGTTCCAAATACTACGTAAATTGGCCCGCTACCGCACAAGCCGCTAAAATCGTAGGCAGATGGGGAACACATACAATTATTGGCGATTAAAAAAGTAGAATTAGGAGGAATATACCCCAGGGTATTAGGGTCAAAAAATGTGGATGAACCACAGGCGCCATCCGCGTTATTTAAAGTGGTTATATTAGAAGTATTAATTGAGTATGTGCTGATAAATGTTAAGGTTGGGGTTGGGGTTGAATTGTAATGTAAAGTTGGTCCATTCGCTGATACATTCATAGCATAAGATCCTGTTGTTCCCCAGATTAATTCATTATTACCTTCAAATCCACAACCGCCGGCACAAGCATCAATGTATACGGCCGTAATTCCCGCGGGACTTGAACAAGTTGTTGTAGTAACATCTCCACCCGGGACTGTTCCGGAAGTTAAATAATTAGGGCTACCGGCACAATAATTAAATTCAAAAATTTTATAATAATAGAGTGTATTTGCAGCTAAACCAAGAATATAATCTGTGTTACCTGTACCATTATATATTACATACTGGTTTGCGCCAATAGTGCTACCAGAACCATAACTTGAATTTGCTGTATATGTTGCTCCATCTACCGGATTACTTGTTATTGGTGATGTACTCACAACAACTAATCTATTAGTACCGCCTCCATTAGCCCATGATAAATTAAATCCGTTACATCCTATTTGAGTTTCAACCGGAGAAGATGCTGCTGCTGTTGGTTCAACACAAGAGCTACAAAACACGGAACCGTTAAATGTAAAATCATTGATACTAAATGACCCTCCGCTTGCACTTGCTCCCCATCCATATAATCTAAAAGTTATTGGTACGGTAACATTTTGATAGGATGCCCCTGCTAAACTTATGGTGCCTCCCGTTAATGGTGGACTAGAAATACTTGTTGCAAAGGCATCAACACTACTTCTGAAAGAAAGTATGGTGGTAGAAGCCGTTCCAGATGCTTGTCCCGTATACTCAAAACTTGTAAAATTAATTTCGCAACCTGCATTGGGAGTTAATGTAAATTCAAAATAGTCATTCGGATCTAAAGATCCGGAATTCCACCCTGTTGCACTATATCTGTTTAAAGCAGTGGATGCAACTAAACCTGAACCTCTGCCTATTCCACTCACTGTTATACCCGCAATAACAGTCTGCCCATTTGTGTATGGATTAGCAGTACTTGGATCTGTCGCTGTAATTGGGTTAGTCCAAATTGATTGCCCCCAACTATTTGAAAAACAAAATATAAATAATACCGTTACAATCTTCATTAGAAAATTCAACTTAACTATTTTACGACTCCTTAACATTAAAAAATTAATTAAAAAATTAATTAAAGCGGTTTCGGATTTGTTTAATTATATTAGAACAATTAAACTCCTTTAGGGTGTTCGCTTTTTAAAACTATCTTAAAGCGGTTTCGGATAATCTAAAACTGATGGGTATCAATTGTTAGAATTCCTTTAGGGTGCTCACTTTTTATATAACAAATATAATTAATAAAACTCCTACAGCGTATTTTTTTTCATTAACAAATTGTTAAAAATCAATCAATTATGTAGAAATTTTGAAAATTAGCATTCTTTAGACGAATGTTACTATTTTCTAGAGGAAACAGTAATCTCAACTAAATCGTTTTGCTAATTTAGCTTATTATTAAATTC
>JBKJPW010000101.1:0-22383 GCA_046594225.1 Bacteroidia bacterium
CATATTTATACCTGTTTATATATTTATTCATTTGCTTCCAATTCAAACAAAATCCATTAACCTTTTTGGATACTTTCCAAACTTATTGGGTGGAAAAACAGGTGGATTTTTACCTCCTGTATTATCAGTTGTTATCGTTTATTATCAAAAAAAACAAAAAGACAAAATTGCGTGTTTCGTAGGAATAACAACAAATGAGCCCATTAATATTCTGATATTGAAAGAGTTATTAACTTCCGTACGGGCTACTTTAACAACCTTAAACCCTTGCTACGCAAGGGTTTTTTGCTTTATAGCTTTTTTCTAAAATATTGATCTATATAGGTTTTTGTGCAATCCAATAAAGCAGCACCCCACCTGTTTGACATAGTGCCAGGATTTACACCTTTAAAATTAATTGACTGAACACTTACGATTGCTTTTGAATCTAAATCAAACCAAATGATTTGTATGGTGATTTCTCTTTCTATTTCATCAAATGTTTCTGGAATAAACACCAAAGCTAATCCATGTTTAGTTGTTTTATACGACAATAAATGTTTTTGGATTTTATCTTTTGATAATGTTGTTTTTTGAGAAATAATCCATGAGCGATTTAAATTAGTGTTATATAAATTCTCAGTATAACTTCTGTCATCTATGTATTGAGTTTTTTTAAGCCATTTCCCTAATTTTTCACTACCAGTTTGATTATGAAATTCACTTTGCCAAATTGGAATATTTTTTTTATGCTCTTGTTCTTCTCCAACTTTTTTATTGGATACGTAATTAAATAAACTAAAATCTAAGCCCATCCAAACTACAGAAGCATCATAAATACTATTCTTTGATATTCCGGTTGAAGGAGAAGGTGAGATAGAAGAAGGCTGAGTTATAGAAGATGAAGAGATATTAGAAGAGTTTGTCGTATTTTTATTGGTGCCTTTCAAAGACTCAATTTCTTTTTTAAGCATTTCTGCTTTTTCGTAATCTTCTTTGGCAACTGCCTTACTAAGTTCATCCTGAAGTTCTTTTATTTTTTCAGTAAGTAATGGGATTGTTTTTAATTTGGTTATTTTTTCTTGAAATAAAGCAGCTTTTTCATAATCTTCTACTTTTATTGCGGCATCTATTTCCGACTTGTATTTTATAGCTAAATCATATACTTCGGCATTATTGGCATCATTTCCAGCTAATGCTTCTTTTTTTTTAAGATTTAATTCCTGTATAGTATACTCTTTTATTTGTTTTTGAGCAAACAAATAAATATTAAAACTTAAACAAATAAATATAAATAGAAGACGCTTCATAGTTGAAAAAACAATTACTTAAATATAATGATAATTTATTTTTAAGTAATACTATTTATTACCAAGTCATTTTTATTTCCTTAAAAAGGCGTTTACCATCGTTTGATACTTAGTACGCCTTTCCGAATCATGTAATAATGTTTTCAAACATGAATCAGCTTTTTCAAATTCTTTTTGATTGAAGTACAATGCTGTTAAATTTAATTTTGGATCATCAAAACGTGGACTAATTCGACACGCTTCAAGGTAATATGTCTTAGCAATATCAATATCGTTTGTATTCACATAAGCAGAAGCCAAATCATTTAATACATTTCGATTGTATGGATTTAATTGATAAGCATCTATAAAATCCTTTTTTGCTTGCACATAGTTTCCTAATAGTGCGTACGAATTTCCTGTATACCATTTTATAGGTAAAGATGTAGGATCTATTGTATAAGCAAAACTAAGTGCTTTTTTAGATTCCTGAATAACACCTATATTATTATTTATTCTTTTTTGATCATACATTTTTCGTGTATAGTATTCTCCTTTATATCTATAGATACCAGTTGTTAAAGAATATATCAAGATCACTATAGCAAAAAAGAAAAGCAAATAGGATATCTTAACCGTAAAAACATTTTTCAGACTATGATGTTCCTTGATTAAATAATAAGCAAAAGCGTAAACAATATGTATCCATATCAAATGCTCGATTCTTTCTTTTGGAAAATCAAAAAAAGCGGCAGTAAAAAAACCTATAATTGTAATGATGCAAAGAGTTGGTTCTATAGGAGGAAGGTATTTACTTTGATGAATTACTCGGATTGTTTTCATCAAAAATAATAGAATAGAGATAATAAATAAAATAAGGAGATTGAAGCCTATAAATCCTGTTTCGGAAATAGTCCAGAGTATATCATTATGAGGACGCTGAAAAGTAAAATTTAAATCTTCAGCACGATACATTCCTTTTAATGTTGCATTTGGAAAATGAATTTGCCAATTACCTGAACCAACACCTATTAGCGGATGATCTTTTATCATATCATAAGTTTTATCCCATAGCTCTAAACGTTCATTGTCTAGCTCTTTTTTTCCACTAAACTTTTCAGGATCTATTTGCGATTGATTGTATGAAAGTCCTCGTTTAATAATTTGAGGTTGAATAAACATGAAAAATGCATTGACTAAAATTATCGAAATAATTAGAGTCCATTTGAGGGGGAATGAAATTTTTAGTTTTGTATATAGAAAAAATCCTGCAAAAAGTAAAAAAGAAACTGCTAAAGCAATCCATACAGCTTTAGTTTGAATTAAACCGATTATTGCTAGATTTAAAACAATACATGTTATAGCAATATATTTCCACCATCGTTGAAATTTAAAGGCTCCTAACACTAAAAAAAATAAATGAATATATAAGAAACTCGACAATAAATTTTTGTGAGAATTTAATCCGTAAACACTATATAAAGCTTCTTTGTTAATGACAGAAAGCTGGTTTAGCTGAATGGATACTAATACCACTTCAATAAACACGATAATGATAGATATTTTACAAAGTGTTTTTAAAAAGTGATCTTTATCTTTTTTAAATGCATAATAACTCATTAGAAACACAAATAGGCTCACGATAAGCCTTGCATTTTCGAAAATTGATTCGCTAGGAGTATTAGACCAAAAAACAGATACACAATTAAAAATAACATAAGCGGTATAAGACGTGAGTATCAAATCCATTTTAATGATAGGTCTATCTTTTGAAACCATTAAAAGGAACACGCAAATTAACAATACTACAGATATAAAAATTAATCTTGGAGTGAGGCCTAAATCCAATATACTTGGAGAAAAGATTAAACTGGAAAGTAAAATCCCAAAAACAAAAATAGGTATAATAGTTAATTTGAATTTCATAAAAAAAGGGTAAAACAAAAATAGCAGATTAATTAAATTAACCTGCTATCTCTTTTTCTTTTATAAATTTATATTAGTGAGTAACGATAATTTTTGTTTTAGATTTACCTGATAAAATCATGTAGATTCCAGAACTTAAATCTGAAACATGAGATTCTTTTTCGGGATCTATATCAATAACTCTTACAATTTCACCTAACTCATTAATAATACGAACGGTTTCTTTTGTACTTGATTTGATATTAAATTCACCATTATTTGGATTAGGGAATACACTAAAATAATTTTCAGGCTTATTATTAATAGATTCTACGCCCATCACAATACCAACATATTGAGTGTAAGTTAGTGTATAAACACAACCAGAAGAATTAACCGAAGCAAATGTATAAGTGGTTGTTACTGTTGGACTAACAACAATGGTTGTTGATGTTGACGTTGTATTTAAAGAGTATGACGTCCCTGCATTACCATAAATAGTTAAAGTAGCTGTTTGACCTGAAGGTAATGGATTGGAAGAAGAGTTTACAGAAAAATAAGCCAATTGATTAACCGTAACATTTACCGAAGAAGAACCCACGCAACCATTCATATCGGTTCCGGAAACATAATAAGTATCTGTATTATATGGCATAAAATTAATCCCATTTTGAGCACCATTGCTCCAAGTATAGGTGTTTGCACCAGATGCATTTAAAGCAGTTGAATCGCCATAGCATAAAATAGTATTTGTAGCATATGCTGAAATTGTTGGTGGGGAGAATCCATTTGGTCCAACTGTTATTTGCCCTGTGCTAAAACACGATTGATAATAAGCCGTTACAGTATAATTTGTAGATACAGCAGGGTTTGCAGTAACATATGACCCATTGGTTGTATTTAAACCATAACTAGGTGACCAGCTATAAAATACCGTTGAGCTAGCAGACGATATGGTAGAACTTGCAGATAAATTAGTTGATGAACCTTGGCAAAATGTATTTGCTCCTGAAAAAGTAATAGGTAGCATTTCAAATGGCGTCACAGTTATTTGAGCTGTACTTGAACAAACACCATTTACAGCAGTTACAGTATAGTTAGTTGCTGAAGATGGATTTGCAATCACATTAGAGCCAACTGTAGTATTTAAACCAGTTGAAGGCGCCCAATTGTACGAAACAGTAGAACTCGCAGAATATAGTGTCGAGCTAGCTGATATACTAGTAGATGAACCCTGACAAAAGGTATTAGAACCCGAAAAATTAACGTTTGGGGTTTCAAATACATTAACAACAAAAGATTCGGGAAGACTAGTTCCATTTCCATTGGTTGCTGTACAAAAAACAGTATAGGTTTGGTTTATATCATAAAATAGTGCAGTAGCTACACTTGAACTAGAACTTAGAGTGTCGCTAGAAGTTGAAGATATATACGACCATGTATAATACAACGGGGAGTTAGTGGCCGATGTAGAATAACTTTGGGATATTGGTGTACTTGAACATAAAACCGATGGTCCAACAATTGGACTCATAACAGGAACCTGAGCATAGCCATTTAATAAAGTAAATGCCAATAAGAGAGTAAGTAAATGTTTCATCAAATTCGAATAGGTTTGTAATTTATATCAAATATAAACCCATTTATCCGACTAAAAAAATAAATAGTTAAAATGTCAAGTATATCATGGTTAATACTTTGAAAAAATATGTACATAGTTAGATGCATTTAATTCATAGATAATTTTGTTAGAAATTATAGATGAATCAAATTTAACTTCAGAATTGCTTTAGAATTATAGACCTATATTTACTAAAATTATATCTATTCATGAAAATTCTGCTTATAGAAGACGAACCGGATTTAAGAAAGTCTATCAAACAATACCTTCATCAAGAAGGTTATGTAGTTGAGTCTGCTTCAGATTTTATAAAAGCGGAAGAAAAAGTAAATGAATACGAGTACGACTGTATTTTGGTGGATATTACCTTGCCTAAAGGAAGTGGCTTAGATATTATTAAACAGCTCAAGAAAAATAATTCAAAGGCAGGAATTATTATCATTTCTGCTAAAAATAGTAGTGATGATAAAATTGAAGGTTTAGATATTGGCGCTGACGACTATTTAGCTAAGCCTTTTAATTTAGCCGAATTAAACTCAAGAATTAAAGCCCTCATTAGGCGCCGAAACTTTGATGGTAATCAATCGATTATAGTAAATGAAATTACCATTATACCTGAAGAAAGAACCGTGAAAGTGAATAATGATTTAGTTAACCTAACAGCTAAAGAATATGATTTACTATTATTTTTTATAAGTAATAAAAACAGAGTAGTATCTAAAAATTCTATTGCCGAGCATTTATGGGGCGACGATAGCGACCAAATGGATAGCCACGATTTTATATATGTGCATTTAAGGAATCTTCGTAAAAAATTAGCAGAAAAAGGCTGTGAAGATTATGTACAAACGATTTATGGTATTGGATATAATTTTAAAGTAAACTAAATGAAACTCATTAATAAAACCATCTTTTATTACTTGTTGATATGCATTCCTTTAATGCTATTAGCAGCGATAAATTCTTATTATACTATAAAAGGAGCGGCTGAAGAGGCAGCTGATGAAATCATGGGAGAAGACATCATGCATGCTCAGGGACTAATCTATTCATTTGATAAACCACAAAATATGAAATTAGGTTTTGATGGATTGTCATCCATTGAAATGACAAATCATAAGAAAGGTGGTTTTTTTCATTCAGATACGAGTATCTATAATAAGTTTGAAAATGAATATGAGACTTACCGCATGGTTAAACATTATTTTAATGATAAAGGACAAACTTATTGTATTACTGTATTAAAGCCAACCATAGAAGAGGAAGAACTCATTGAGCGTTTATTTTTTTCGTTTGTAGTAGTTCTTGTGTTTTTAATACTAGCTTTTTTCCTTGTTAGCTGGTTAATATCCAAAAAACTGTGGAAACCATTTTACAATACATTGTCTAAACTTAATGATTATGATATTAAGCAACATCATAGCTATCAATTTGAAAAATCTTCTATCAAAGAATTTAATCAGTTGAATTCAACACTAGCAGCCATGACTGATAAGTTGTATTCTGATTTTTTACAACAAAAAGAATTTACCGAAAATGCTTCTCATGAAATGCAAACTCCTTTAGCAGTAGTGAAAGCTAATTTATCTTTATTGATGCAATCTTCAAATATTAAAGAAGAGGAGATGAATCAATTACAGGCTATTGAAAATACCGTTAAAAAACTAACAGCTTTAAATAAAGCATTGATTTTGTTATCAAAAATAGAAAACCATCAGTTCAACGAAAGTGTTCCTGTTAGTTTTAATGATAAAATAAAATCCATTGTTAAACATAATCAAGAGTTGTTAGACACTAAAAAAATTGTTTTGGAAACCGAATTTGATAACGAATTAATTATTCCTTTTAATACAACTTTAGCAGATGTATTATTAACAAACTTATTGCAAAATGCTATCAGGCATAACCATACAGATGGAACTATTCATATTTCTATTAAAGCTAAAACATTTACCATTACTAATTCGGGCGAGCCGTTATCGGTTCCTGAAGATGAACTGTTTGTGCGTTTTAAAAAGAATGACGCGTCAAAAGAATCTCTTGGTTTGGGATTATCAATAGTAAAAAGTATAACTTCTCTTTATGATATTAATATCAGTTATAATTACGCAGCTAACAAGCATATATTTACATTCATTTTTAAATAGTGAAATATAAATTGAAACACATAACTCTTTTTATCTCGTTAATCGTTAGCGGACACTTTTTTGCACAAGAAATTCAGGCAACTATTACCGGAAAAGTAGCAGAAGAATCAACCAAAGAAATGATGGAGTTTGTAAATATTGGTTTATTTACAGTCTCCGACAGTTCAGTTGTTTCAGGTACAGAGAGTGATAAAAATGGAAATTATTTTTTTAAAGATGTAAAAGCAGGAAATTATTTTGTTCGCGTTAGTTTTGTTGGTTTTGAAACTGTAAAAACGCCTTCCATTAGTCTTGATCAAAATAATCAATATATAGATTTGGGCATAACTTTATTTAAAGTATCCGGACAACTCCTTGGAGGTGTAGACATAACAGCTGAAAAGTCTTATATGGAAACCTCTATAGATAAAAAAGTATACAATGTGGATAAGGATATGATGAGCAACAGTGGTTCTGCCAGTCAGATTTTAGAAAATATTCCTTCGGTAGCGGTTGATTTAGATGGTAAAGTAAGTTTAAGAGGTATGTCAAATGTAACAATACTGGTAAACGGTAGGCCATCAGCTTTGATGAAAGTAAACAGTGCTGCAGCACTTCAGCAAATTCCGGCAAATACTATTGAGCGCATTGAAATTATAACAAACCCTTCTGCCAAATATAAACCTGATGGAACAGGTGGAGTAATTAATATAGTTCTCAAAAAAAATGTAAACCAAGGATTTAATGGAAGTCTGACTGCAAACACCGGATATAACGATCGTTATAATTCAACGTTAATTATGAATTATAATCCAGGAAAAATAAATATTTCTGGTAGCTATGGTTTTAGACAAGATTATCGAAACAGAATATCAACAGATGTAAGGCAAACAAAAGATTCTTCTGAAAATGTCGTTAGCGATTTTAATAATTCCAATACAGCTTATTACAGACCAATTTCACATACAGCAAATTTAAGTGTGGATTATTTTATTAATAAGAATAATACGATTGGAATTTCAGGAGATTATTTTTACACTAATTTTCTGCAAACTGAAAATATGATAACTACTGTCAGTAATGGAAAAGATAGTATTATCAATGATTTTGATCGTCACCGACTTAATAAAGAACAAGAATATGATAAAGAATTTTCAGCATATATAGAACATAAGTTTAAAAAAGAAGATCATACGTTACAATTGGAATTTAATATTGCTAAGCATTTTGAGGAAGAAAAAAATAGCTTTATTGAAACCAGACGTGTTCTGTCATCTCCAAATGTATTTGATAGCACACAAATTCGCCAATGGGAAAATGCTGGAAGTGTAATGCTCGAATATGTGAACCCAATTAGCGAAGACGTTGAGTTAGAGGCAGGTTATTCTACAGAGTGGTTTCATCAGGATTTTGATTTTTTAAGCAAATCCTACAATTACCCCTCGGATTCATGGATAAAGAACGACATTAAATCTAAGCGCTTTCTTTTTAAACAAGATTTACATACATTATATGCTACGTATTCTCAATCCATTGAAGAGTTTGGTTTTTTAGTTGGTTTTCGTGCCGAACAGGCTTATATAAATTCATACCTTGTTTCATTGGACTCTGTTGTAAAACAAGATTATTTTAAATTATACCCAAGCGTTCATCTTTCTTTAGAAACCGGTGAAAATTCAGAAATGCAACTAAGTTACAGTAAACGAATTAATCGCCCCGAAGGAGACGAGTTAAATCCTTTTCCTGAATATGATAATCCCAGGTATTTAACAGCTGGAAACCCTAAACTTAAACCGGAACAAATTCATTCAGTGGAATTGGGTTACCTATTAAAAAAAAATAAAATAACATTTGCTCCTACCATTTATTATAAATATATATATGATAGCTTTACTGAAATAAGTAAATACATCAATGATTCTACCTTGTTAAGTACGTTCGAAAACCTTTCTACATCTCAGGAATCCGGACTGGAATTAATTTATTCGCATCAGGTAAAAAAAGCATTAAGCTTTAATTTCAGTAGTAATGTTTATTATAACGAGATTAATGCCTCTAACCTTGGTTATGCGGATAAAATAACAACCATTTCTGGAACGGCAAAACTAGGGGCTAACATTAGTATCACACCTACTACCGCATTGCAATTAAATGCTAATTACCGTTCTCCGGTTTTAACGCCTCAGGGCAAATATTTATCTTCTTTCGTTTTAAGTTTAGGTTTTCGTCAGGATTTATTTAAGAAACGCGCCTCTCTTTTGGTGAGTGTATCGGATGTGTTTAACTCGTTGCGTTGGACTAGCGTTATTGATACACCTGAATTATATCAAAAGACTAATGGGAAGAGAAAATCACAAATTATTTACATTGGTTTTAGTTATAAATTTGGAAGAGCAAATAAGAAAGCCGATGATATTAGATTTGATGAAGGGAAATAAATCTACAACCCAATAAATTAAATTTATATTAAGCTTAATTTTAGAACTCGATTTGTAATTTCGTAAAGTAGAAGTCCCATGCCCCACAAAGCTAAAATAGTAATTGTAATTGTTCTGTTTTCACAGTTTGTTTCTTTTAGTCAAAATTCCGGAGTTACTATTTCGGGCTTGGTTAAAGACAAAATTAGTAAACAGCCTCTGCCTTATGTAAGCGTGGTTGTGAAAACGGAAAAAGATAGTGTTTTTGTTACCGGAACTGTAACTAATGAAAACGGACTGTACCTGCTTTCAAAAATAAAAGAAGGTGAGTATGTTTTTGTTTTTTCATACTTAGGTTATACAACTAAAAAACAAAAAGTGTTGGTGGGTCATTTAAATGAGTTTTTGGATTTAGGACCAACTGATTTGGAAGAAGATTCAAAAACATTGAGTGAAGTAGTAGTTGAAGGGAAACAGGACGAAGTTTCGGACAAAATGGATAAAAAAACATTTAAAGTAGAAGATAATGTAACCCAAGCCGGAGGTTCAGTCTTACAAAGTATGCAAAGCTTACCAGGAGTTACTGTGCAGGAAGGGAAAGTTCAGTTGAGAGGCAGTGACAAGATAATTGTTTTAATTGATGGTAAGCAAACGGCATTAACAGGTTTCGGTAATCAATCCGGTTTAGATAATATCCCGGCTTCCGCTATCGAAAAAATAGAAATCATTAATAATCCCTCAGCAAAATATGATGCAAATGGCAACGGAGGAATCATCAACATCATCTATAAAAAAAATAAACAGGAAGGGTTTAATGGTAAAGCCGGGCTTTCAGCAGGCTTAGGTGCTTTATGGGTTAAGAAAGAAAATTTGCCCTCCATAAGGCCGCAGTATCAAATGACTCCTAAAGTGAATCCTTCATTATCGCTTAATTACAAAAAGAAGAAAGTGAATGTGTTTTTTCAGGGTGATTACCTGTATAACCAAACATTGAATAAAAATGAATTTGTAGACAGAACATATAATAATGGCACTATTATTAAACAACAAACCAAGCGTAACAGAACAACAACTATAGGAACAGCTAAAGCGGGAATCGACTGGAATATAAATGACAATAATATGTTCACTGTTTCAGGTTTATTCAGTAGCGAAAAAATATTGGATAACGGAGATCAGCCTTTTTTTAATCAAGATCTGACAGAACGAAAACGTTTATGGAAATTTTTAGAGGATGAATTAAAAACAACTGTTACTGCTTCAGCAGCTTATGAGCATAAATTTAAACAGGCAGGGCATAAATTAAGTGCTGGTTTTAACTATACATTTCATAGAGAGGATGAACAATATTTTTTTGAAAATGTAATGCCTACTTATACAGGATTGGATTCTTTTAAACTGATTTCAGATGAACATGTGTTTGACCTTAACTTAGATTATGTTAAGCCTCTAAAATATGGAAGAGTAGAGGGAGGTGTAAAATTTAGAAGAAGAATCATTCCAACTAATATGTTATTTATTCCGGGATACAATTCACCGTTAGATACCAATGCCGGTGGAGCAGCTACTTATGAGGAAACTATTCCTGCGTTATATGGCAATTATGTGCTTGAAAATAAAAAGATAGAGCTAGAAGCAGGTTTAAGAGTTGAATATGTTGATCTGCAATATAAAGTAAACCCGAATTATAATACTTATAAAAGCAATGGGTATAGTTACACGCAGCCTTTTCCGAATGTGAGACTGGGATACAAGATAAATAACAGAAATAAACTTTCTATGTTTTATAATCGAAGAGTTGATCGTCCTAATGAAGTTGATATTCGGATATTTCCAAAATACGATGACGCCGAAATTATTAAGATCGGTAATCCTGCTCTTCGTCCTCAATTCACAAACATTTTTGAACTGAGTTATAAAACGAATTGGCAAAAAGGATATTTTTATACGGCTGTTTATCATAAAATCGCAGATGGCACTATTGCAAGGATAGCTAGTACTGATAGCAGTAACTTGATTTATTCAATTATGCAAAATGCTAATGGCAGTTATAATTCAGGAATTGAGTTGGTGCTTTCTCACGAAGTGCAAAAATGGTTCTTGTTGAATATTAATTTAAATGCGTATCATAATCAAATTGACGGTTTTGTAGTTGAAAATAAATACCCTGTAGTAAATAGACTTGTTATAAAAAAACAAGAAATCATATCTGGTAATGCCAAACTTAATTGCACTTTTAAACTGGCTAAGATAATGGATATACAATTACTAGGAACCTATTTGGCGCCTGATATTATACCGCAAGGTAAAATAGATCAGCGTTTTTCATTGGATCTGGGTATCAAAAAGAGTATTCAAAAAGGTAAAGGCGAAGTGTTTATTAATGCAACCGATATTTTAAATACTATGATCATAAAAAAAGAAATTACCGGAGAGGATTTTAAATATATCAGCACTGATTATTATGAGACACAGGTTGTGCGGTGCGGTTATACTTATAAATTTTAATTAGTAATTACTTAAGATTTACTAAAGAATCGAATCTTAACTTTGAAATATAAAACTAACCATCTAAAAATTTAAAATCATGAGAAAATTAATCATCACATCAATCACATTATGTTTAGGCTTTACTATTGCAAATGCACAAGAAATAAAAGAAGCGGTTGTTCCTGCAAAAGTAAAAGATTCTTTTGCTAAAAAATACCCGAATTCAAAAGCGGAAGAATGGATAAAAGAAGAAACTAACTATGAAGTAGAGTTTAAGTTAAATAAAGTAGAATCATCAGCATTGTTTACTGAAGACGGTGTATTTAAAGAAGTAGAGCAAGAAATAAAAATTGCTGAATTACCTAAAGGTGTTACTGATTATTGCACGAAAAATTATGCAGGATATAAATTATCCGAGGCTGCTAAAACAACTGATGACCTAGGAAAAATAACGTTTGAAGCTGAAATGGAAAAAGGAAAGGAACATTTTGACGTCGTTTTTGACGACAAGGGCAGTTTTATTAAAAAAGAAGTCTCTTCAACCAAGGATGATGGCAAAGATTAATTTCCAGAAAATACATCAAGGAGCCTGTTCAATTTGAGCAGGCTTTTTTTGTTAAATAAATGGAAATACGGCTATATCTTATTATAATAGAGCAACGATATTGAAATATTTTTTATTTTAGTACCCGATTAAAATTCCATAAAACTATAGCAATGAAAAAAATAGTATTAGTTGTAGCGGCAATAACATGTTTAATAACATCGGTTAGTGCTCAGAAAAAAGAAAAACCGTACAAAGAAATTTTTTACAAAGATATTTTAAGTGAGTTTGATGATATGACTGTATCAACAAATAATGGAATTTCTGATAAAGAAATGACCAAGTTTAAATTGAAAATTGTAAATAAAACCAACGACATTTTACTATTTAAACCAGAGGAAAGTGTAATTAAGGCAGGAAAAGAAGTAAAACCAAAAGAAAAATGGTTATACGTTTATGCCTCTGAATCAGATTTTAGAGTAGTGAATGTTATGGGACCCGATTTTTTGATTCCATATTCTTATGTAATGAGTGGTATGTACAAAGTTTCAACAAGTGGAAAAGGAATTGAAGTTTCTAATTTTCAGTTACCAGCTTCACAAAATGAGTTTACAGCTGGACCTTTTACTTGTACGATGTTAAGTTTAACAAAAGAATCAGATAAAACAGAAGTGAAATTTGAGTGTAAATATACTGGCGATAAAGTAGGTGTAATTCAACCAAGCAGATCAGCAGTTAAATTACCAGATGGTACTGAAATTGCTAATGAAAAGTCTAAAGGACTTTTATCTAATAATAATCCTATCATTTTAATGAAAGGAAAGTCTGAAAAAGTAACTTTTAAATGGAACAGAATGGAAGGTGGAAGAGCGCAGGACATGCAAAAAATTAAATTAGAGGTTTTATTCCGTAATACATTTTCCGAAGTAGATTTAGAAAAAATGAAAGATGAAACCATCAATTTTGAAATTGATGAAACTCTAAGTAAAAAATAATATTTATATCACTTTTAAATTTAAATAGCCCGATCCTTCGGGCTATTTTTTTGTATCTTGTAAAAATTAATGAATAATAGTAAATTAAAAATAAATACCATGAAACTGGTTTTAGTAATCAGTTTTGTATTAATGGCCTTAAAATTTTTGGCGTACTATTTAACGCATTCTAATGCTATTTTAACGGATGCCATTGAGTCTATTGTAAATATATTAGCAGGATCATTTGCTTTATATAGTTTGTATTATGCCGCCAAACCAAAGGATGAAGATCATCCTTATGGCCATGGAAAAATAGAATTTTTATCAACTGGTGTAGAAGGTGGTATGGTAACCTTAGCAGGTGCAGCTATGTTAATTAAAGGTATTTCTTCAATTTTTAGTCCACATGTTTTAGAGCATATAGATATTGGTTTAGGGATTTCTGTTTTTTCTGGAGTTGTAAATTATTTATTGGCGAGAGTTTTAATAAAAAAAGGAACTACACTTCATTCAACAACAATGGTAGCCGATGGCAAGCATTTACTAACAGATACTTGGAGTAGTGTAGGCTTAGTCATTGGATTAATAGTAATTTATTTCACACATTTATTTTGGATTGATTATGTAATAACGATTGGTTTAGGTGTGCTTATTATTTACACAGGAATTAATTTAGTGAAAGAATCTATTTTTAATTTATTAGATAAAGCAGATTATGGAAAAATAGAACATTTAATTGCGGTGCTAAATACAAAACGTAATCCAAGTTGGATTGATATTCATAATTTAAGAGTAGTAAAATATGGTTCCGTTGTGCACGTAGATTGTCACATGACTCTACCTTGGTATTATACTTTAGAGGAATCTCATAAAGAAGTGGATGATTTAGATAAACTAGCCACCAAAGAATTTAGCCACGAAATAGAATTTTTTATTCACGCCGATCCTTGTTTACCAAAGTCATGCTCTATTTGTGAAATGCAAGATTGTAAAGTTCGCAAGAATGATTTTGTGAAACGACTAGAATGGAATATGAGTAATGTATTGCCTGATGCGAAGCATACGGCTATTTAAAGTTAGTGTGGCTTCGAGAGCCTCAGCCACCGGACACTGAGGTTCTCGAAGTGGCCGAATCTTTAACGAACTTTATACGATCTTCTTCGCCTTATCATTTAAAAATACCAAAGCAGCTTCACGTTCATTAGGAATGATACCATCTAAAATAGCATCCTTTAAAGCATTCTTCAAATCACCCACTTTTTTGCAAGGCTCTAGGTTAAATATTTCCATAATCTCTTCGCCACTTACTGGTGGCTGCCAATTACGAATCTTATCTTTCTCTTCAAGCTCTTTTAGTTTCTCACGAACTAATTCAAAATTTTGTAAATAACGTTTTACTTTATTAGGATTTTTTGTCGTAATATCTGCTTCACACAATGCCATTAAATCATCTACATCATCTCCTGCTTCAAATAATACACGTCTAACTGCACTATCAGTAATTTCTGTTTTAGCTAATATAATAGGGCGTAAATGAAGTAATACTAATTTTTGTACATACTTCATTTTTTCATTTAAAGGCAAACGTAAACTCTCAAATATTTTTGGAACCATGCGCGCTCCTTTATCTTCGTGTCCATGAAATGTCCAGCCATGATCGGGTTCAAAACGTTTGGTTGCAGGTTTGGCAATATCATGTAAAATAGCCGACCAGCGTAACCATAGGTTATCACTTTTTTTAGCTGTGTTATCTAATACTTCAAGTGTATGATAAAAATTATCTTTATGTGACTTTCCATTAATAGTTTCTACACCATACAACTTTACCATTTCAGGGAAAATTAAATGCAACAGCCCGGTATCAAATAATAATTTAAAACCAACTGATGGAATAGGGGATAAGATAATTTTATTTAACTCGTCTGTAATACGTTCTTTTGATACAATACTTATTCGTGATTTATTTTTAGAAATGGCTTCTAACGAATTTGCTTCAATTGTAAAATTTAATTGTGACGCAAAACGTATCGCGCGCATCATACGCAATGGATCGTCGCTATAAGTTATTTCAGGTGCTAAAGGCGTACGAATAATTTTGTTTTCAATATCACTGATGCCGTTAAACGGATCTAATAGTTTTCCGAAATTTGATTTACTTAATCCAATAGCTAGAGCATTGATGGTAAAATCTCTTCTGTCTTGATCGTTTTCTAAAGTACCATCTTCAACTATAGGTTTTCTAGAATCACGATTATAGGATTCTTTACGCGCACCAACAAACTCAATTTCTAAATCTTGAATTTTTACTTGAGCCGTTCCAAAATTTTTAAAAACAGATAAATGCGCTTCTTCCCCTAATTGCTTATGAACTAATTCTGCCAACTCAATGCCTTTACCAATCGTAACTACGTCAATATCTTTACTTTCTCTCCCTAAATAAATATCACGTACAAACCCACCAATTACATAAGCATCAACACCTAATTGATTAGCGCAATCAGCAATAGTCTTAAATATTGGATGAGTTAAATGCTTGTCCACAAAGTAAAAGTAAGGGTATTTTTTGAATATTTTCTTGCTGATTACACAGATTGATGTTGAATATAAAATCTGCGAATATTCGCGAAATCTGCGGGAACGGTTATTAAACAGTTAACCCAGCTAATTTACTAGCCATCGTATTTACCAATTCTCTTAAAGGCTTTTCGGCCATCGCTTTAATAAAAAGATTCATATCACCTTCTAATTCTACGTTTGCTTGTTGGTTTTCTAATAAATGAATATGAAGTGTAAATACAAACTTAGCAATACCAGTTGTTTCAAACGTAATGCGCGATTTTGGTAAACGCTCCTTAATCTTAATTGTTAAAGGCATTAAGCCTTTAATTCCAAATGAGCATTGTTCGGCAGTACATTCAAAATTTTCAATCTTATCTTCAGGTAATAAATGCTTAAAGCTATTAAAATCACCCATTAAATCATACAAACTATCCGTTGTTGATTGAGCAGTGTGTGTTTCGCTAAGTATGCTAAAATGTGCCAAGGTAATATTTTATTGTTTCCAGGTTGATGGACTGTCTCTCCATTCTTTTAATGATTCTACATCATTATCAGAAATATATTTGTGTTTTAAAGCCACTTCAATTAAGGTATTATAATCGCATAAAGTAGTTAAGGCACAATTTGCTTTTTTCATATTCTCAGTAGCTTCATCAAAACCATAGGTAAAAATAGCTACCATACCTTTTACATTACAACCTTGTTCGCGCAAAGCATCTACTGCTTTAATACTGCTTCCACCGGTTGAAATTAAATCTTCAATAACCACAACGCTTTGATCTTTTTCAACTACACCTTCCACCATATTGGTTAAGCCGTGTTTTTTAGCTTCGCTGCGCACATATACAAATGGTAAGCCCATATCCTGAGCAATTAAAGCTCCCTGTGCAATACCACCTGTTGCAACACCAGCAATAACATCTGGTTTCCCAAATTGATCATTAATAACATTCACGTATTGTTGACGGATATAAGTTCTAATTTGTGGATAAGATAATGTTTTACGGTTATCGCAATAGATGGGCGATTTCCATCCTGAAGCCCATGTAAAAGGCTGTTCTGGCTGAAGTTTAATCGCTTTGATTTGTAATAAAAATTCGGCAACTTTATGCGCGGCATCAAATGGTGTCATTGTCATAGGGCGTCAAAAATAGCAGTATTTACAGTATAAAACACATCAAATTATGAACATCACTATCTATTATTTGTCGAAAAAAATTATCCTTCAACAAATAAATCAAAGTGCAGAAAATCAATCATTTAAAAATTTAGATGTATTAAAAAAATCAGAAATACTAGATGAATTTGTTAAATTTACTTATGAACCTACCGCAACTTTATTAACTTTTGAAACCGAAAATTTAGAAAACGGACTCGAAAAATTCAGAAAAGCATTTAAATACATTTATGCCGCAGGTGGCTTAATTGAAAAAAACGATACTTTTTTATTCATTTTTAGATTAAAACGTTGGGATTTACCAAAAGGAAAATTAGATATGGGCGAAGGTCCAGAAGAAGCGGCCATTAGAGAATGCGAAGAAGAATGTGGCATCACTCAATTAACGATTACCAAAACATTAGAGCCAACTTATCACATCTATCCGCACAAAGGAGCTTATGCACTCAAAAAAACCTATTGGTACACAATGTCCACAAAGCATACGGGCGTTTTAGTGCCTCAATTAGAAGAAAGTATTGAGCAAGTTGAGTGGTTTAATAAAAGTCAAATTCAGGAATTAGTGCTTCCAAATTCTTATCCAGCTATATTGGATGTGATTAAGCATTTGTCTTAATACTTATTTAGGCGTGCCCCTCTTGCTGTCGGGTCAGGCTTTCGGTACTCGCTTTTTTATTTACCTTACAGGATAAATAAAAAGAGCTCAAACAAAACCTCAATCCTTCACGCAGCCGTAATGAAAGAAACCGAAAGTCCGCCCAAAAACCGATTTTACAGGCCAAATTAATCTCAATTAAAAGAAAAATATTTACTATTCACTAGCTCTTCTTACACTTTCACTAAATAATTTAGAAAAATTACTAAACTTGTTTTAGATTTATTATATTTGTTTAAAACAAGTTATAAATTAAAACTACATGGGAATTAAAAAAACATTGTTAGAAGACATTGCTAAAGAACTTAATGTTTCTAAAACATTAGTATCAATGGTTATCAATGGCAAAGGCGATGCTTACGGCATTAGTAAAAAAACACAAGAAAAAGTGTTAGCTAAGGCTGGTGAAATGGAATATACCCCCAATGTATTTGCTCGTGCGTTAAGAACAGGAAAAAGTAACTTAATAGCACTATTAGTAGCAGATATATCAAATCCATTTTACTCAAATATTGCGAAATATGTTGAAAAAGAGTTAGCCTTAAAAGGATATAACTTAATGATTTGTAGTACCGATGAGAATGTAGAAAGAGAAGAAAAATTAATCAGTTTATTTGCAGAACAACATATGATTGATGGCTTAATTGTAGCCACCACTAACACATCAGGAGAGTACTTTAAAAAAGAGCGTTTACGCAATTTCCCTATTGTATTTATCGATCGTTATTTGCCAGATATTGAATCTAATTATGTAGTTGCTAATAATTATCAAGGTTCTTTTGAATTAACCGATTTATTAATTCACAAAGGCTGTAAAAATATTTTAGCATTAAATATTACACCTTCTCATATCAGTTCGTTAACAGAGCGTGTAAAAGGATATAAAGATGCTTTGAAGAAATATGATATTCCGTTTAAAAATGAAAATTTAATGGAAATATCATTCAATAATATTCAAAAAGATGTCAGAGAAAAATTATTAAAACGTTTAAAGCAAACTCCTAAAATAGATGCCATTTATACCTTAAATAACCATATTGCTACGGCGTGTTTAAATGTGTTTAATGAAATTGGTTTTGATGCAAAAAAAGAAGGTGTTCTTTTTGCCTCTTTTGATGACATTAGTTTGTTTGATTTTGTAAAACCAAACATTATTTCTGTATCTCAGCCATTGGAGCAAATAGGTATTGAAGCCGCTAATTTAGCCTTGCAATTAATTGACAGTAAAAGTAATGATACTCCTGTGCAAAAAATTGTATTACCAACGTCTATTATTTCTAGGAATTAGTTTTTTAAGTTTATATCCACTTAGAAAAGTATAAGCCCGTATTTTAGGGAATGATTTTGTGCAGTAATAGCTGTAAAATCAGTGATGGGCAGGCATGAGCAAGTGGACTGGTTTTATCAGCGGTCCCGCATTCCTTCATGCGGGAATTGCCTATCACAAAATCATAAGCTTTTTGTTTACTTTTTGGCTTCAAAAAGTGAAAAAGAGATAGATAAAAATAATTATCCCTTGTAGTATAAGATTTCATTATTCAATAGCTACGAATTGAATCGACGCTTCAATCTGCTATATTTTCTATTTCTAAATTATCACAACATAATTGTCACATTAATTTCTATGTGCTTATGTGGTTTAAAACGCCCTAATTCTTCAATATTTTAATTTCTAGTCTTTAAAAAAAACTTTATATTAGCACCACTAAAAATACACACTATGAACTACGATGTTATTGTTATAGGAAGCGGACCAGGCGGTTATGTTGCTGCAATTCGCGCTTCTCAATTAGGATTAAAAACAGCTATTATTGAAAGAGAAAGCCTTGGAGGTATTTGCCTTAACTGGGGTTGTATACCAACTAAAGCTTTATTAAAAAGCGCACAGGTATTCGAATATTTAAACCATGCAAAAGATTATGGCATTAGTGCCGATAATATCAAAGCCGATTTTGGTGCCGTTGTAAAACGTAGTCGTGATGTAGCTGATGGTATGAGCAAAGGTATCCAGTTCTTAATGAAAAAGAATAAAATCGAAGTCATTATGGGAACTGCAACTGTTAAGGCAGGAAAAAAAGTGGACGTAAAAGCAGCTGATGGAAAAGTAAGTACTGTTGAAGCTAAACATATCATCATCGCAACAGGAGCTCGCTCACGTGCATTACCAAACTTACCACAAGATGGTAAAAAAATTATTGGTTACCGCGAAGCAATGAATTTACCTAAACAGCCAAAAACAATGGTAGTTGTTGGTTCAGGAGCAATAGGAGTAGAGTTCGCTTACTTTTATGCAACTATGGGAACTAAAGTTACTATTGTTGAGTTTTTACCAAACATTGTTCCCGTTGAAGATGAAGAAGTATCTAAACAATTAGAAAAATCATTGAAAAAAATTGGTATCGAAATCATGACAGAAGCATCTGTTGAGAGCGTTGATACTAAAGGAGATATTTGCAAAGCAACCGTTAAAACAAAAACTGGTAATGTAATTTTAGAAGCAGAAATCGTTTTATCAGCAGTTGGTATCGAAGCTAATATTGGTGGTTTAGGTTTAGAAGCAGTAGGTATTGCTACTGACAAAGGTAAAATTGTAACAGATAAATTTTACGCGACTAACGTACCGGGTTATTATGCTATTGGTGATTGCGTTAGCGGACAAGCATTAGCACACGTAGCATCTGCCGAAGGTATTACTTGTGTTGAGAAAATTGCAGGAGTTCATGTTGATCCAATTGATTATAAAAACATTCCTGGTTGTACCTATTGCCAACCCGAAGTTGCATCCGTTGGTATGACAGAAAAACAAGCTAAAGAAGCGGGTTACACATTAAAAATTGGCAAGTTCCCATTCTCAGCATCTGGTAAAGCAAGTGCTTCCGGTGCTAAAGATGGTTTCATTAAATTAATTTTTGATGCAAAATATGGCGAAATTTTAGGCGCTCACATGATTGGTGCTAACGTTACCGAGATGATTGCTGAAATTGTAGCCATCCGTAAATTAGAAACTACAGGTCACGAATTAATTAAAACAATTCATCCTCACCCAACCATGAGCGAAGCTATCATGGAAGCAGCAGCAGCAGCTTACGGCGAAGTGATACATTTATAGTGTCATTCATTAGAGAACAGTCATGCTGAACTTGTTTCAGCATCTCATCTTCTCGAAGTACTCACTCTAAATAATACAAAACATCTAAAGCCATTTTCTTAATTGAAGATGGCTTTTGTTTTTCTCTTCTTTTTTGATTATTAAAATAATAATTCTATATTTAATAGGACTTAAATATTCTTTATGCAAAGATCTCTTTTATTAATTGCTGCTGTTTGTCTTCAAACTTCCTTCCTGTTTTCTCAATCTAATCCATTAGATAAAAAAATGGATAAGGTGTATGCACTGGTTGACAAACAAAAATATAGTGATGCAACTGAGTCTCTTGAAAAACTATTAGAGGAAAATCCTGAATATGGTAAAGGTTGGGATTTTTTATCAAAATTAAGGTATAAGGCTTATGAAGATTCGAAATCAATAGATGGATTATTTTCAGGGAATATGACCGTTACTACTAAAGATGAAAAAGGCAAAAAAACGGAAAATGATTCAATGAGTAAGGCAATTGTAGATATGATAAGTAATATCAGTCCTTCTAAAAGGGCTTTTAGTAAGTATATCTATACATTTAGAGAAGCTTTACTTGTTTCTGATGAAGCTTATCATTCGTCCACAATACTTAGACAACAGAAAATAGATCCAGAAACAGATACAGCAGTTAGTAAAAAAGCATTAAAGTATTATAATAATGCGGAAGAAGAGTTTGGCAAAAAGAACTATGAAGCAGCTGCTAAAATGTATAAACGTGCAATAGAAGAACAACCTGATTTTTTTAAAGCTAGTTTATATATGGGAGATTGTTTTTTTTATACTGGTAATTATGTTAATGCAACTGAAGCGTTTCAAAATGCCGTTAAAACGTTTCCTGATTTATTAGAGCCAAGAAAATATTTAATCGATACTTATGGAAAACAAAAATTATATGATAAATGTGTTGAAGCATGCATTGAGGCAATGTATGTATACCCCGATTTATCAATAACCGAAAAAATGAGTGATGCCGCTTATTACATGGATAAAAAAATAGATTTTAAATGGACGCCTCGCGGGGTTATGCCAAACAAAATTATAGACACTACCAAATCAATATTAAATGATTACAAGCCCGAAAAACCAAAACCAGTAAAAGAACCGTGGACATTTTATGTAGATGCTCTTATAAATTTACGACCCTTTTGTAATGAAAAAGGTATTGTAACAACACCTAACAAACTAACTAATTCTAACTATTTAGAAGTATATAGTTGGGAAGAAATGCTTAAAAATAGTACCGACCCATTATTAGAACAAGCACGTAAAATGCAAAAAGATGGCTACTTAGATTGCTATGTTTTAATAACTTGTTTTCATTATGATTTCTACGAACAGTATCACGATTTTGTAATTAAACAAAAAGACAAAGTATCTCAGTACTATAAAAAATATATCGTGAATAAATAACTAATCTATTCCTTTATAAACTTAATATTAGCTACTGCAAGCTCTGAACTTAAGCTAATAAAATAAACGCCTTTAGCCCAGCTCTCACAATTGAT
>JBKJPW010000066.1:0-14702 GCA_046594225.1 Bacteroidia bacterium
TCGCAACCCAAGTATATTAGGAAACATTATTACACTTGGAACTAAGTTTGAATGGAGCCCTGAAATTTCTGAAAAAGAAATAAAAATGCTCGACTCAAAAACCATTATTGAAAAAGTGCCAAAGTTTGCCGAAGCTTTAAAAACAAGACATGGTAATAATTGGGAAACGCTCCTACAAAAAACAGCAGAAATGATGTTAGGCTTAGGAAATAAAAATGCCCTATCTCTTTATGATTTTACAACGATTGAAAATAAAGTATTAATAGGCTTAGCTGATAAAGATAATATGGTTTCTTTAGAAGAAACCACGGCAGTTTACAAACAACTAAAAAATGGGGCAATGTATATGCTACCTAATACAAAGCATCCTATTGAGACAGTGAATGTTGGATTGTTGGGAGAAATTATCAAAACAATTTAAGGTTGTCGAATGCCACTGTTGGTGTTCTCACCAACAGTATACCTTGTAAAATTTTATTTGTTGGTGAGAACACCAACAAGGGCGAAAATACCAAACATCCTATTGAGACTATTGACGTGGTATTGCTTTCAAAAATTATTATGAGATTTAATTTTTAGCAAATTTTATAAGTGGATTAATATCACCTTTATCAGCTTCTCGTATAGATTTTATATATTCTTTTCTAGTTTCATCTGCTTTTACCATGTTTGATTGATTCCAAGAAAATAGAGCTTCTCCTAAAATATTTTCAATAATAAGGTCTGCCATTATCCTTGAGTGCCTGCCATTTCCATTTGGAAAGCAATGTATGTTTACTAATCTATGTTTAAATCTTATGGCAATTTCATCAGGAGAGTATGTTTTATTTTCAATCCAATAATTTACATCATCTAATAGGGCTTTTAAATCAGTTCGAATATTAATCCATTTTACTCCAATGTTTTTTTCTGATTTCCTAAATTCTCCCGCCCATGCCCATACATTTTTAAACATTCTTTTATGTAGTAACTTGATGAACTCTTCCGTTAGTATTTTATTTTTCTTTAATCTACTATTCAACAACCATTTAATGGCTTCTTCTATATTTAGTTGCTCATGTTCATCTAGTTCGCCGTGAGTTGTAATTGCTTTTATTAAAAGCCCTTCTTTTTCTTCTTCACTTAATGGCGTTTGACCTTCCTCGTAATTTAAATCTAATCCCATAACGATTTACTCATTTCTCTTTTTAATTCATTAGTTAAATCAATAATAGCGCGCTGAATTTGTTCGTCGCTATTTCCTTGATTTTCGAGCTTCATATTTTGATTGGTTCTTAGTACAATTTTTCTGGCTAGTTCTTCAGCTTTGCTATTTACTAAATTTTCTAACGAACCTTTTTTTGGAACAAAACCATAAACCAATTGAAGATCTAATGCGTTTCCAATTTCTCTTAATGATTTTAAGGTAATGGATTCTGAAAATTCTCGCTCTTCAATTTTTTTAATTCCTTGTCCAGTCATATTTAATTTTTTGCCTAATTGTTCAAGACTCATATTTAATGCAACTCTAATATTATATACCCAGCCTTTAGTTGGAATAATAATTTTTTCTATTCCTTGAAATGTTTTTAATTTTTTATCAAGCTGCTCTACGAGCAATTTTTTTTGATTTCGCATGATTTCGGCCTTTATTTCTTCATACAAATGTATACATATATGTTTAAAATTACAAGTTTAAATTAACACATATGTTTAAATTTATTTAATTTAATTAACATATATGTTTAAAATTACGTATTTAAGTTATTGAAATACAGTTTAATATGAGTTTAAGTCATTGTTGGTGTTTTCACCAGCAGCAGATGAGATAAAAAACTTTACTTGTTGGTAAGAACACCAATAAGGGCGAAACAAAAAAAGACGAAGATTTCTCTTAGTCTTTTCTTTTTTCAAATGTCAATTATTATTAAGCCTTCTTCCCTTGGCTGTGCATCGCTAAATTAGCTATACGGTATAATAAACGAGATGCTACATTGGCATTCCATTCATCTTCTCCACCAACTTCGTTAATATCAAAAGCAATAATTTTTTTGCCTGATGCAACAACTTGTTCTAATAAGTATAATACTTGGTCGGTTTCAAACCCTCCAGCAACTGGTGTTCCAGTACCCGGACATAATTTTGGGTCTAAACCATCAATATCAAAACTTAAATAAATATTTTGTGGTAACTCTGCTACAATTTCTTGGCAAATGGTATCCCAGCTTTTTCCTTTATATTCTTGTTGTTTAATATCTCTATCAAAAAATGTTTTTACTCGCCCGTTTGAGTTATTAATAATCTCTAACTCTGCTTGGCAATAATCTCTAATACCAACTTGCACTAATTTTTGTACGCTATGTCTTTTTAAAGCATTGTACATAATAGAGGCATGCGAATATTCAAAACCTTCGTATGCCACTCGTAAATCAGCATGTGCATAAATTTGTAAAATGGCAAATTCTCCAAAGTGTTCTCCTAAAGCGTCAATCATTCCAAGTGGAGTAGAGTGGTCGCCACCAATTAAACCAACACTTTTATTTTGTTTTAAAAAATGTAATACACGTTGTTTAACCCATGCATTCATTTCTTCACATACTTTATTGACGTCTTTTATTTCAGATATTTCAGAAGAAGGTTCTCCGTTACATTGTCTGTCAATAATAATTTCAGCAACTGGTCTGTAAATTTCACTTTTCTCTCTCAGGTCTTCGCTAAAATCATCCATCGCAATTCCCAGTTTCCAAGCGTCTTTTACAATAGGGTCGTAAAGGTCAACTTGAAAAGAGGCATCAAATATTTGTTGAGGACCATCAATAGTTCCGCCACCGTAACTTACGGTTACTTCCCAAGGAACGGGTATTAATACAGTTTCTGATTCTTGTGTAGTGAATGGTAAACCAAACATATTAGCGTTAACATCTCCAACGCTGTTTGGATCAAAGTTTTTTATTTTTTCTTGCTTGTTCATATAAGTAGTTTAGAAAGTTGTAAAGTTAATTAGTTTAGAAAGTTTTGATATATAGTATTTTATCTCTTTTATCTCTTATTTCTCTTTAGTCTCTTATTAAGGTGCTAATCTTTCAATCTTCCAATCATTATTTTCAAGTGTAAAAGCAATTCTATCGTGTAAACGATTTTTACGTCCTTGCCAAAACTCATAATAGTTTGCTTTGATAATGTAGCCACCCCAAAAATCAGGACGAGGAATTTCTTGATTTTTGAATTTTTCTTTATTATTTTCTATAAATGAATTTAATTCTTCTCTGCCTTTTAAAACCTTACTCTGCGGCGAACTCCAAGCACCAATTTTAGAATCTAAAGGGCGCGCATTAAAGTAATTATCACTTTTTTCAGCTTCTGCTTTTTTTGTTACAATGCCTTCAATTCTAATTTGACGTTCTAACTCTGGCCAAAAAAAAGTTAAGCATACATTTGGGTTTGTAGCAATATTATTGCCTTTTCGAGAATCGTAATTGGTATAAAAATAAAATTCGTTGTCCGAAAATTCTCTTAAATAAATAATACGTGCAGATGGTTTATTATTTAAATCAATGGTTGCTAAGTTACATGCTGGCACTTCATTTACTTTTGCATCAATGGCTTCGCGCATCCATTGTTCAAATTGTAAGTCAGGAGTTTTATTTAAATTATTTTCAGATAATTCTCCTTTCATAAAATCTTCTCGTAACTGAGAAATATGCTGGTTAACTTGACTCATTTTTTGTAATTTTACGCAAATATAGAGAGTTTATTCTTGATAAAAGCAGGAGATATATTAATTGCTAAACCATTTTTACAAGATGGTCATTTTAAACGTTCTGTTATTTTTATGTGTGAGCATAATAATGAGGGAAGTTTGGGTTTTATGATTAATAAATCTCACGGCATGATTTTAAGAGATATTTTCCCTCATTTAAAAAATGGCAACTTTCCTTTGTTTGAAGGCGGTCCCGTTTCTCCCAATCAATTGTTTTACACACATACTTTAGGCTCAAAAATAAGCGAAAGTCAGCATGTAGTTGATGATGTTTATTGGGGCGGAAACTTTTTTGAATTATCTCAATTAATTGAAAAAGGTGAAGTTGAATCTCATCAAATTCGTTTTTACATTGGTTATAGTGGTTGGGGAGAAGAGCAGTTAAATCAAGAAGTAGAAAATGATATGTGGTTTACAAAAACTGATAATTATCATCATATTGTAAAAACTGAACCTCAAGAATTGTGGGGCGAAGAATTGATTACAATTAATCCTGGATACAAAGCATTTAGTGATTATTCTTTCGATCCGTCGTTGAATTAACCTATATATTTTAGCAAAATTATCATACGTTAGTAATTGTGCGGCTGATTTGGCGAATTGCGTAGCACTCATTTATACCTAAAGCGAAATAAATAAAGCATTAATAAAGAGAGCGAACCGCCATTCAGGGAAGATTCTGCGGGGCTAATGGAGGTTGGTCTTTCGTCTTGATTTTTTTTGTTACTTTTTTTATCAAGAAAAAAAGTAAAGGAAATGTCTATTTTTTTATTGAATTCTAAATCTTTACCGCCTAGCTGGTAACGTTCACCGACTACCTGCCTAATCCTACCTAATTGCTATTGTACAAGTTTTATTCATCCTTTACATTTGATGAAAATTAAGGCAGACCTGTAGTACTCAGGTCCGTCAAAATGAAAAAATAAAATAGCAATATATTATATAAATAATTAAAATGACAAATCAAGAAGAGCACATGAATTTTGAAGAAATGTGCAAGCAATCAGAACAAAGCCACCGAAGAGGGAAAATATTTGGAGGCATCTTAGTAGTAATAGCAGGATGTTTATTTTTGGGAAGGGAGTTAGGAGCCGATATTCCACAATGGATATTTAGCTGGAAAACATTTTTAATTGCTATTGGTTTATTAATTGGAGTAAAACATAATTTCCGTCACGCTGGATGGTTTTTCTTAGTAGCCATTGGTGTAGTATTTATTTTAGGTGATGTATATCCTTTAATGAATATCAAGCCTTTTATTTGGCCGGTGCTTATTATCTTATTTGGATTAATGATCATTTTTAAACCACGTAATAAATTTAAACGCCGGCATTGGAATAAATTTCAAAATGGCAGACATGGTTTTAATAATAGAGGTAAAGAATGTTATACTTCTGAAACTACTAGCGAAGAAGATACAGTAGATTTTACAACGTTTATGGGCACAGTAAAAAAAAACATTCTTTCTAAAAATTTTAAAGGAGGCGAAATAACTAATGTATTTGGTGGTTCAGAAGTTAACCTATCGCAAGCTGATATTGAAAAAACAGCCACTTTAGAATTAGTAAATGTATTTGGAGGAACTCGTTTAATTATTCCTGCTAACTGGGAAATTCATTCGGAATTAGTTTCTGTTTTTGGAAACATAGAAGACAAACGCCCTGTACAACCTACCATGAATGGAGATGCTGCTAAAGTATTAGTATTAAAAGGCAACACCTTTATGGGAGGCATTGAAATTAAAAGTTATTAAATTCAATACTAAAAATATATATTATATGAATCGCTATTTAGTAAAATTGATGTTCAACATCAACATCGACAACGGAAACCACGCTCATCAATTCGACGAACAAATTCGCATTGTTGAAGCCTATACTTTAGAGGCTGCTTTTCAAAAAGCACGAATCATTGGTAAAAAAGAAGAAGAAACATTTATCAATAACGAAAACAAATTGGTAAACTGGCAGTTTATTGATGTGGCTGATGTTTATGCTTTAGAATCATTAAAAGATGGCGAACAAGTATATTCTACAACACATGAAAATACTGAACGTCATTCGTTTATTAATTATGTGCGTCAAAAAGCAATGTTAATTCAAGCAAAAAGCTTAACTTTTGCATAGGCTTATTTAGTTGAGAAATTACACTTCATATTCGTTCAAAAAAATTCTTACCATGTATATTACGTGGTGGATTTTTTGGGCATTGATTCAAAGTTGGGTATTGCATCATTTAGAATTGAATTGGAACTATGCTATTATCGACTCTTTAGTTACAAATGGTTTATTAGCCTTAGCATGTTTTGCTGCCAGTATTTTATTTCGTTATTACCAACCAGGAAATAGTAATCGTATTTACAGACTTATATTTGCATTAAGTATCACTGTTTTATATTGTATTTCTTTTAAATGGGTATTAACGTATTTATTAGGAGCTGATGATTATTATTTGAGTTTCTTAGAAAAATCAATGCCTCTGAGATTTATTATTTCTTTATTAGTACTAACCTTTTTAACAATTACTAATTGGTTGTTGTATAATTTACAGGAACAAAAAGAAAGAGAGCAACGCCAAAATGCTGCGGAGCAATTAGTAAAAGAAGCGGAGTTGGCTCGACTACGCCAGCAATTACAACCACATTTTTTGTTTAATAGTTTAAATTCCATCAGTGCTTTAGCAGGAACAAAACCTAACGAAGCTAGAAAAATGATTCAGCAATTATCGGATTTTTTAAGGGGCACATTAAAAAAAGACGATCAGCAAACTGTTTCACTTCATGAAGAAATAGAGCATTTAAAATTATATTTAGAGATAGAAAAAGTACGTTTTGGTCATCGTTTGCAAGTAGATGTAAATATGGAATGTGAAAATGCAGATGTATCACTTCCTCCTTTATTATTACAACCAATTGTTGAAAATGCTATTAAATTTGGCTTGTATGACACCATTGAAGATATTACAATTAGCATCACTTGTCATTTAGAAAATACTTACCTGAATATTCAAATTAAAAACCCTTTTGATTCAGACACGCAACAAGCAAACGAAGGTACTGGGTTTGGATTAAGTTCTGTGCAACGTCGTTTGTTTTTATTATATGCCAGAAATGATTTAATGACCACTGAAAAAAAAGATAATCAGTTTATTACCTCTTTAAAAATACCACAAATTAAAAAATGAGTAAAATAGTTATTATAGATGATGAGCCATTAGCGCGTAGTTTGGTTGTAGAATATTTGCAACAACATTCATCTATTGAAATAGTAGCAGAGTGTAATGATGGTTTTCAGGGAGTGAAAGCTATTAATCAACACAAACCTGATTTGATTTTTTTAGATATTCAAATGCCTAAAATAAATGGCTTTGAAATGTTAGAGTTATTGGATACGGTTCCCAATGTTATTTTTACAACGGCTTTTGATGAATACGCTATTAAAGCGTTTGAAGCCAATGCTATTGATTATTTATTGAAGCCTTTTAGTAAAGAACGTTTTGATTTAGCGATTCAAAAATGGCAAGAAAAAAACAACGTAGTTTCTTCCGAAAAAAATATTCAAGCTTTGTTAGAAAACACAACAAAGCAACCTGATGAAAAAAATAGAATAGTTGTTAAAAATGGTAGCGACATTCGTATAGTTCCAATGCAAGATGTCATGTACATTGAAGCGTATGATGACTATGTGAAAATATTTACAAAAGATACCTACTATCTAAAAAAGAAAACGATGAATTATTATGAAGAAGTGTTAGATAAAGCACATTTCTTTAGAACACATCGTTCATTTATCATCAACTTACAAGAATTAACTAAAATAGAACCCTTAGAAAAAAACACCTATGTGGTACTTTTAAAAAACGGAAAACGAATTCCATTGAGCAGAACAGGATATTCTAAATTAAAAGAAACTTTAGGTGTGTAAAAGAATTAAATGTAACTATAACAACACCAAAAATAGGCGAGCCTGTCTTGCTAGTACAGCCTCTTCTAAATTCTACTTGGTGGGATAGGATATTTTGCTTATGATCTAAATATAGTTAGATTAGTATTCTAAATTTTACGACATTGAAATTCACATTAAGATATTTTTTAATTGGGTTAATACTAATTGTTTTTCCAATACATTTTTATTGCCAAACTAAGAAGATTGACTCGCTTAATTTAGCCATTATAAATGCCAGTCATGATACTACTAAAGCTTCATTATTACTCAAATTAACATCGCAATTTTATGCTGTTAATCCTGATACGATTGTTCCTATGTGCCTTAAGGCAATAGCTATTGCTGATAGGAATATAAAAAGTTCAAATGAAAATGAAAAAAAATCTTATTTAAGAACAAAAGGGAACTCTCTTTTAAGTATTGGTGCTTTTTATTTTAATCAGGGCGACGTAGTAAGGGCAAGGGATTATTGGACAAAAAGCCTGAAGATAAATGAGCAAATTAAAAATAGACAAGGTGTTTCAAGGGGGCTTTTGAATATTGGTTTAATTTATCATAGTGAGGGGAATATCCCTATGGCTCTGGATTATTTTGAAAGTAGTTTAAGAATTAAAGAAGAACTTAATGATAGCGACGGTATCGCTGGACTTGTAAATAATATTGGAACTATTTATCATAGCTTGGGCGACATACCAAAAGCACTAGAGTATTGGAGCAGGAGTTTGAAAATTTGGGAAGATATGGGTAATAGTTCTGGACTATCGACTGCGTTGGGTAATATGGGCGTTATTTATGAAACTCAGGGAGATATTCCCAAAGCTTTAGAGTATTGGAATAGAGGCTTAAAAGTAAGTGAGAAAGCTAACGATAAAAAAGGAGTTGCCAATATGCTGGTTAACATAGGTGGCATTTATGATAATTCGACCAAGTCAGCAAAGGCAATGGATTACTATTCCAAAGCGTTAAGCATCTGGGAAGAGATAGGAGATATTGTGGGAATAGCGAAAACGCTTAATAATATCGGACTCATTTATCATTCACAAGGAGAAACATTGAAAGCACTCAATTATTTTGAAAGAAGTTTAAAAATTCAGGAAGAGATAGACTATAAAGATGGTATGACTTATTCTCTGAATAATATCGGCTTGGTGTATTTAACGCAAAAAAAATACGATAGGGCATTTTTCTATTGTGAAAAAGCATTGAAGATTTCGCAAGAACTCGGCTACCCGGAGGATATAAGAGATACTGAAGCTATGCTTTTGAAGATTGATTCTGCACGAGGAAATTATGCAGGCGCTTTTTTACACTATAAAAAATACATAGCCTTCAGGGATAGTATTAATAATGAAAGTACAAGAAATGCGAGTATTGGAAGTCAATTAAGATATCAGTATGGTAAAAAAGCTGCTGCGGATAGTGTACGTGTGCTCGATGAGAAAAAAGTTATATCCGCTGAATTAAATGAGGAACGAACCAAGGGTTATGCTCTATACGGCGGACTAGCGTTGGTATTGGTTTTTGCTGGATTTATGGCGAACCGTTTTAGAATAACAAATGCGCAGAAAAAAATAATTGAATTAAAAGAACACGAAACACAAAAGCAAAATGAGATTATTTTACATCAAAAGCATTTGGTAGAAGAAAAACATAAGGAGATCACGGATAGCATTAATTATGCAGAACGTATACAGCGAAGCTTTTTAGCTACGACTGAATTATTAGATGATAATTTGAAAAGTTATTTTGTATTCTTTCAACCTAAGGATGTTGTAAGTGGTGATTTTTACTGGGCTAGTAGAATGAATAATAAGAGATTTTATTTGGCAACTGCAGATAGCACTGGGCATGGCGTACCTGGAGCAATTATGAGTTTGTTGAATATCACAAGTATAGAATCTGCCATTAAGCAAGGGTTTACGGAGCCTGCTGATATTTTGAATTCAACACGGCAAACTATTATTGAGCGTCTAAAAAAAGATGGTAGCGTAGAAGGTGGAAAAGATGGTATGGATTGTAGTTTAGTTAGTTTTGATTTTGTAAACAGTACTCTAACTTATTCGGCGGCAAACAACCCGATATGGATTGTGAGAGATGGCCAAATTATTGAGTTTGCTCCTGATAAAATGCCGGTTGGGAAGCACGATAAGGATTCCATTCCTTTTACTCAACATATTGTTAGTCTTTTAAAAAATGACGTTGTGTATACACTCACAGATGGTATGCCTGATCAGTTTGGGGGGCCAAAAGGAAAAAAATTTATGTACAAGCGGTTAAAGGAATTACTGATAAGTAATGCAAAACTTTCAATGTCAGAACAAAAAGAAATATTGAAAGGTGCTTTAAACAATTGGAAAGGTAATTTGGAACAGGTTGATGACATTTGTATTATTGGAGTCAGGATTTCGCATTGATTTATTTTCTGTAATTTTAAATTCAATAATGGCTAAAATTAAGGAAGTAGTTCCAAAAGTTCCAAAATCTATTTTATATCGTGTTTTAACTAATACAGCTTTACATGTATTAGTAGCCATTATTGCAGGTATTTTAGTCGGACATTTTTCCCCAACTACTGGAGTTAAAATGGAAATTGTAGGAAAAGGCTTCGTTAATATTATTAAAGTATTTATTGTCCCCATTATTTTTTTAACTATTGTGCTTGGTATCAGTAGTATGGGCGATTTAAAAAAAGTGGGACGTATAGGAATAAAATCACTAGTCTATTTTGAAATAGTAACCACCTTTGCCTTAACGCTCGGGTTATTAGTAGCTCATTTTTTAAAACCAGGTGATATTGATTTGGCTGGCTTAACCGCTAAAGATGCCTCTCAGTATACTCAAAACACACAAGAATTTAGTTGGCTTAATTTTTTTATGTCGAACTTAACATTACAAATTTTAGTTATCGCCTTAGTAACAGGAATAGTTGTTAGTAATTTAAAAGGTCGCACTAAAATTGTAAGTTCATTTGAAAAATTTTCCGTATTAGTATTTAGGTTTTTAAAAGTAGTCATGTATTTGGCACCTATTGGCGCTTTTGGAGGGATGGCTTTTGCTGTTGGTAAATTTGGAATTGCTACATTATTACCCTTAGGTAAATTATTATTGTGTGTTTACATCACTATGGCTTTATTTATTTTTTTAATACTCGGTTCTATTTTAAAATATTATAAAGTCAGTATTTTTTCATTTTTAAAATATATTAAAGAAGAATTATTAATTGTATTAGGAACTTCTTCTTCAGAAGCTGCTTTACCATCATTAATGAAAAAATTAGAAAATTTTGGATGCAGTAAATCAGTAGTTGGTTTGGTAGTACCAACAGGATACTCTTTTAATCTGGATGGAACTTCCATTTATTTATCGATGGCTGTTATTTTTATTGCGCAATTGTATAAAGTCGATTTATCTATTGCAGAAATGGCAAGCATTATTGGTATTTTAATGTTAACCTCAAAAGGAGCAGCGGGAGTTACAGGAAGTGGATTTATAGTATTAGCTTCTACACTCACCGCTATACATAAAATACCAGTAGAAGGCTTGGCTTTTTTATTAGGAGTAGATAAATTTATGAGCGAAGCAAGAGCTATTACTAATATTATAGGTAATGGTGTAGCAACTATTGTGATTGCAAAAAGCGAAAAAGAGTTTATGAAACCTGAAGAGACTCTCGAAGAATAAGTTACCCCATTTTCTGTTTTGCTTCAGCACACCAAACTAATTCTTCTAGAAATTTCTTTGCGCGTTTGTCAGTCGCTTCCTTATCAATAGCTTCACCTTTTTCAGAAAATGTTTTTTCAACTGTAGGTACGGGGAAAGATGCAGGAGACATTAAAGCACCTTGTTTCCATAAGCTTAATAATAAGGATGTTATAACTTGTGAGCCACCAAATGCCCCGGCAGAAACAGTTGCAATAGCAATTGGTTTTCTTTTCCATTCGGAAGTAAGCAAATCAACTACATTTTTTAAACTGGCAGGATAGCCACCGTTATATTCGGGAGTTACAATTAGCACAGCATCAGCTTTTGTAATTTCTTCAGAGAACTCTATAGCTCCTTTCGAAACATCAGTCAAATTTTTTAATCGTTCTTCAAAGATGGGAAATTGATACTCATGCAGATCCAGCATCTTGACATCGCCGATTTTTTGTTCGGTTATATAATTCTCAAAATATAAAGAAACACGGTGGCTCGCTCTCCCTGTACGTATACTTCCCGAAATAATAGCAATTTTCATATTGTTTAATTTTTATAATTTATAATCTCATATAATCCGGCATCCAGTTCTTAATGGCTTTTTTTATTTCATCCGGCGATAGATTTTCTTTTAAAGCGCGCTCAATTAATGCTACTAACTCTTCATCAGGAGCAAAACGCAAAGCGAGTATTTGCGATAATGATAATTGTTGCTCAATATTTTCAAATCGTTTTTGCGTTAAGGTGTAATATCTAAAACGTAACTCTAAACGTGCAATTCTATTTTGATTTCCTAATGCATAATGTTGTCTAAGCATAAATGATAAGCACATAATCAGTATGATGATGATGGACATCATATACCATAGCAAATTGTACTCATCACTTTTAAAGCCAAATGAAATACAAATTCCAAATAAAATCCCAGCTATTGGATAAAACACAAAATGGTGCGGTGTATAGTAACGAATATGATTTGAGTAGTTTTGTGTATTCATGATATTTTTTAGTAATAGTAAGAGTAATATAATTTATATTACACGAGGCGGCTGTAAATGTTACACTCTAAAAGTGGCTCCGGTAGGAATCGAACCTACATCAAACGTTTAGGAAACGCTTATTCTATCCATTGAACTACGGTGCCAATCGTTTGTAAAGGTAAAAAAAGGAAATTAATTAGATACATTTATTTTATCCTTTAAGTATCGTCTTCCTGCAGCAGTTTTTAAAATATTTTTCTCGTTTAATAGCATCAATTAAATTATCAAAGGTTTCGTAATACACTAATGAATATGGAATACAACTTTTAATAGATTTAGTTAATCCAGCATTGTGTTGTTTTAATCGTATTTCAAGATTTTGACAATGCCCTTTATAGAGAGAATTATTTATTTTACTTTGAATAACGTAGATAAAAAACATATAATTAATTTTATTCTATCACCGCCCGAACGACCCCTCGTTCTGGTCGGGCGGATATTGAACTACGGTGCCAATAATTAACTCAAAATTAACGTTTTAAAAACAAAAAAGCCATCCGCTAGCTAGCGGATGGCTTTTGCTCCCTTTCCTGGGCTCGAACCAGGGACCCCATGATTAACAGTCATGTGCTCTAACCAACTGAGCTAAGAAGGAATTTTCCCTTATTTGGGAGTGCAAATATATAAGATGTTTTATAAATAAACAATATATTTGCAAAAAAAATTTACATGAGTTTATTAGTTGTTGGTACGGTGGCTTTTGATGCTATTGAAACTCCTTTCGGGAAAACCGATAAAATAGTTGGTGGAGCTGCAAGTTACATATCTTTAGCGGCGTCTTATTATACAAAAGACATACATTTAGTGTCGGTTGTTGGTGATGATTTTCCTAATGAATTTTTGGATATTCTTAAAAATCAAGGGGTTGATTTAGAAGGTCTTCAAATTAAAAAAGGTGAAAAATCCTTCTTCTGGGCAGGGCGCTACCACAACGATCTTAACTCACGTGATACATTAGATACACAATTAAATGTATTAGAACATTTTGATCCGGTTGTTCCTGAGAATGCAAAAACTCCTGATTTTTTAATGTTAGGCAATTTAGTTCCTGCAATCCAACAAAAAGTAATCCATCAAATGACAAAACGCCCGAAATTAATAGTAATGGATACTATGAATTTCTGGATGGATATTGCAATGGATGATCTTATGAAAACTATTGCAATGGTAGATGTTCTTACTATTAATGATTCTGAAGCTCGTCAGTTATCAGGAGAATATTCATTGGTAAAAGCTGCGCAAAAGATCCTCGCAATGGGCCCTAATGTCTTGATCATTAAAAAAGGTGAGCACGGTGCTTTATTGTTTAATAAAGATGAAGTTTTCTTTGCTCCTGCTCTTCCTTTAGAAGAAGTATACGATCCAACTGGTGCCGGCGATAGCTTTGCAGGTGGATTCATTGGATACCTTGCGCAAACAAGAGATATTTCTTTCGACAACATGAAACGTGCACTTATCTATGCATCTGCCATGGCAAGTTTCACGGTAGAAAAATTCGGCACAGAACGTTTGATCGGATTATCACAGGAAGAAATTGACAACCGTTTACAAGAGTTCATTGATCTGGTAGATTTCGATATCACTTTCGCTTAACTATCATTATATATAAAGCGTCCCGGTCTCTAAGCCGATCACTGAGCCCGCCCACTGAGCTTGTCGATGTGTGTCGAAGTGCGGCTTAAAGACCGGGACTTCTTTTTAAACACACAACATATGAAGAAAATTGTTTTTCTATTTGTATCGGTAGCCTCCACTTTCTTATTGAATGCACAGGATACTACTGCACTTCGTTATTCTAAACAAGTAACATCCGAAGGCATGAAAAAAAACCTGTATGTACTTGCTTCCGATGAATACGAAGGTCGTGAAACCGGACAGAAAGGCCAGAAGATGGCAGCTGAATACATCCTGAAACAGTTTAAATCATTCGGTATTCCCGAAAATAAAACACTTGATAAAGGTTATTTCCAAACCTTCCCGGTTTCTGTTTATCAGCCACAGGAAGTAATGGTCTCTATAGCAAAAAAGAATTATAAACAGAATACGGATTACTATTCCTCGTCAACTATTCTTAAGGACAGCCTTTACAAAATTAAAGATGTTGTTTTTGCAGGATATGGAATCAATACCTTGCTTTATAACGATTACGACAAGCTGGATGTGAAAAACAAAGTGGTGATGATCCTGAATGGTGAGCCTTATGGTGAGAATGGAAAATCTGTAATCTCGCAGAGTACAGAGGCTTCCGACTGGACAACTAATTACAGAAGAAAATATTTTGAA
>JBKJPW010000172.1:0-55384 GCA_046594225.1 Bacteroidia bacterium
TCAGAAGATAATGGATGTGGGAACCAGCAAAGGTTAAAATATTTTAATAATACATATACTTTGGTAGCCCATTGTTCTTGCTGAGTAGCTAGTAAATAAGGATTATTTAAAATTTCGGTATCAGGTACACCTGGTTTTAATTTCACAGCTACCAAACGCATTCCTAAATAAAACAACATGATAAAGAAATGCCAACTCATTAAGGTTGCAAATTTTGTTTTGATTTTAGAACCAATTACAAATACACCAATGGCTAAATATACAAATGGGAAAATCCAATAAGAGGTTGTTGCTTTTTGTCCTGGTTGAATGTGCATGTCGGAATTTCGTTTTACTAGCAACATAAATAAGGCACAGGCAAAGAAAATCCCGAATAAGGATAAAGCTTGTTTAAACTCTTTGGATTGGAAAAATGTTTTTGGATCAAAATCAATTTCTCCATAAACGAAAAACGCGATAGGAATCAACATGACTAATACAACGGCATATTCTTTCGATAACAAGGCTAATAAAAAGCTAAAGGCTGCCCAAAACAAAGTTTTTGTTTTTTTGTCTGCCATGTATTTAAAGGAGAAGAAGAACGTGAGCGAAATAAATATAAGCGAGAACATCTCATCCCTACTTTTCACATTGGCAATGGCCTCGGAATGTATAGGATGCATTAAAAAGATTATAGCTGCTAAAAAAGCAAGGTCATGGTTGTCTTTAAAAATATAGTTTCTAAAAAATAAGAATAGTAACATCACTCCAATAATCATAGAGATAATATTTACAAAGTGACGCAATGAAGCGCCTTTTACCTGGCAATCTACTTCGTTAAATACGCCATCATCATTAATATCTTCTTCTACATCATCTTTCTTATTTTGGTTAGTATCCCAGCAACGTTGAGGATATAAACCATCTTTAGGGTATGCACCAATAAACTCTTGTTCAATAGCAAAACTCACAACAGATAAAGGTCTGTAACGTCCACCAGCTAATTGATCGGTAGCATTCATTCTACGGTAAAAACTTTCGTAGGCATCTTTGGTCATAATGTCCTTAATACCTTTGATTCCTTTAATAACGTGATCGTTTTGGTGAATAATAATACCATCATCCAAAGCGTATTCATTATGTAATGAGGTTAAATTGAAAATTAATCCTAAAAGGATAATAACAATAAAAGGAGCGATTTGATTTTGAAACGGAAAAAAACGAAACGTGTTTTTTAATTCTTGTAAAACAGGTTGTTTTGGACTCGTAGTTTGTTTTGCCATAAAAATTAGGTGTTATTATACAAATATACTTAAATCTTCAAAAAAATGATTTTTACATTCAAAAAATTAGTTAAAAAGAAGTAAATTGCCTTTAATATAAATGAAAAAGCTCCCTTTTAAATTATATGTTATTTTTAGTTGCGGCCTTTTATGCGCCCTTTTTTCCTATTTTTTATCGCAAAGTAATAATTACACCACCAAGGAGCTAGTAACTATTGCCGAAGAACGACTCCATCTAAAGGAAGATGTTGCCAAATCACATCTCGATGTATTATCCAACGCTTTAAATACAATAAGGCCGGCAGAACTGTTTGTGAAATACGACGGCCTTATTGCCGATTTGTATAAAAACGAAGGAATTGCCATTTACGTTTATAAAAACGATAGTTTGTGTTTCTGGTCAGATAACCAGCCGGCAGTAGATTTATTTGCCTATACCAACGAAACTAGTGTGCAATTGATTAAAATTAGAAATGGTTGGTACGAATACATTAAGCAAAAAACAGCAGGAAAAGAAAACTACAGTTTGGTGGCTCTAATTTCTATTAAACCAGAGTATGATTTTGAGAACCGTTATTTAAATAATAATTTTAATAAGTGGCTTTATTTGCCTGAAAACACTAAACTTATTACTCCCATTAATTATTTAGATCACGCTGTTAAATCAAAATTCGGACCGCCCTTATTTGAAGTTTACAGAAACGATGGTTTATATAAAAGCAAAAGCTCTAATACATATGTCTGCATCATCTATATAATTGCTTGCATTTTATTTTTATGGGCGATATTCTTGTTTTTAAAAGCTAACATTAAAAACGATATTTTATTCGTCATTGCATTTAGTGCTATTTGTATCGGCATACGGTCGATGATGATTTACTTTAAGATACCCGGAGCTTTTTATAATGCGGGCTTATATGATGCCAAAGTTTTTGCCGACGCCTCTTCGTTTTATTTTTCTTATTTGGGAGATGTATTGATAAATAGCGCTCTAATTTTTTTAATAGCAACGTTTATTTATAAAATTCCGCAAGGAGTGGCTATAAAAAATAAATTGTTGCAATTAGCAGCCGATGTGTTATTTGTGATTATCATCATCCTCTCTTCGTTACAAATTCGTTTATTAATTTATAGTTTAGTAAATAACTCTACTATATCTTATAATATCAATGAACTGTTTCATTTTAGTGCTTTTAGTTTAATTGGCATCTTATCAGTTGGTTGTTTAATTTTTGCATTTTATTTATGTGTCGAGAAATTTATGATCATGTATATTTCCCACAAAAATTTTTCAGGAATATTATTTTCTATCTTAATTATTTGTGTAGCAACGGCCTTTGTGTTAAGCAAAGCAAATCAATCTCATGTGTTTGACTATTTATGGCCTTTATTATTGGTTTTAATCTCCTACTTTTTGCGACGATTTAAGGCCTCCTACAATTTCATTAATATTGGTTTAATTGTGTTGATGGCAACATTTATTGTTTCCACGTTATTTAGTAAGTATGAACAGATTAATAAAAAACAAACTTACGAAGCCATTTCTTTGGGATTAACAGATAGGCAGGATGTGATTGCTGAAAACGAGTTTAATAAAATTAGTGCTGCCATTAAATCAGATGCACAATTAAAAAACTTATTGTCGCTATTGCCTTTAAGTAACGAACAAATTGAACAAAATATTAGGCAACGTAATTTTAGCGGCTATTTTGAACGCTACGAAATAGTGATGTCCTTATTTAAAAATGATTGCACGCCAATTTTTATTCATTTAAATTCTGGTTACTTAAACGAAGAGTATTTTAAAGAACAAATAGAACATGATGGTTCACAAACTATTTGCGACGATTTGTATTTTATTGATAAGGATAAAAAATCAATACGATACATTGCTAAAATTGATATTGAAGACGTTAATAAAAACCCAGACAAAACATTTCGGTTGTTTATACAGTTAGAGCCTAAGTTAGCCGTAAACTTAGGGGCTTTCCCTGATTTGTTACTTGATAAATCTTTAGAAAACAAATTAGAATCTAAACAAATATCTTATGCTGTTTATGAATCTAATAAGTTACTCAACACCTTTGGCGAGTATCAATACCCTTTGTTTGTTAAGAATAATATGTTTAAGCCATCTTTAAACGATTCGTATGAACATTTTATTTACCCGATAAAAAATAATGTATCGATTGTGATTACGGATAAAGCATTTGGTGTTTGGGGACGATTTACCTCCAACTCCTATTTGTTTATTTTCTTTTCCTTATTGGTATTAACGGCTGTTTGGTTTAATTCAATGGTTATAAAACGGAGCGAACGTTTTAGCTCTTTAAATAATCGTATTCAGTTTATCTTAGTATCTATTGTTGTATTATCGTTAGCAGCAGTTGTTATTGGTACAGTTTGGGTTGTTACAAATCAGTTTGAATTAAAAAATGAAAAAGACTTGGTTTTAAAATCTCAGTCTGTTTTAAAAGAGTTGCAGCAAACTGTTGGACAGCAAGATGCGCTAGAACCTAATTATAGAGATAACACCACATTTCGTTTAAAACGCTTAGCGCAATTATTTGGCAGTGATATTTCTCTCTTCAATAAAAAAGGCCTATTATATGCTACTTCGCAACCTGCAATATATGAGCAAGGACTTGTTTCTAAATTTATGAACCCCTTAGCTTATATGAGTTTTACGAGAGGCATTTTAGCAAATTATACTCAAAAAGAAAACATCGGCTCGCTAAATTATTTATCTGCTTATATTCCTTTTTATAGTAAAAACGACAAGTTACTTGGCTATCTCAACTTACCTTATTTTGCCCGACAAAAAGATTTAGAAAAAGAGTTAACAGCTTATTTAACTACATTAATTAATATCTACACCATCTTATTTGCTGTTACCACACTCATTGCTTTATTAGTGTCTAATTTATTAACCAAGCCATTACGTATTATTAAACAACAAATTTCTAATATCCAGTTTGGTAAATTTAATGAAGCTTTGCAGTGGAAATCTAAAGATGAAATCGGGAATCTAGTGGCTGAGTATAACAACATGTTGATTAAGTTGGAAAAAAGTTCGGAGCTGTTAGCGCAGTCAGAAAGAGAGAGTGCCTGGAGAGAAATGGCAAAACAAGTGGCGCATGAAATTAAAAATCCATTAACGCCAATGAAATTAAATATCCAGCATTTGCAAAGAGTAGTGGAAACACATCCCGATGATATTAATGATAGAGTAAATAAAGTATCAAAAATGTTGATTGAGCAAATTGATACCTTGTCGCATATCGCCACAGAGTTTTCAAACTTCGCCAAATTACCAACTACTAATTTAGAAGTTGTTAATTTATTTGATGTACTTCAAAATGTAACGCATTTGTTTCAACAAAACACAGAATGTGAAATTAATCTCGATACTGTAAGTTCTTTACCTATTATGGCAGATAAAGAGCAATGTTTGAGGATATTTACTAACTTATTGAAAAATGCAGAACAATCTATTCCTGAAAATAGAAAAGGAAAAATTGAAGTATCCGCTTTTATAAAAGATGGATTTGTTACTGTGCGAGTAAAAGATAATGGCTGCGGAATTGCCGAAGAGTTAACACACCGATTGTTCATTCCTAATTTTACCACTAAAACAACGGGCACAGGTTTGGGCTTAGCAATGGTTAAAAATTCGGTGGTGTCATTTAATGGAACTATTTCTTTTGAAACAGATATTAATTTTGGAACAACTTTTATTTTAATTTTTCCAGTAGTTAGTAACCACTAAAGAATCTTATAATTTTTTGAGAGTTTTTGTGTTTGAATTATACAAAAATATACCCTCTGGTTTTTTGCAGTAAAATAAATGAGTGGTTATTTGTTCAATGGCCATAAACTCTATGTTTAATAACACTTCTCCTTTATGGTTTATTAAACCTAACAATTCGTTGAGAGACGTTTTGTAATACAAGCCACTCAAATCATCACTGATACGACCATCTTTAATGGCAAAAATAGATTTACCTGATGTATTGATTAATTGATACGTTCCTTTTTTTGAAACAATAGCCACATCTTTTTTAAAATCCTGCGCTACTTCAAATTCAAGGTTGGTTATAGGTTTTAATTTTCTGTCAACAAAGCCAAATTTATTATTTTTTTGTATTCGTATGATATCGCATTTGGCAAAAAATAAATTGGTATAAGTTCCGAAATTAAAACTGTATCGGCCATTGGCATCTACCAGAGCCACCTCGTCACCTCTAATCAACTTAAAGTTTTTGCCATTGGTGTAGTAGCTAATTGGAAAAGCAGGATTGTAATCGTATTCAATTGATGTCACAAAACATTTTTCTTTTGAATTGTAAAATCCGTATAAGTTATTTTTAACTACTAAATAAATCTCATGTTGATTTTGGGCAATGTAATCGTATTCAACTGGCAAAATAACTTGTTCATTAATGTTCATTAATCCAAATTGATTTTTTTGTTTCACTACTACAATAGAGTTGGTATCAACATCTGAAATCCAATCCCATTGCGCTTGTAAAGCATTATTGTAAATATCTACTAAGCCATATTTAGTAGATAGGTAATAGGCAAAATTGTTTTTAAAATTTCCAAGCTTTGAATAAGAAAAAGGAATAATAATTTCTCCTTTGGTATTAATAGCACCGTAAACATTATCTGATTTACAAACAAATAAGTTATTTGAGGATTCATTAATATCCTGATAACCTTTAGAGATGTATTGCCCAGAACGATTGATTAAGAAATAGAGGTTATCTTTTTTGACGATAGCCACTCCATTTTTATAGCTTTCGGTTTCTTCAAAATAATGATTAGATACCTTTTGGCCTTCTTTATTGATGTAAAAACAATTATCATTTTTACACACAGAAGCAAAACCTTCACTAAATGCTGAGGCATCATCATACTCAGGGTTTATAACCCAATTTCCCAACGTGTCAATAAACCCAAATTTATCGTCTATGTTTTTTAATGGTAATAAAATATTTTTGGCTAAAGTAATTTCCTTTAAAATGCTTTCATTAAATGGATAGTCAGGATATGCATTTAAAAAATTAGTTAATTCTTCTTTGTTATATGATTTTACAGAAGTGCTGTACAATAATTTCCAAGCAGCTTCGCTTGTTAAAGGAGTACTGTATTTTTTTATGAAATTGTATATGCTATCGCTTGAATGCAAAGGTTGAATTAAATTATACAGATTGTTCTCTGCATAAGTTACATTGGGATTATTTGGAAACTGCTTTATGAATAACTGATATTGACGAATTGACTTATCTGTTGTTTGTTCTGTAAACTGATAGTCATAAAATAATTTCTTTGCTTTTACATATAAAGTGCTTTGTGGGTATTGCAATAAAAACTGTGTGATGTAATTACTTGATTGAGAGGCCAAGGCATTACTCAGTTGTATCCCATCTCGTTTTAGATAGGCTTGTACTAATAAAGTGCTATCCGAAAAATAAAAATGTGACAAAAAATAATTAAAACTATCAACAGAGTTATGGTTACTGTATTTTTCGAAACCTTTATTCCCAATTGAAATCGCTAATGTATGTATGTTTTCATTGCTGATGTGATATAGTGAATATGTAACGGTATCTTTAAAATGACTCTGACTGATAGAAATATATTTTGCGGCACTATCAATATTAGAAAATGGATTATCGGTTTTAAAATAAATGGTAGCTAAACCATAAGAGGATTCGCAAGGATATTTTGTGAGGGATTTATAAAATAAATCTTTGGCTTTAAAATAATCAAATATAGAAAGTGCTTCGTAAGCGTCCGAAATTTTACTTCCAAAAGCCTGCGATGCAAAACTCACTAATAAAATGATAATTATTTTTCTCATCAATTGCCCGTAAAATTATAAATTGCACCCAAAATATATCGAAAAGATGTTCACAACTGGTCAAATCATTTTTGCTTCACTTTTTTCACTCGTTTTTATAGTGGGAATGCTATGGTCTTACAAAAAAGACAGTTTTACTAACAAAATACACTTTAAAGGAGCCTCAAAAATACTTTGGATTACCATTTTTTTGCTTTTATGCTTGCTTTTATATGTTAAAATACGGCATCGTATGTAATTTTTAGTGCTTTTTTTCCTATTTTTACGTTATTGATTTTCAAACCCTTAATTTTCAAACATTAATGAAAAACCTTTTTTTAATTTTTTCTTTTGTTTTATCGATATTCAATTCAAGCGCAAGTGTTTTAATAGTAGAAGGAAAATTTCAAAATAAAAATATTTATATACAAAATTCATTTGGTGCAAATGGCGTAGGTTTTTGCGCTACCGAAATTAAAGTAAATGGTAAAATCACAACTGATGAAGTTAATTCTTCTGCCTTTGAAATTGATTTAACTGCCATGAATATTAAGCCAGGGCAAAAGGTAGTAATTGAAATAAGTCATAAAAGCGATTGCGTTCCAGTTGTTTTAAATCCTGAAGTTTTAAAACCACGCCCTACTTTTGAAGTAGTGAGCATGAATATTAATAATGCTGGTATTTTAAAATGGACGTCGAAAAATGAAAGTGGCCCTTTACCTTATGTTGTTGAGCAATTTAAGTGGAATAAATGGGTTTATGTTGGAGAAGTACAGGGATTAGGTAATCCGGAAAATCACGATTATTCTTTTCAAGTGGCTACACATAGCGGAGAAAATAAATTCAGAGTAAAACAAGTTGGTTTAGTTACAACTCCAAAAGTATCTTCTGCGGTAATTATCAATTCTACAGTTGATAAACCATATTTTATGATTACTAAGGATAACAAAGCCATTCAGTTTACTACAGAAACAGCATTTGAAGTATATGATGCCTTTGGCTCAGTAGTTAAAAAAGGTTTTGGTAAGGATACAGACATCAAAAACTTACCTAAGGGTAAATACTATTTGTGTTACGATAATCAGGTAACAGAGTTTGATAAAAAGAAATAATCTATTTCTAAGAAATTTGAAAAGGCTACATTATGTAGCCTTTTTCTTTTAACCTCTAGATACTTTAGTAATTTAAAATCTCAAGCCCATCCCTAATTCTAGCCAGTTATGAAATAAACGAATCCTAGACTCTTTGATGGGAATTGTATTGAATTCAGTTGTATATATTAAGTTGGCAAAAAAATGATCTCCATTATATCCTAATTGTGCTTTAGCCGTTGCATATGTTGGTATATTTATCCAAAAGCTCTTTTTATCTGTTTGCACGTAACTTTGTATTTGAAAACCTGAGCCAACTAAAACAACAGGTGTAAAATGTACTTTTTTAACTACAAACTGGTAGCCGAAACCTAAATAAAATATTGTACTTGTAAAGTCGCCATACTTTAATTTATTTAAATTTGGATATAAGTCGCCTTGTGTAGGGGGAACAAAGCTTGTATCTACCTCTATGCGCTGGTAACGCTCGCTTAGACCTAAAAGAAAAGAGCCGGCACTTTTCTTTTGCCTTTCGCCTTGAGCAAAAGCCGCATTCATCGAAAAGTTTTTATTAAAGTTAAATGCTAAGTTTAAGCCTCCTTCAATAATACGTAAGCTTGGCGATTTAGGGTAACCCAATGAATCTTGATTCCAATTAGGATAAAAAGGTTTATAGTTAGATAAATAAAAGCCCTTATAATCTCTATAAAACAATCCCCAATTAACAAACCTTCCTTGTATATTAATATTAATGTCTCTGAATTTAGTAGTGCCGTATTTTTGTTTTAATTTTTCGCTAGCAGGTAATTGAACAGCGGCCGATATATAAACTTTTTTTATTTTAAGAGATAAGCCTACTACGCCTGGCATAGCAGGCATATATGAAAACCGATCACCCTTTCCAAATAAGCGATTGCTCACATTAACTGATACAATAGGATAAACAAAACGAGGACGAATGAGAAAAGTTTTTGGAAACACTTCAATATTTTCAGGCACCTCTTGTTTTTCTTTTTTCTTTTTTTCTTTTTTGGCTGACTTATCTTTTGGCACACTCTTTTGAGCTAACGAAGGCATATATGCTAATAAAATTAGCATAAGAACTAGATATCTGAATATACATAACAAGATATACAAACTTAGGAATAAATAGAAAATGAAATACGATTTTTGCAACTATATTTTTTTATTTTTACCGACTGTTATGAACGAACCTCAAGAGCATAAGTTACAAGTAAAACAAAAATTTAAACAGCTTAAATGCTGCGTGCTTGTGCCTACTTATAATAATGGCAAAACAATCGAAGGTGTTATTCAATCTTCTTTAGGTTATTGCGATGATGTTATTATAGTTAACGATGGTTGTACGGATAATACTTCTGAAATTTTAGCAAAATACCCTCAATTAAAAGTAGTCACTCATCCAGTTAACCAAGGTAAAGGGGTAGGATTGAGAAATGGCTTTAAAAAAGCAGTTGATTTAGGTTTTGATTATGTGATTACTATCGATAGTGATGGTCAACACTTTCCGAAAGACTTTACTTTGTTTTTAGATAAGATTGAGAAAGAACCAGGAAGTTTAATCATCGGTGCCAGAAATATGACCGTTGAGAATGTTCCTAACAAGAGCACTTTTGGAAATAAGTTTAGTAATTTTTGGTTTTGGGCGGAAACAGGTATTACATTGCCTGATACACAAAGTGGTTTTAGATTATACCCTGTTCAACGATTAAAAAAGATTTGGCTTTTTACTACTAAGTTCGAATTAGAAATTGAAGTAATTGTAAAAGCAGCTTGGAGAGGAATACCAGTTGTTTCTGTTCCTGTAAGTGTATATTATGCTCCTGAAGGTGAACGTGTGTCGCATTTTATACCAAGCCGTGATAGTACACGAATCAGTTTTTTAAATACTTATTTGGTTATACTGGCTGCTTTTTTTTGGCGACCAGTCATGTTGATTAGAAGTATTAATTTTAAAAATTTAAAAAAAGTATGGAAAGAGGAAGTCGTTGCTGCTCACGAAAGCACTAACAAAAAAGCGCTTTCCGTTGGGGTAGGTTTGTTTTTTGGAATTGTTCCTATTTGGGGCTTTCAATTTGCATTAGCTATTTTTTCTGCAATATATTTTAAACTAAATAAAGTCGTTGTTGGGTTATCAGCTCAAATTTCTGTTCCACCTTTAATTCCATTTGTATTATATGCAAGTGTAAAAACAGGAGAGTTTGTTTTAAACAAACAAGTTAATTTGGATTTCAATAACCTACTTACCGTTGAAACATTAAAAAATTTGTATGTCTATTATATTGGAGCTACAGCTTTATCTATCATAGTGGGTATTGCAGGATTTGTAGTTACATGGGTGTTATTAAAAGTATTTGGGTATAAACCAACTATCAATGAGCCAAAATCCTAATCGTTATTTTATTATTAATAAGCCATATAAAATGGTTTCGCAATTTGTTAGCCCTGATAAGGTTAATTTATTAGGTGATATTAATTTCGATTGGCCTGAAGGTACACACGCCATTGGACGATTGGATAACAATTCGGAAGGCTTATTAATATTAACAACTAACAAGCGTGTTACTAAATTACTATTTGAAAGTGATACACCTCACAAACGCACTTACTTAGTTCATGTTGAAAAAGTAGTCAATGAAGAACGCCTTCATCAATTACAAACGGGGATTACTATCAGAGTAAAAGGTGGTGGTTATTATACGACTACGCCTTGTGAAGTAGAAATTGTTGAGAAACCAAAAAATTTACCAAAGCGAGATCATGAGTTTCGAGAAGATTTGCCCCATAGCTGGTTGTTGATTACTTTAACAGAAGGAAAATTTCACCAAATACGTAAAATGGTTTCTTCGGTTTACCACCATTGCAAGCGTTTAATTCGAATATCGATTGAAGATTTAGAATTAGGAGATTTACAACCAGGTGCTGTATTAGAAATTGAAGAAGAAGAATTTTTTAGAAAATTGAAGATTGATGATTGGAGAGAGGAACTTCAAGAAATAAAAATGGAGTAGGTTAAAAAAATTACTTTAGTTTCAAAAATTTATTCAGAGCGGCAATTATTTTTTTAACTTCATCATCATCTAGTTGCATTCCAAACTTTATAATTTTAGATTGGCAAGTAAATTCAATTCGCTCCCCACCTTTTACCCAAAAGGTTTGACTAAAGGTATCTGCAATACTGCCGGGTGTTAATGCCACTAAACTAAAATCAGAAACCAAATTTAAATCATAGTCTTTTACTTTTCCTCTTCCGTTAATGTCTTGTTGGTATAGGAGTTTGCCATTTTTAATCCATAGTTTCTCTTTGCCAAAACGTTTCCACATATACACTCGAATAATTTTAAATTCGAAGTAAGCCCAAAATGCCAGCCATACAATCAACATCATTTTTGCTTTATCTTGTGTGAGTGTAAAATAATTAGCCATTACAATAACGCCACTTACGCTCCAGGCTAATAGCCACACAAACATCCAATTCACCTTTTTTTTATCGTCTGTTGGTAATATTACTAAACTAAAAACTTGGTCTTTAATTAAAACAGAACTACGTTTACTAATTGCTTGAATATTTTCCATGAATCTTTATTTTTTCTCTCGCTGATTTTATCTGTATAATCCGTGAAATCTGCGGGACACTTTTTACAACTTCACCAAGTATTTACCTTCCATTATTGGTATTACAGGGCACTGATTAGGCGTTAGGCAATATTTAATATCGCGTTCTAAATCTAATTTGGCTAAACGATTACGGTGAGATGAGTTTGATAAAAATTCAAACAAATCATTTTTTGCAACAGTATATAAATGATTAGAAGCAATGGCTGAATCGCAAGTGATTTCAAATCCAGATTCAGTAGTAAGTTTGTTTACAACAGCTCCTGCAAAAATGGTATCTTCTAAATTGAATTTATTTTTCCAGCCTGCACATACTAAAATTACATCCTTTTTTTGTTCAGTTAAATATTCACATAACACATCCAAATTTAAAAAACTGCCTACTAAAATTTTTGACGCTTTTCTGCTGACTTCAATAGCTTGAGTTCCGTTAGTTGTTGAAATAGCAATTGTTTTTCCTTTTACTTTATTATTCATGTACCCAAAAGGACTATTGCCTAATTCAAAACCGTCAATTATTTCCCCATCTCTTTCGGCAGCTGCCATATAACCGTTACGTTGGTATTCCTTTGCTTCTTCAACTGTGGCAACTGGAATCATTTTACTAACGCCATTATAAAATGCAGTCACAATTGCTGATGTTGCTCTAAAAATATCTATTACAACCACAATCGAATCGTCTTTATGAAAAAGATTATAGGCTTGGGGTGTATAACAAACTTCTATGTTCATGTAATATAGATTTAAAAGATTAAAGTATTAAGATTAAAGATTACTGTCTTGACACTTTAATCTTAATACTTTTTTTATTTTTTCAAAAAAGGTATTTTACAAACTTTAGCTTTAATTGCTTTATCTCTGATAACAATAAAAATCTCTGTATCCGCTTTAGCGAAATCTTTATTTACATAACCCATACCAATAGCTTTATTTAAAGTTGGAGATTGAGTGCCTGAAGTTACTGTTCCAATTATAGTTCCGTTAGTATCAGCAATTTCATAATCATGACGAGGAATACCTCTATCAATCATTTCAAACCCTACTAATTTTTTAGAAACACCTTCTGTTTTATGTTTCTCAATCGCCGCGCGATTTGTAAAGTCTTTCGTGAATTTAGTAATCCAGCCTAATCCAGCTTCAATAGGAGACGTTGTATCATTAATGTCATTACCATATAAACAGAAACCCATCTCTAAACGCAAGGTATCACGAGCACCTAATCCAATAGGTTTAATGCCAAATTCAGCACCTGCTGCAAAAATAGCATCCCAGATTTTTTCAGCATCTTCATTTTTAAAATACAATTCAAAGCCACCTGCGCCAGTATAACCTGTATTTGAGATAACAACATTATCGATACCGTTAAATTTACCTTTTGCAAAAGAGTAGTAAGGAATATCATCTAATTTTACATCCGTTAGTTTTTGTAATGTTGCCATAGCGCTTGGCCCTTGAATGGCCAATAAAGATGTTTCTTCTGAAATATTTTTCATATCAACTCCTTCCGTGTTATGCTTACTAATCCAGTTCCAATCTTTGTCAATATTAGATGCGTTTACAACTAACATATATGTTTTTTCATCAATACGATAAACCAATAAATCATCAACAATACCGCCATCATTATTTGGTAAACATGAGTATTGAGCCTTACCATCTGTTAAAACAGAAGCATCGTTACTTGTTACTCTTTGAATTAAATCTAAAGCTTTATCGCCTTTTAAAATAAATTCGCCCATGTGGCTAACATCAAATACACCAACAGCATTTCTAACTGTTGCATGTTCATCGTTTAATCCGCTGTATGAAACAGGCATGTTGTAACCTGCAAAAGGAACCATTTTAGCTCCTAAAGAAATGTGTTTTTGTGTAAGTGCTGTATTTTGCATAGTGTGTGTTTGAAGTTTTACTCTAAAGTTAAGTGGGAGTAAATCTACTATTTTATAAGAGAATTCAAAACCTCTAAATACTTAACTTTATTAGCATTTACGGAGTAGTTTTGAACCACTTTTTCTCTGCCTGCATTGCCTAATTTATGACGTAAATCAGTATTCTCGATTAATTGAGATAAGTAATCCACCCATTCTCGTTGACTTGTAGCTAAAAAACCGTTTTCTCCATGCCTAATAATTTCCGAATTTACGCCAACATGACTCATAATAGTTGGCACGCCACATGCCATGTAGGATAAACCTTTTAAACCACACTTTCCTTTTACCCACTCATCATTTGGTAAAGGCATAATGCCAATATCAAAACAATTTAAATCATCTACCTCTGTTTTCACACTCCAATTTTTGTTTATTACATTGAACTCTGGATGAGAATAAGAACCTTGCCCGATAACATGAATTTCAATTTTGTTGGGGTATTTAGCTTGTATTTCTTTTAAGGCAGGAATTGCTATTTCGAAATGTTTAATGGTACTAATACTTCCACTCCAGCCAATTACTATTTTTTCTTTGTTTCTTAATTCGGGTTTTGGTTTATGAAAATCACTATCAATAGTTGTAGGAATAACAATTGTGTTAGGATTAAATTGTTTAGCGTAGTTTGCTAAAAAAGAATTTCCAGCAATGACACAATGCGCGTGAGTAATATTGATTTTTGTTTTATCTGGATTTTTTAAAAATTCAAATTTTTTATTTTCCGGCGACGTGTCTAATAACCAAATGCTATCATCAAAATCAAAAATGACTTTGTTTCGTTTATAAAATTGTTTTTCAAAATAAGATGATCCTAACAATAAAGCTTCTCGCTGAATAAAAATTAGGTCAAATTTATTTGCTCGTCTTAAGTCCTTAAAACGAATAAAAAGTGATTTTAATAGAATCCAAGCTTTTTTTGAATAGTTTCCTGGATGATAAAATACCTTGTCATCTTTCTCGGTAATAATTTCAGATAATTCCCAGTCCCATCCTTCAGTTTCAAAATAATCTAAATACTGTTCAAAACGGTATCTTTGACTCGGGGAACGATTTAAACGATGATCGGCTATGATTAAAATTTTTGGCAAATAGAATGTTTTTTGAAAGGTATGGATTTAACAGATATAAATTGAAGTAGAGGGAATGTAAATTTATAACAAGAGCCCGCTGATATTCTATTGAATAACTATTTTGATTAATATGACTATTTTTTTACATTTGGTTAAACTTTAAAACTATTAATATGAAAAAACATTTACTTTTTATTTTTGTTGGCTTGTTATGTACTCTATTTGCAAAAGCACAATGTGTAGCTGATTTCACTTATACTGTTTCTTCGGCTGGAACAGTTTCAGTAAGTGGTGTAGGAACGCCAACTGCGAGTGGAGGTTACGCATGGCAATGGGGAGATGGAACTACTATGCCCGGCTCTGGCCAAAACACCTCCCACACCTATACAACAGGCGGTACTTATTCCTTGTGTTTAACTTACGCAGCTTACATTCCACCAACAAGTGGTTGTACAACCCAGGTTTGCAAAAATGTAGTGGTTAGTTTCGTTGGAATAAATGAATACAATAATTTTTTAAAAAGTATCAGCATCAGTCCAAACCCAGCTAAGTCTTTTGTAAATATTGATTACTCATTGACTAAGTCTTCAAAACTAAGCATTTCTTTAATGGATGTAACGGGGAAGTTAGTTGATAATGTAGAGTCAGAAAAAGAATTTGAAGTAGGGAACCACATTAAGCGTTATAATACAGAACATTTATCTTCTGGCATTTATTTTATACGTTTTAAAACAGAAAACGGTCTGGAAACTAAAAAGTTAATTGTAGATTAATAAAAATAATGAAAACATTAAAAAGGCGAAGATTATTCTTCGCCTTTTCTGTTGGAGTTATTTTTTCTTCCTTTTATAATTAATAAAACTATGGCTCCAAATATGCACAAAGCAAAAACAACTAACCAGTCAGGCACATTTTCGTGCGAATAATTGTATGGCCTAAGATACTTTGAGCCCGAAGTTCTGGGAGTAGGCATATTAATTTACAATCAACTTTTTCGTTATTTCTTTTCCGTTAGAAACGAGTTTAATAAAGTATATCCCTTTACTCAACAGCAATTGATTAATATTAATTTCTAATGTATTTATACCTGAATTAATTTCCAGTTGTTTTGTTTCAATTAGTTTTCCCTGAACATCTAATAATGTGTAGTTGATCGTTTCATTAACAGAACTAATAATACTAATTACAGCTTTTTCGTTTGCAGGATTTGGATAAATGGATAATTCATTCAATACGTTATTTTGTTCAATACCGGTCGACATTAAATAAATTACTCCATCGCTTACAGTACTATCGCTTACTAATCCGGCACCATTTATGGCTTTTACCATAATATAATACTTTTGGTTATTTATTAAGCTTAAGCCAGTTTTGGTAGCAGATAAATTTAAAGCATTGTTAGTCCATGGTGTTATGTTTTGAGAACCAGCCGTTGTGCCAATAGCATAGTAATAATTCATCACTCCCGAATTGGTATCTTTTGCAGCAGTATAATTTAAATTTAATTGAGTGCCAATATATGTTGTATCAATATCAGTACTTGTTCCATCTTTTATTAAAGAAGATGCAATTGGCTTTGTCCAGTCAATATCAATATATTGATTACTTATTGCAGAAAGATTATTAGCGTTATCTTTTGTAATGCTATTGATGTTTCCACCATATATGTTTGGTGAAATGTTTTCGTTTCGTAAGTCATTAGTGTTAGCGGCGCCAACTAAAATAGTATGAGATGTTGCTCTTGATCTAAATATTTTAAAGTCATCAATTTTAAATGTACTGTTTCCTGATCTAAAAGATATAGCTGTGCCAGTTGCATGCGGTGTTGTATCTGTCCAAGAAGCAATAAATACATTGTTTTGCCAAACTTTAATTTCGCCAGTAATTCTATCGTAGCTTATTTTATAATCATAAATAGTACCTGGTGTAATATTTATACTTGCAGAGTAGGTTGGCAAGCCAATCGTATTAGCTACAGATTTATAGAACTCCACAGTACTTTGGTCTGGTCTAAACCAAATCATATAACTGTTTCCTCGTTGTGTTTGAGAGGGATTGTCGCAAGCAATATAAATTCCCGCTCTACGATTTGTGTTGGCTCCAGTAATAGTTCCTTTAAAGCAATATAAATATCTGTTTGATAAACTTTGCGTAACGGTTGCGTAAATATTTGTATTGGTATTTGTCTCATCACTTTGAACCAAACCACCTGCATTAATACTCCATGTTCCTACAGATGAGGTCCATTCAGGATGTATGGACGTTCCATTAAAATCATCATTTAAAAAACCTCTGTTACCATTAGCCCTCCATTCAATACCATTATAATAAGTTGGTTGGTAAAAACTTTTTTCAATGCCTGTTCCTCCAGCATTATCAACATCGGTATAGGTTGCTGTAAAATTTTGCGTAATCCAACCTGTAGGAGTTGTAATTTGTGTAGTAGGAATAACATTGTCTTGTATGCAAGTCCATAAAGCTTTAAATCCCCCTTTTACAGTAGCTACGTCAGATTTAAATCTCACAGTCATCACAGGGCCAGTTGAAGTTACAGTTGCAGGAATTACACTTCCCGTATAGGCACCTAAAATTGGAGAGGCTGTAGTTGTTCCATCATATATATATAAAGAGTCATAGCCTTGCTCTAAATCCATTTTACTAAAACTTAATTGTACTTTGCTAGCACCTGTTGGTGCGATAGAGTAGGTGTAAGATTCATTATCATAGTAATTTCTGTTTGGCCCTCCCATATCAAAAATACTATCTGTACAAGCAACAGTAGCGCATGTTGAAAATTTATCTTTTATTAAATTCCATAAATCATTATACCCATCATCATAGCCCAATGCCCAAATGCCAATACCGCCTAATCCGCGTTGATTTACTAAATCAAATTTTCTACTATAACTATAATTATCATCAATCCAACATTGACGCCAAGCCCCACTTACTTGGTAAGAGTAAAATGGATTAAAGCTATTACTATCCCAGTTTTTATTAGCCGCCGAATATGTAGTTGGCGCATTTTTAACTGCTGCATAAGTTCTTGATGATGTAAATCCTCCCGTTGTATTTGACGGAGCGGTTGAGGCTAGTGTTTCCCATTCTCTTCCATACCAAGGTAATCCTAATAATAATTTATTTTTTGTTGCCCCTTGTTTTAAATAATAAGTTATAGATTTTGAAAGTGTTTGATTGTATCCTGTTTGAAAATTGTATAATGGAGCTTCGGGTCCCGCTTGAGAAGAGCCTGAATAGTAATAATCATAACCCATAATAATAAAATTATCTACTAAAGGATTTAATGCAGCAATATCAAACGTTCCACTCCAATCAACGGCATACAATGCCATTGTTACTTTGTAGTTTGCATTAGCAGCATGAACTTGATTGCAAAGATTTGTCATAAAACTAGTAAAAGGTGTTTTGTCACTTGCTCCCATGCCTTCAAAGTCGATATTGATACCATTACTTCCCGGACGAGAATTTAATAAGTTGATAGCATTTGTAATGAATGTTTGCTGAGCTGATGTGCTTGCCCAAAAGGTTGAGTGACTTCCAAATAATGTTGCGCAAAAATGAACATTCACACTATTGCTAATAGCTGCTGTAACTGCCGCACTACTAGCCCAAGCAAATGATGTATTTGTATTATTTCCTGTTGTAGGACTTACCGAATAGTCAAAGTAACAGAAATCACTCAGCATACTCCAATCGTAGTTAGTGTATACAGAGCCGACCCAGTAAGGATGCCAACCATATACCTTTTTGTTTAAAGTACAGGTTGAAGTTGTTTTTGCTTGTAAAATATTGGGCTGATAAACTGTTCCGTTTTCAATAGTATTTAAACTATCCCATTGTGTTTCTTTTGAAAAAGAGTAATTTTTATAATGATTACTTTGCTCCTGAACAGTTGATTGTTGTTGAGCTAAAAAATTTAGTGGGAATAAAAATAAAATAGGTAGAAGTTTTTTCATAAGTGCAATTTAGGCTAGTAAATATAACAAAAAAGCCGCCCGTTATTACAGGCAGCTTTGTTAAAAAGATACTAAATTGCTTTAGGAAAGCTATTATTTATGCGTTTTTTCGCTAGATACAGTTAATTTTGCACGACCCTTAGCTCTACGTGAAGCTATAACTCTACGGCCGTTAGCTGACGACATACGCTCACGAAATCCGTGTTTGTTTCTTCTTTTACGTTGCGATGGTTGAAAGGTACGTTTCATGGTATTAGTATTTAAATGTTATAAGTTTTTCAAAATTGGACTGCAAATATAATGGATTTTTATTATGTGGCAAATTTTTTACGAATTTTAACCTTAAAACAGCCATTATTTTCGATTTAAGCCATGTTAAAACATTACATTTGCGTTCAAATTTCTGTAAAATGGCACGAGGTAACGGGGTAAAATATAAAAAAGAAGATGATATTCCCAAAGCAAAGTTTTCTAAAGCAAATTTTAAAAAATCATTCCGATTATTCAAATACCTTGGTAAAAGTAAGTGGATTTTTGCATTAGGGATGCTTTTTGTGGCAGGTACAGCTGCAGTTGGTCTTTATTTTCCGGTTGCTGCAGGTAAAATGTTTGGTTATTTAGGAAATACAGGAATGGATACTTCTGCTTTTAGTGGCATGGTATCGGGCACTGGGATAGAATTATTAGTACTATTGGTTATTCAAGGATTAGTTTCATTTGGTAGGGTTTATACTTTTTCTATAGTAACAGAAAACATACTAAAAGGTCTAAGAACAGATACGTTTAATAAACTGATTCAAATGCCAATGAATTTCTTTTCTAAAAACCAAGTAGCGGATTTAAGTAGTAGAGTTGCAACAGATATTAACGTGATTTCGGAAGCTTTTGCAATTAATATTGCGGAAGTAATCCGTCAAACAATTGTTGGTATTGGCGGTTTAGTATTGTTAGTGTATTTTACATCGTGGGATGTAGCAAAATGGTTTATCGTTATCATACCGCCAATTACTGTAGTGGCTATTATCTACGGAAGAAGAATTAGAAAATATTCAAAAGGCTTACAAGATAAAATTTCCGAATCGGGCATTATTGTTTCTGAAGCATTAACAGGAATTACAAGCGTAAAAGCGTTTACTAACGAGCAATTAGAAATTGGTAAATACGATAAAGTAACTTCTGAAATTAGAGCATTTGGAATTAAATATGGTGTGATGCGCGGTGCATTTTTTGCGTTTATCATTATGTGTGTATTTGGTTCAATCTTTTTTATACTTTATAAAATGCTATTGCTCATAAACACACATGAATTATCAACTGAAAACTTCGGAAAATTCATGATGCTTTCTATATTTGTTGCTGGTTCACTAGGAGGTTTGCCTGAGCAGTTAGCCTCTATTCAAAGAGCTTTGGGTGCAACAGATAGAGTATTTGAAATTATTGATGACACGAATGAACAAATAAATTTAGCGCATCGTAATAACCTCAATTTAAATAGAGTAAAAGGTGATTTAGAATTTAAAAATATTCAATTTACTTATCCAACCCGGCCCGATTTTGTGGTTTTAAAAGACGTGTCATTTAGCGCTAAAGCAGGCCAAACCATAGCATTAGTTGGTAGTAGTGGAAGTGGCAAATCTACTTTGGCATCCATGGCATTGCGTTTTTATGAACCAAATGCAGGTGAATATACTATTGATGGAAAAAAATCATCAGAATATGAGTTAACTGAATTGCGTGATCAAATGGCGATTGTGCCACAAGATGTTTTATTATTTGGTGGAACCATTAAAGAAAATATTTTGTACGGAAAACCAAATGCTACTGAAGCAGAAGTGATTGATGCAGCTAAACAAGCTAATGCTTACGATTTTATTATGAGTTTTCCTGATCAATTTGAAACATTGGTTGGCGATAGAGGTATTCAATTATCTGGTGGACAAAGACAACGTGTAGCTATTGCGAGAGCTGTATTAAAAAATCCATCTATTTTAATTTTAGATGAAGCCACGAGTAGTTTAGATAGTGAAAGCGAACGTTTAGTGCAAGAAGCTTTAGATAAATTAATGGTAGGTAGAACGTCCATCGTTATAGCACATCGTTTATCAACTATTCGTAATGCGGATAAAATAGTTGTTCTGCAAAAAGGCGAAGTAGTGGAGATGGGTACACATCAAGAATTAATGACTAGCACCACTGGTTTGTATCAAAAGTTAAGTAAGTTGCAGTTTGAGATGAATTAGATTGAGTTTCCCGCAGATTTCGCAAATACTCGCAGATTTTCTTCATTAATTTAAAATTTTGAAAAACGGAAATTAAGCCTAGGTTAAAAAACGCCAATATTGGTTTTCATTACACGGTTACTGATGAACAACTAAAAGCACATCAGGCAAAAAGTATTGAAGAAATTTTAATGTGGATTGAAGAAACAAGTAAATTTATTTACGAAGCTCAAACTCCAGAAGAGCGAAATAGAATGCGTTTAGCTAAACAGTTTAATAATAGCTTATAGTGTTGCTGATGTATCTTCGAGAAACTAAAAAAGAAACTTCAAAGCAGCATTCTCTTTCTTTCTCATCATTTCAGCATCTGCTTTAGTTTTATCCTTGTAGCCACATAAATGCAAAATACCATGTATCATTACACGATGTAGCTCATCATCAAAAGTGACTTTAAATTTTTCAGCATTCTCTAAAACCCTAATTATACTAATAAAAATATCGCTATTGATAGTTTTACCTTCAGTATAATCAAAAGTAATAATGTCAGTAAGGGTATTATGATTTAAATGCTTGAGATTAATTTCTAGTAACTCATCGTCAGTACAAAAAATGTAATTGATAGTACCGAGTTGGTGCTTTTCTTTTTCGGTAATGGTTTTAATCCATTGCTTTAGCTTGTTCTTATCTTTAAGCTTAAAAGAAATACTTTGGTTATTGAAAGAGACCATTAATTTAAGTTGAACGTCAACAATACTTCTTGTCCGTTATTATTAAATTCTACTTTGTCAGCTAAATTTTTCATTAAAAAAACACCACGTCCGTTTGGTTTATCAATATTTGCTGGATCAGTAGGGTCAGGTAAACTATTATAGTCAAATCCTTTTCCTTCATCAGCTACCGAAAAACAAATGTTTTTTTCGTGAGATTCAAATCCTATTTTAATTCTTTTGTCTGGATTCCCCTTATTACCATGATAAATGGCGTTATTCACTGCTTCTGTTACAGCAATTAATATATTGCCATAACTATCTTCATTTACATTAAACACATCGCACACATCTTCTACTAAACGTTCCACTAATCTTATATTGTCAGATGTGGAGGTTATATCTAATTTTTCTCCTTTAGCTGGTATCATTATCATTTATTTACGCTGTTAAAATAGTCGTTAACTTTTTGCTTGTAGTAAGGTGTTAAACTTGGCGAAACCGTATTTAACAACTCCAGTTCTTTTTCTCTAAGTCTTTTATACTCTAAAAATTGTGTAGGGTTACTTAAAACTTGATTTTTTGCCTCATTACTTTTTCTTTGCTCGTCTTGCTCGCGTTCTCGCTCTGCTTTTTCGCTTTCTAAAAGTTTAGTAATGATATCTTGCTGGCGTTTCATGGTTTCCTGAGTAATTCTTCGGTTAACTATATCTGTTTCAGTTTGTTCCATCATTTCAGTAATGTTACCACCTGGGTTCGAACCACCATCTTTTTTAATTTTATCCATCATTTGCTGCATTTGACGACGCAAAGCCTCTTGCTGAGCTGCCATTTTAGCCAACTGTTCACTCATCCCTTGACCTTGCTGTCCAGGCATCATACCTTGCTGCCCTTGCTGCCCCATGCCGCTTTGGCCACCAGGTTTTTGTCCACCCGGTTTCTGCCCAGGTTTATCTCCCGGTTTTTGCCCACCTGGTTTTTGCCCTTGTTCTAATTGTTTTTTAAGTTCTGCCAATTGTTCATTCAGTTTTTGCTGCATTTGTTTCATACTTTGCATGCTAGGTTTTCCATCGCCTGGCTTGCTTGATGAACTCGGTTTTTTTCCTTTTCCTGGTTTTTTACAACTGCCACTTCCTGGTTTACTTTCTTTAGACTCTTTTGCTTGTTTTTGCATGTCTTCCAAAGATTCGTTTAATAGTAGTGCCAAGTTGTTAATAGATGTCATTGAATATTGCATGCGCATTTGTGCATTAGACTGCTGACGTTCTGCTAATTCAGAAACTGCTTTCCCCATATTCATATTAATAGCAGAAATTTCTCTGTTTACAGTTGCGCTAATTTTAGGTTGTCTTTTACTGATAGCTAATAGACTATCTTCTATAATTTTAGAATCGTCTTGTAATTTTTTTTGTGTTTGAGTAATTTTTAAATATTGAGGATTGTCAACGCGTAATTTTGATAACTGTGCCATCAAATCTTCTTGAGCAAATGATAAGTTTAATAAGTTTTCTAAAATTTGTCTAACAGCCTGCATATCTTCTTCTTGCTCTTCTTTTTCCATCTTATCCATGGCTTGCTGCATCTGTTGTTGCATTTCTGCCATTTTTTCTGATGCGCTTTTTTGAGATTGTGAGGCTTTCTTTTTATTGTTCTGATTTAATTGTTCAGAACTGTTTTCCATTTCTTTACTGATTTCGTTTTGCTTTTCTTCTGTTTTTGGGATTTCGTTTGGACTTTCGAGAGCTGCATTTTTTTCTTGCACCTCTTTTAAATCTTTTTTTAAATCTTCAAACTTTTTATTTAAATCATCTTGTTTTTTCTCTAACTCTTTTAAGTTGTTTGTTTTTTGTTCTTTGTTGTTTGAATCAGTTTTGTTCTCGTCTTTTTTGTCTTGATTCCCTTCAGGCTTACTATCCTTGTTGTCTTTCTTGTCCTGATTCTCTTTAGTCTCTTCTTTCCCTTTATTTCCTTCAGTTTCTTTCTTCAACGCATCTTCCTTATTTTTCAATTCATCTAATTTATCAATAGCTTGTTGTAGTTTTTGTTCTACTTCCATTTGCTTAAAGGCTTCCAGGGTTCTGTCCAATTCCTTTTCCATGTCTTTATTAGACAGTTTTAATTGCTCCAGCTTTTCTTGTACTTGATTTTTATCTAATTTATCCAATAGCTTATTTAACTCATCAAATAATTTTTTCATTTCAGGAGTCATGATGTTTTCAAACAATTGCTCTAACTGCTTTTGTTTTTCCAACAAGGATTCATCCATCTGTTGGCTTTCTTGCTGCTGTTGATTGTTTAATTGGTTTTCTTGTTTACTTTCTTCAATCTTATTTTTTAATTCGTTTTGTTTCTTTAAAATTTCTTCTAGTTTTTTCTTCTCTTCGTAACCCATTTGTTTTTTCTCAGTCAATTTTTTACTGAGGTCATTAATTTCTTTTTGAAGATCTTTTGCTTTTTTAGCACCATCTTCTAAATCTTTTTTAATCTCCGAATTATTTTTATCAGTAGCCTCATTCATTTCATCAATGGTTGGCGCTTTAAATAACATGGTTTGTGTTTTGGCAGATTTAGAACCTGTAACACCATCATTATCCCAAACTTCAAAATAATATTCTATTTTATCGCCTGGCAATAAATTAAATTGCGAAGCATCTAAAAAATAATAATAAGGCTGAGTAATTTGTTGTTTGTTAACTCCCATTACTTGTTCCCCACTTTTCACAATAGTTTTTCCTGTGGTATCTTGCGTATAGTGAGTGTATTTAAATTGTAGTCGCGTAAATCCATAATCATCTTTTATAGTCCCAGAAAAATAAATATTTTTAGGATTTAAGGAGTCTGTTTTTTCACTCACATCAATTAATGGAACTTGGTCAGGAACAACATTAATGGTATAATTAACTGAATCAGGATTTTGTTTTAAAAAGTGATTCATGGTTTTGATGCTGTATGGCATACTTTGCATCATACGTTTAGAGAACGAAAATTCATCGTCTGACGATTTAGAAATATCAACCAATGTATCTGTAAAATTTAAAAAGATTTGATCGGTGTTTTTTGTGTGAAATACCCATTGCATTTTTGTGCCTTGAGGTATTTGCATATCGCCAATATTGGAAACTGTCTCATTTTTTTTGTTGAGGTATGGAGGATAGTTTAATTGAATATCAAACTTCATTAACATAGGTTTTGGTAATATTTTTAATTCGTATGATTTAGAATTATAGCCCGCTGCGGTAAATACAAAGTCTTGATTTTGTTGAACATTCTTAAAAGTGTAAGTATAACTGACATTATCCACTTTTTCCATTTTGTGTTCAACGCCATCTACTAAAATAAAAACTTCGTTTGGAATTTCATTTCCATTTAATTTTAATTCTAATACATAATCTTGTTGCTGAATGGCTTCTAATGAGTTATTATCTATGGCGAACTGAAAAGGCGATGCTTTTTCAAAATATGTCTGGTGAAAAACAATGCGTTCTGTTCCGTCTTTAATAATGCTAGGTTTAATTGCTAAAACTAAAAGCATTAAAGCCATAGGTGGTAAAGCAAATTTTAAATATTTTTTATTTTCATTCAAATTAATAGCTGAGGTAAATGGAATAGGTTTTAACTCTTCCATTTTTTGATTGATGCTAGCAGTTAATAAATCGGGAGATAAAATAGAGCCTGAGTTACGTTGAAGCTGAAGAGTGTTTAATAATTTATCGCTGATATTACTGAAATGTGTCCCAACAATATTGGCAGCTTCATCATATGAAATAATAGTACCTAGTTTATTTAATTTTAAAACAGGAATAGCAATATATTTAAATAACACAAAACCACTAATCAATAAAAATGAATAAAATAAAATAGTACGAGTAGTTATTCCAAATTCAGCGAAATATTCAGCAACTACTAAAAACAAAAAAGCAGCAACCAATAATCCACTAGTGTACAATAAACCTTTTATTAATTGGTTTTTGTAAAACTTACGAATGAACTCGTCGAGTTTATTAATTAGTATATTTTGCTGTGTTGCCAATTAATTGGTGTTTACACAAATTTAACGAAAACAAAGCAGGATTAAAATAAAATTTCTGTTAAATAAAAAAGCGGCTTAAATCTAGTTCAAGCCGCTTTTAAAGATGATTAATGAATACTAACCGATTTTAACTTCTTTCTTCTCTTTTAAAATTTCTAAAACTTCATCATGGATTTGTTCAACAGAAAAACCACACTCAGTGTATAATTCTTTTGGTTCGCCATGCTCAATAAATTTATCAGGCATACCTAAACGTTTTACTTGAGCAGTGTAATTATGATCGGCCATAAATTCTATAATAGCGCTTCCAACACCGCCAACAATAGTTCCATCTTCAATGGTGATGATTTTTTTATAGCGCGTAAACACTTCATGTAACATCGCTTCATCCAACGGTTTTGCAAAACGTAAATCATAATGTGCAACTTTAATATTATCTTTATCTAATGTTTCAATAGCTTTAGTAGCAAAGTTCCCCGGATGGCCTAACGATAAAATCGCAACGTCTTTTCCATCTCTCAATTTACGACCTTTTCCAATTTCTATTTTTTTGAAAGGGGTTTTCCAATTAACCATCACGCCATTTCCGCGAGGATAACGAATACTAAAAGGTCCAGTCACTTCATCTAATTGTGCTGTGTACATTAAATTACGAAGTTCTTCTTCGTTCATTGGTGCACTCACAATCATATTTGGAATACATCGGAAATAAGGAATATCAAAAGCACCGTGGTGTGTTGGTCCATCTGCGCCAGCAATTCCACCTCTATCTAGACAAAATACTACTTTTAAATTTTGTAAAGCCACATCGTGTACCACTTGATCGTAGGCGCGTTGCATGAATGAAGAATAAATATTACAATAAGGCACCAAGCCTTGTGTTGCTAAGCCTGCGCTAAAAGTTACAGCATGTTGTTCTGCAATACCAACATCAAAAGCTCTGTCAGGCATAGCTTTCATCATAATGTTTAATGAACAGCCACTCGGCATAGCCGGCGTAATGCCCATTATTTTTTTATTTTGTTCGGCTAATTCTACTATTGTATGTCCAAATACATCTTGGTATTTTGGTGGTTGAGGTTCTTTTGGAATTACTTTAATAATTTCTCCAGTTTCTTTATTAAACAAACCTGGTGAGTGCCAAACGGTTTCGTTTCCTTCTTCAGAGAATTTATAACCTTTTCCTTTTTTTGTAATAACGTGTAATATTTTTGGACCAGGAATGTCTTTTAAATCGGCCATGATTTTGGTTAAACGAACTACGTCGTGCCCATCAACTGGACCAAAATAACGGAACTTTAACGACTCAAATAAATTACTTTGTTTTAATAAAGACGTCTTAACGGCATTCTCTAGTTTACTAGCAATTTCCTGTGCATTTGGTCCAAACTTGCTGATTTTACCTAATAACTCCCAAACTTTATCTTTTGTTTTATTGTAAGTATGAGAAGTTGTAATGTCGGTTAAATAATCTCTTAAAGCACCAACATTAGGATCAATACTCATGCAATTATCATTTAATACAACTAATAAATTACTATTAGTAATACCAGCGTGATTTAATGCTTCGAATGCTTGACCAGCAGTCATAGAACCATCTCCAATAACTGCTATATGTTGTTTATCTTTTAATCCTAAATACTGACTTGCTACAGCCATTCCTAATGCGCCACCAATAGAAGTTGATGAGTGACCAACACCAAACGTATCATATTCACTTTCTGAACGTTTTGGAAAACCACTAATGCCTTTGTAAATACGGTTTGTGTGAAATACATCACGACGACCAGTAATAATTTTATGTCCGTATGCTTGATGACCCACATCCCAAACTAATTGGTCGTAAGGTGTATTAAATACATAATGTAAAGCAGTTGTTAATTCAACAACACCTAATGAAGCGCCAAAGTGCCCACCTTTTACAGATACGATATCGATGATGAATTGACGTAGTTCCGCGCAGAACTGTTCTAATTCTTCTTCTTTTAATTTTTTTAAATCAGCGGGGGAGTTAACCTTTGCCAATAATTCACCAGGAATAACACCTGAGCCTTTAACAATTTCCATTACAACAAAGATAAACTATTTTATTAATTGTAAAAACGTGATTTTTAACACTTTATTAGTGCTTTAATGGTTAACAAACGTTAAACAAAATAGTTTAATAATAGCGTTTTAGCGTTTGTTATTCAGCTAAATTTAGAGCTATGGATTTTTCGAGACAAGATTATAAGCAATTGGTCAATTTTATTGAAAGTATTCGTGTGATTTCGGATGGTGATGAGGAAACATTTAATTCGTTATTAAAAGAATTGATTACTCAAAAATCTGTTGATGAAAAGTTCATTAATGAATTTACCGAATTTTGTTACTTTACTTTTGATAATGCTTTTTTCGCGAATGCTTTTGCTGATTATGGAATCAATTCTAACCGTGGGTTTTTTCCAGAAATATCACGAAGAATTAAACATAAAATTTTGCCAGGAAATTTACCCGAAAATGAAGTAAGTCATTTTATCAACTTTTTATTTAGTAGACCAAAAGATTATATTTGGCTTCAAAAAATTAATTTTTCGAGTTGGGAAGCCATAATCAAATTAATTAACACAAGTCAACTCTCAACCCACTCACAAAAATTAGCACATCAAATTTACAACTCTATTATTATTTTATGCCACAGATTAGTTACTATTGGCATTGACCCTTATTTAGTTAGTAAATTCCCGGAAATTGACGACAGTGATTCTCCTTTTTTCGAATTACACCATCAAGTATCCTTGTTTGTAAAAAAACATTTAGAGAATAAAACGCTTGTAGTTGATAATGAAGAATTAGAAAATATATGGCATAATATTGATCATACTGAAGAACTATTTGCTACTATTCAGTCTAAAAAAGATGAAATAGGCACAAGCTTACATTTGGCGTATTCATTACAACGTGCTCAACAACATATCAATAGAATTAGATTGCTTTTGAATTTGTTTATTACAAAGCAAAAAACCAATAGAGTATTAACGGTGTCACAATTAATAACGGATTTGGTAACTGCTGAACAAACAAAAAACAAAGTCCGACAATTTATTAAGGAAACAACAAATTTATTAGCGTATAGAATTGTAAGCCACACTTCAGAAAAAGGAGAACACTATATCGGATTTTCTAAAAAAGAAAATTATACATTATTCAAATCAGCTATGGGGGGTGGTTTAGTGGTTGTGTTTTTAGTTTATATCAAGCATTTAATTCACGAGTTGCATGCTTCTTTGTTTTTAGAAGGCATTTTATTTGGATTAAATTATGGATTAGGTTTTGTGTTTATGCATTTAGCGCATTTAACATTGGCCACTAAACAACCTGCCATGACAGCTTCCTTTATTGCAGAAAGTATTGATATTGGAAATGATTCAGAAAAAAAACCTTGGATTTTATTTAAACAAATTATTCGAAGTCAGTTTGTGTCATTAATTGGAAATTTAGTAATTGTGTTACCACTTTGTTTTTTATCAGCTTGGTTAATGTTTCATTATGCTAATAATTCTATTTTTGATAGTAATGAAGCGAAATCAGCCATGTATTCTAATCATCCATTATATAGCGCTTCTTTGATATATGCTTGCTTTACGGGAGTATTTTTATCTTTATCAGGAATTGTAATTGGTTATATAGATAATAAGGTAGTACACTCAGAAATTGCACAACGAATTATAAAACATCCCAAATTAATTGGAAAATATAGTTTAGAAAAACGAGAAAAAATAGCAGCTTTTACAGAAAAAAACTTAGGAGGAATTATAGGAAATTTATTTTTAGGCTTTTGCTTAGGAATGGCTGGCAATATGGGTAAGTTTATTGGAATTCCATTTGATATCCGTCATGTAACTATTTCTTCAGGTAATTATGCTATTGCCTTAGGAAGTGGCCAATCTTATAAATTAGATTTAATTGGGACTGTTTTTATTGGCGTGATATTAATTGGTTTAATTAATATAGCATCAAGTTTTTTAATTTCGTTTATAGTTGCTTGCCGTTCTAGAAGTTTATCTTGGAAACAATCATTAAAAGTGTTGGTTGGATTGTGATTTTTAATAGGAGCGCGGATGACGCTGATTTTCGCAGTTTTTTTAAATGAAATGTGTATAGCATAATTTCTTCTTACTAATTTCAAAAAATCATAATCAATCATAATCATCTGCGTTATCAGCGTTCTATAAAAAATTTAGCTCTTTTTCTTGCTTAGCTGTAATCGTTCCAACTTTAGCAAAATACTGATTTTGAGCGTTTAAAAAATCATCCATCTCTTTTTCGTGAGAAGGAGAAACGCTAAATAATAAACCACCAGAAGTTTGTGGATCGCAATAAAAAATAAAATCTAAATCAATCATTCCAGTAATATGTTTTGATTGGTCGTTATAATTTCGCGTCGTATTATCAGGAAACACAAATTGTTTAGCGTATTCTTTGGCAGCTTCCATAATAGGAAGTGATTCTTTTTTGACCGAAGCTGAAAAATTCGTGTCAGCTAACATCTCTAATAAATGACCCGCAAAACCAAAACCAGTAACATCGGTAATAGCATTTACGTAAGGTAAAGCCCCTAATTTTTCTCCAATAGAATTTAAAGCAGTGGTTTGCTCTAATAATAATTTATAATGTGTGTCGTTTAATAAACCTCTTTTTAAAGCTGTACTTAAAACACCAATTCCTAAAGGTTTTGTGATATAAAGAATATCATTTTCTTTAATAGTATTGTTTTTTTTAATATGTTCTTTTTTTACTAAACCCGTTACTGCTAATCCAAATAATGGTTCTTGAGTATCAACGCTATGTCCACCAGCTAAAGGAATTCCTGCTTTGCTGCAAATTTCTTGCGCACCTTTTATAACTTGTTGAGCTATTTCGGTTGGAATTTTATCTACAGGCCAACCTAAAATGGCTATAGCCATTAAGGGTTTTCCACCCATTGCATAAATATCGCTTATTGCATTGCAAGCCGAAATTTTCCCAAAATCAAAAGCGTCATCAACAATAGGAGTAAAAAAATCAGTAGTACTAATCACACAATTACCATCTTCTAATTCATAAACAGCAGCATCATCTTTGGTTTCGTTTCCAACTAGTAAATTTTTAAAAATAATATCTTGTTTGCAACCATTCAATATTTCTTCTAACACAGCAGGAGCAATTTTACAGCCGCAACCTGATGCTTTACTAAATTGTGTGAGTTTTATAGACATATTTTTATTTCAAAGTATTGATGACTTGTTTTACTTTTAAAGCATTTTCTTCAGCATCAATGGTGTCAGATTCTAATAGGATAATTGGTTGTTTTTTATTTTTGTAACTAAATTCATAAGCTCTGTCGTAATATAATAAAGATAGGCGAGCTACGTCAGAAAGATTTTTCTCATCTAAATATTGTAAACATAATTTTGTATTTAATGTTCCAAGTTGCTGTGATATTTTTACGACGCAAGACTTTAAAGCTTCTATATCAACAGTTGTATAATCTTCTACTAATTTTTGTACACGTAGTTCAAATGGAATTTCAATTTTTATAATGGTTGATTGTTTCATTTGTTGCCATAGGCCATGAGGTAGTTTATTAAACCCAATAGTTTGTGCTTCGTCTTCTAATATTACGGGGAAAGTACTGTCTAACATCGATAATTCATAATACAATTGATGTTCAAACACCTGTTGTGGATTTTGTTTCTGTTCATTAATAGCTCCAAAAGCAGAGCCTTTGTGATGAGCTATACCTTCCAAATCAACTATTTGAAAATCATGAGCATTTAATTTTTTTAGAATGTCTGTTTTTCCACTTCCCGTTTTTCCGCCTAATAAGATGATTTTTCTTTCCTGATCAAAATACTCTAACACATAATTTCTAAAAGCTTTATAACCACCTTCCATAATAACTGCATCTAAGCCAGAAGTATTCATGAGCCATGCAAAACTATTACTGCGCATACCACCCCTAAAACAATACACAAACACTTTTTTGTTTTTTGATAATGTTTTTATTTGATTAACGAATGCAGTCATTTTTGGCGACACTATTTCTAAACCTCTGCTAACCGCTGTATCTTTTCCTTGTTGTTTGTAAAGCGTTCCTATTTCTGCTCGCTCGCTATCTTCAAATAGAGGAATATTAATAGCATTTGGCAAATGACCCTTAAAAAATTCGATGGGAGCACGCACATCTACAATGAGTTCAGCTTTACTTTTAGTTAAAAAGTCAGCAACAGCTATGGCATCTACAGTCATTATTGCGAAACTACATTATTTATTGAAAGTATGAGTATTTGATGCAAAAAAATAAATTCTGAATTTTTTTTGGAGTAATTTGTTTTAAGTGTCAAATTGTTTAAATCTTGTACATTTATTCGACAAATAAACCAAAAAGCATGGCGTTTTCTGTTTTTTTTTGTATAATATTGTAATAATGAAACTTACTAAACTTTTTTTCCTTGTATTTTTGCTTTTATCTATAGGAGTTAGTACCCCTTTGATATCTCAGGTAAAAGGTGGCCGTAAAAAAGAGCACCGTAATCAACGTGGCGGCGGCGGTAAGTTATTTGGTAATAAGAGTAAAGGTAATGCTAATGCTTTTGCTAAAGGCGGCGGAAAAAAAAGTTTTTTGTCTCGTATATTTAAAGGAAACAAAAGTGGAAGTACTTGGGTATATCATAAAACTAAGCCTGGCATTAAGCAAAAGAAAGAGCAGCCAAAATTGTTTACCCGAAACCGTACTAAAGGAAAGAAATTTACAGATGGCATTATTGCTCAACAAAATAGACAACGAAATTTGAGGAGAGTAAGAGGAAATTCAAGCTTTAGCCATAAAAAACATTAAAATAGTTTTTAAAACTTTTTAATCAATCCCATCCAATCAGGTGGGATTTTTTATTTTTACATATTAATTATAATTTATGAACGTATTAATATTAGGATCGGGTGGAAGAGAGCATGCTTTTGCATGGAAATTATCTCAAAGTAAGCAATTAGAAAATTTATATATCGCTCCAGGAAATGCAGGAACTGCTCAATGTGGAACTAATGTAAATATATCGGCTACTGATTTTGACGCCATTAAAAATTTGGTGTGGGAAAAAAGTATTGATATGGTGTTGGTTGGTCCTGAGGATCCATTAGTGAAAGGTATTCATGATTATTTTTTAGCAGATGAAGTTCTAAAAGAAATCCCAGTAATTGGGCCTAAAAAAGATGGCGCTCAATTAGAGGGTAGTAAAGATTTTAGTAAGCAATTTATGTTTAAGCATGGAGTACCTACTGCTAAATATAAAAGTTTTACAAAAGAAAATATTAGCGAAGGAGCAGCTTTTATTGATAGTTTAACGCCACCTTATGTGTTAAAGGCAGATGGTTTGGCAGCCGGAAAAGGTGTTTTGATAATTGATGATGCAGCAGAGGCGAAGCGTGAATTACAAAACATGATTTTAAATGCAAAGTTTGGCAGTGCAGGGAATACCGTGGTGATTGAAGAGTTTTTGAAAGGGATAGAGTTATCTGTGTTTGTTTTAACAGATGGGAAATCTTATAAAATACTACCAGCAGCTAAAGATTATAAGCGTATTGGAGTAGGAGATACTGGTTTAAATACCGGAGGAATGGGAGCTGTAAGCCCAGTACCATTTGCGGATGAAGCTTTTATAAAAAAGGTAGAAGAAAAAATTGTGAAGCCTACCATTAATGGTTTATTAAAAGATGGGATTGATTACAGAGGATTTATTTTTATTGGCTTAATGAATTGTGATGGGGAGCCAAGTGTAATTGAATATAATTGCCGAATGGGTGATCCGGAAACGGAAGTAGTTATACCTCGCATTGATTCTGATTTTTTAGATTTATTACAAGGTGTTGCCACGCAAACCTTACATGAAAAACAATTTAGTGTAACTCCAGATATTGCAACTACAGTTGTTTTAGTGAGTGGCGGTTACCCAGAAGAGTACGAAAAAAATAAAGTAGTCACTGGGTTACAACATTCAAAGGATAGTCACATTTTTCATTCGGGAACTACTTTTAAAAATGAAGAAGTTATAACTAACGGTGGGCGAGTTTTTGCCGTTACTTCTTTTGGTAAAACTATTGAAGAAGCTGTAGCTAAAAGTTTCGCAACTGCCGAAAGAGTTTCTTATGATGGGAAGTATTTTCGCAGTGATATTGGAAAAGATTTAATAAATTGGGGAGAGTAATACTTCGAAAGTTATTGTTTGTTCGCATTAAGCGTTTAAATAAAAAACACTGAAATATAATCAGTGTTTTTTTATAAATTAATATTTATTTTTTCTTTCCTTTTCCTCCACCATTACCTTTTCCTCCGCCTTGGTGTTGGTCTTTACCGTGATCTCCACCTTGCTGTTGTTTGCCTTGAACTTCTCTTTTATTAGGCTGACCACCAGAACTTTTTTTATGCGGAGCATTGCCACCGCCTGGTTTTTGCCCAATTGTTTTTTGTGGTCCACCACGATATCCCTTTTTGTATTTTATTTTATGATTATGAAAATGGATATAAGGTTCATTTCCTCTATAATCAGTAATAACTACTTTATAACCATTATACAAATCATAATTTCTATATGAGCCAGGAAGATAGGCGCTATGAATCCACACACCACCACCAAAATAAACAAACATAGATGATTGAACATCATAATAAGCTTCTACATCAGGTAAATAGTAGTATCGATAATCAGTATATCCAACAGGGCCCCAAAGAGGCGGAGAACCAATGTTTACGTTAACCGATACTTGTGCCTTTGTTGTATACGTGAGTAAAATTATTACTCCAATAACGATTATTTTTAGTTGTTTCATTTTCTTATTTTTAATAGTTAATCTTATTTTAGATTGGTTTTTCACCTTGTATTACTCTTAGTATTACTGAAATGAGAGCTATTACTAATAAAATATGAATAATCCCTCCAATGTTATACCCTATAAATCCTATAGCCCATCCAATTATTAAGATAACGGCTATTACATATAATAAATTTCCCATGAGTCTTCTTTTTTAAATTTTGTTAAAAGTGAATTGCTAAACCAAAAGTTGATACGCCTGTAGATAAATCTAAAAATATACCTGCTTTATTTGTCATATGGTATTCAGCCCCAATATGTGCATCTAGATATAAAGGACTAGCATTTCTGTATACCGTTCTATTACCATAATATCCATTTTCCCATTCAGAGTGTCTAAAAGCAAAACCTGCTGATGCTGCCGCATAAAAATCCCATTTTGGATTAGCACGAAATAATTGATCAAAGTAATATGTTCCTTTTACACCTACGGGTATTACTATTGTTCTGTAGTAGTAATTACGATATGGAGTATCTTTATCTCCCCAATAGTAACTTTGTTGGTAACCAAACGCACCTATAAAAGGAGCAAGAGTTACATTTTTAGCAATGTCAAATTCATAATTGATACTACCTACGGGTAATGGTTGACCTACATAGCCATAATAACCAATGCCGGCACCTAAGTTTAAAGTGTTGCCATATTTTTCTGCTTCTGGTTTTTCTTGCGCCTTTACGTTATAATTTATACCAAATAAAATAATGGCTAGTGTGATTATCTTTTTCATAATTTATCTTTTTAATGTGTTAATACTACTTTCTGATGTAAATATATTTACTAAAAAGACCTATTATTTTGATATTCGGTGAAAGCCGATTTAAAATAGCTAGAAGCGGAAATGCTATATTTTATAATAACATTAGAATGATGGAAAATTTTAATAAAATAATAAAGCCACACGTTAAAAAATGTGGCTTTATGTTGGTTTTATACGACTTACTAAAAAGGGTGTTCTATATCATACTTCTTTAATATAACACAAAGAGAGTCGTAGTAATCTTTTAATGCCTTTAGATTTAACTGTGGATTATTTTCATTAGGAATAGTCACTGGCATTTCATCAATAAAGGGCATTAATTCAGAATGTTTTTCTTTAATCAAAGAAGTAATTGACATGATTTTTTCTATTAGTATAATTTCTGTTGTCATTACCTTATGGTTTTAGTTCGTTATAAGCTTTTTCACATACAATTTTAACATTTTCAAATAATGTTTTTATAGCATTAGCCCCAGTTTTTTCTGTCGCTAATTTTTCAATATCAACTAAATCTTTTCCAATTAATACATCAATTCCCACAAAAGGAATAGTAGACTTCATATGATGTGAAAAAGATTTTATTTTTTCAAAATCTTGTTCTTCTATGGCTTGTTCAAGATTTTTAATTTCTTCAGGATTTTCTTCTAAAAATATAGTAATCATTTCGTGTATAAAAGCGGTATCGCCTTTTGCTAGTTCTTTGATATAGTCGAGATTTGTTACTTTAAGAAAATTTGTCATGATTTCTGATTTTTAGATACTAAGTCACAATATTGATATACTTGTTTATTATATTTTTTAAATCAACTTCTTTAATTGGTTTTGATATATAGTCAGTCATTCCAAATCCAAGACATTTTTCTTTCTCATCAGGTAAAGCATGAGCTGTCATAGCAATAATAGGAATGGTAAGTTTTAAATTATCTCTAATAAATTGAGTTGCTTCGTAGCCATTCATCTCAGGCATTTGAATATCCATTAAAATTATATTGTAGCTATTTGTTATTAATTTTTCTGTTGCTAATTTCCCATTGCTACATATATCAAACCCATATCCCCAGTCTTTTAGCATAAAGCCGGCTAATTTTTGATTTAAGATATTATCTTCTACTATTAGAACTTTTAAGTTAGTATTGATTTCAATTTTATGTATGGTTTCAATTTTTGTTTCAATTTGATTTTCAACTCTATCATCAATTTTATATGAAATATGAAATATAAATTCAGAGCCTTGACTCTTAGTACTTTGAACATGTATAGTTCCAAATTGTAGTTCAACTAATTTTTTGGCAATGGATAAGCCTAAACCTGTACCGCCAAAAATACGAGATGTATCAGACTTTGCTTGCGTAAAGCGTTCAAAAATTTCAGAAATTTTCTCTTCTGATATTCCAATTCCAGTATCTTTTACTCTAAATTCAATAGTTGCATTTTTTTCATCAAGTGCTATCGTATCTACAATCACATTAACCGAGCCTTCATCTGTAAATTTTAAAGCATTACCAATTAAATTGATGAGTATTTGCGTTAATCTAGTCGGATCTCCTAATATAAATAATGGCACATTATCAGCAATTTTTAATTCAAGTTTTACCTTTTTTTCTTTAGCTAGCCCCGAGAACATCGTTATCACCGATTGCATTAACTCGGTTAGGTTAAATCTTATTTTTTCAAGTTTTACCATTCCCGCTTCAATTTTCGAAAAATCTAAAATATCATTTACAATGGCTAATAAATTTTCGCCTGAACTTTGAACAGCGTTAGCATACTCCTTTTGTTCATCATCCAATTTAGTTTTATTTAAACGATGATTAAATCCTATGATGGCATTAAGTGGCGTTCTAATTTCATGACTCATATTGGCCATAAACTGTTCTTTAATAATGGCAGCATGTTCTGCTTTTTTTTGTGTAACAATCAACTCTTTTTCTAACTTCTCTCGTTTACTTATATCTCTAAATAGAATCCAAACACAAAGTGCTGCTAATAAAAATGCAAATACGTATGCAGAAGCATCCATTTGCTTTACCAGTGTACTGTTTTTTTTATTTCTATTTAGGATTTCGTTATATTTAATTTCTTCAATAGCATGAATTTTCTCAAACTCTTTTAAAATTTTTGTTAAAAGTATGTTTCCCTTTCCGGATTTAATTAATTCTATTGATTTGTTAGGATTAATTTGATATTGAAACATGATCTCATCCGTAAATTGTATTTCATCATTTAGTAAAATTACTAATTTATCAATAGCAATTATTTGTTCTTCATTTGGTGCAAGTCTCTTTAAATCATTAAACTTTAAAACAATATTGGTTAAATATTTTTCATTGTTTTCTAATAGACTATCATTTCCTGAAACGACATAGCCTTTTACTTTACTCTCAAAAAAACAAACAGATGATTTTATAGATTCTATTTCAGTAGATAATTTGGTGCTCTTTAAAAGTTCTTCTTGAGAGGAAATAACATTACTAATGCTTTTGTTGAGGCCATATTGTACACTGATTAATACAATTAAGATAAATGTAAAGCCTATACTTATTTTTAATTTAATCCCTATATCCCAAATATTTTTCATTGATGAAGATGAAATTTCTGATTGTAAACCCTCTTAAATTTAAATTTAAATTTTCTAATTTCAAAGTCTTTGTTAATACATGTATTAACAAAGACTTTGAAGCAATAGTTATTTAGGCATATTGTGTAGTACAAAAAACACTACAGCTCCCATTGTTAAGAAAGTTAAAAGAAATATGGCCATAAATTTAGATACTCCAAATTCTCTGACAATAATTCTAATAGGTTCTGTAATAACATGGTGTATAAGTTTAGTTAATTTTTTCCATGAACTCGGCCCTTTTACTACATAATCAGTAGCGCCTGCTCTAAATGACTCAATAGCTAAGGCAATATCTTCATTGCTAGTTAACATGATGACTTCTGTTTTCGGATTAATTTCTTTAATTTCTTTTAAAACCTCTAAGCCATTTTTCCCATTTAAAAAATGGTCTAAAATAACCATATCGGTATATTGATTAATTTTCTCCAAACAACTTTCGCCGTCATAAAAGGTACTAATGTTAATGTTTTCTTCAAATTTATTTTGCAGATATTGTTTTAATGCTGCTACTAGAGATTTGTTATCGTCTACAATAAATAGATTTAATTTTTGCGTTTCCATGTGACCCTCCTTTTTTTATTAGTTAAACTTTATAGTGTGTTATAAAGTTAATTTATGAAAGAGCTGATTTTAATTGAAATTCGCTAAAAAGGAATAAAGTATGGTTAATAACCCAAAAATTATAGGTGGTAATTATGTCACAGTATACAATATTCCATTTTCTGGAACTTTGTAAGAATGATTCAATCAGACTTAAATCAAATTTATTTTTTTAAGCAACTCTTTTTTGTATTGTTCTCCAATAGGCACAGGATGCTTACCTATAAAGGCAGTTCCTTCTTCTACTTTATCAATATGGTCTAATGCAATTAAGTACGAGCGATGTAAACGATAGAATTTTTCTTCAGGTAATTTTTCTTCAATGCCTTTTAAAGTGATATGTACCGTATATCGGCTATCTGTTGTATAGATGTTGACGTAGTCGCCCAAGGCTTGAATGTATGTAATGTCTTTTATCTTTATTTTAGTCAATACAGAGTTTGAACGTACAAACATGTATTCCTTGTCTTTTTCGCTTAACTCCACTTTTTGGCCTTTGCTTTCAAATAATTCTTTTGCTTTGGCAACAGCTACCATAAAACGAGATAAGGTAACGGGCTTAATAATATAATCAGCTACGTTTAATTCAAAAGCTTCTACCGCATAATCGGTTTTAGAAGTAATTAAGATTATAATAGGTCGTTTCTCTAAATTTTTAACCAATTCAATTCCTGTCATACCAGGCATTTCCACATCTAAAAACACTAAATCAACATTTTCTTTTAGTATATAATTGTAGGCATCTATAGGATTAGCACATTCTTCTTGTAAAACTAAAGAGTCTACTTGCTCAATTATTTTTTTTAAAGCAGTGCGTGCCATTTTATTATCGTCAACTATAATGCAATTCATGATTTTTGTTTTGATTGTTATTGTCCAGTCTTTTTTTGTAAATAGTATATTACGCTAAGCTAAGTATAAAAAAATAATTTATTTACCTTGCATTAAATAACCAACCGCTCGGATCGGTAGTTTTGCCATCTTTCCATATCTGGAGGTTCATACTAGTTTTGCCGTCTTCATCCATTATGGTTCCAATAGTTTGTTTAATAGTTACTTTATCTCCCTGCTTCACGAACACTTCGTCGATATTACTATATACACTTAAATATAAACCATGACGAATAATGATTAGTTTTCCACCGGTAGGAGATATTGCTATACTAGTAACTTCTCCTTCAAATATAGAGCGAGCTTGAGTCCCTTTATTTGCGCAAATTTCTAAGCCATTATTATTCATGATAAACCCCTTTATTGCCGGATGCTCATACTCGCCATAAGGTTGGCAAATAACACCTTTTGTAACTGGCCAAGGCAATTTACCTCTACTGCTCGAAAAATCTGCGCCAAGAGCTTCAGCTTCTTCTGTTAGCTCAGGTGCTGTTGCTTTTGCTTCTGGTGTTTTAGTGTCGTTCTTTGTTTTAGTCTTTGTTTTAGTTTTATTTTTCTCAGCAATTTTTTCTGCCTTTGCTGCTTTTGCCGCTGCAATTTTAGCCGATTCTTCTAGCTTACGCTTTATTTCTGCTTCAATTAAACGTTTAATTGCAATTTGTAAATTTTCAGCGTCACGTTTTTTCTTTTCTAATTCTTCTTTTAATTCTTTTTCTTGTTGTTGTAATTCACTTAACACAATTTCTTGTTGTTGTTTCTCTCCATCGAGTTGCGATTTTTCTTCTTTTTCGTTACCTAGTAATACATTTTTTTCATGACGCTGCGCTTCTAGTTCTTTTAATTTTTCACCGAGCACTAATTGCATGGCAATAATTTCGTCAGCTTGTTTTTTACGGAATGTGGCATATTGTTGAAAATATTTAATACGCATATAGGCTTGATTAAAATCTCCTGACGAAAATAAAAACATAATCTTTGTATAAGAATCTTGATTACGTTGAGCAAAATAAATCATCTTGGCATATTCGCCTTTTAGTTTTTCTAAGCTTGTTTTTAAAACATTTACTTCGGTTACATTTTTTTTAATGCGCGAATTAATTTGAGCTAATTCAGTATTTATTGTACTAATTAATTCTTCACGCACTTTAATTTTTGTGTTAATAACCACAATGGTATTTATCTGCGATTTTTTACTGGCTTTGGTTTGACTCAATTGAGAGTTCAGTTGTTTGATGTCATCATTCAACTTATTTTTTTTGTTCAGTAAATCTTTTTGAGATGGTTGTCCTTTGGTTTGAGAAAATGTATGAAATGAGATACTATAAAAAAAGAGGGTTAAGCATAAAATAATGCTAGCGTTGTTCTTTTTTAATAGGTATAGGTTCATAGCTTTTTGGTATGTTCAGCGTTAATTTTTGTGGCTGATTTATCTCTATGCGAACATAGTTAATTTTAAGGTCTATTTTCTTCTCTGCCTTTATCTCAATATTAACATTGTGTGGTGCAAAAACAGAGTCTGAAGCTATAAATTTATCATATTTAGCATGAAAACTTCTGTTTGTAGACACATCTTCAAAATCGTTATTGATGATTTTGAAATTATCGGGGTTTAATCTCATGGTTTGTAATGAACGTTTTAGTGAATCATGACCGCTGTTAATACGACGTAGCTTGCGTTTTCGAACTGTACTTAACAAATATTGACAGTTTTCTCTGTCAATTACAGGTTTCATTTTACTGTCGTCGTCATCAAAATCAGCACTGTTGCCAACTAAAGCTGCTTGTATGAGATCAAAGTCTAGGTCGGCGTTTAATAGCTGGTTGATGTAGTTAAAATCGCCTTTAAAATATTGTTTTTTTATATATACCACCATTTTAACAGAATCACGAGTGATAAGTAGTTTAGCAATATCTATTAATCCTACGGCTTGAATAGATATCCAAATGGCGCTATCTTTTCTTGATTTTATTCTAATATCTAAATTATGGTCTTCTCCATCAATTAAAGTTTGCACATCTGCTTTGGCGTATAACCAATTATATTGTAATTCATTTTCTTTAATATGTTTTGATAAGGATTTGGCTGTTTTAAATAACAAACGACAACGACCAGTTGTATCTTCCGTTGGAGTTTGAGTAGTTTGTTGAACATGTTTTTTAGATTTACATGACATCATGAAAACCAAAATGCTGATAGAGCATAGAAAAAAAATGGAGATGTGTTTATTCTTAATCATTTAATTTTTTTTCTTCTATTTTTTTATTTAAAAATTCAGATCCAGCACCAGCTTCTTTAGCATCCATCCAATATTTTAAGGCTTCTTCTTTTCTATCTAATTTGTAAAGCACATCACCATAGTGTTCGGCAATAGCACTTTTGTTACCAATTTTTACGGCACGAGCTAACCAAATTTCAGCTTCTTTGTATTTTCCTTGTTGATATAAAATCCAACCATAAGTATCAAGATAGGAACGGTTGTTAGGCGATAATTCATTACTTCTTCTGGAAAATTTTTCTGCTTTTTCTAGTTTTTCTTTTCTTAAAGATAAAAAGTAGGCATAGTTATTTAATATCTCGTCGTTGTCTGGATCTATTTTTAAAGCATCATCATAGGCTTTATCAGATTTTTGATATTCTTTTAGAGCATTGTGTGCATCACCTAAACTGGAATAAAAACTTAATAATAATGGGTTGTTATTGTACACAAACTCTAATCCATCAGTTAAAGATTCAGTAGCTTTTTTGTAATTTTTAAGAGTGATATTTGAAATGCCATTAAAAAAATAGGGAAGAGGTTGATTAGGAAATAATTCCATAGCCTCAGAACTATGCGCTTCTAAAGATTTATATTCACCTAATTCGGCTTCAGTATTCATTAATTGGTTAGAAACGGCGTAATTGCTTTTATCTAATATATTGGCTTGCTCATATTCATCACGAGCTTCTTTTACTTTCTTATCTTTTAATAAAAAATCAGCATGCATACTGTGTATTTCGGCCGATGTTGGATGCAACATTAATGCGATATCACATAATTCATAAGCTTGCTCCTTATAGGTTTTGCTAATATTGGACAGTTCATAATAAGATGCTAAAATTTTTGATTTCGTGTCAATATCCAAATCGGGGTTTTCAAAAGCTATTTTAAGCTCTTTATACATATTATCGTAATCATTCAAGGACTTATAATAATCTGCCAAAGCTAGATGAATGATTGGATTTTTTGGATCTAATTTTAAAGCTTGCTGATAAGTACTCATTGCCTTATCATTTTGATTGGTTTCTTGATAAAACTCTGATAAATAGGTGTAGTATCTAATTTCGGTTGGATTTGATCCAATTAATTTTTTAAACTCCGCTTCAACTTCAGTAATTTTTTTTAATTGTTTGAGTAATTTAATTTTATTGAGAGTGAAAGCTTCGTTTTGCCCGAATTTTTTTTCTAGTTCATCAAATGTTTTGTAAGATTTTTCATAACTGCCGCTATACATATATTCGGCAGCTAAGCCTTCATAAAATTCAGGACGGAAAGGATAATTTTTAATTAAGCGCGCATATACTTCTGCCGCTTGAGCAAACTGTCGTTTATTATGCAGGCATTCAATATACAATAGCTGATACCATTCGTTTTTAGGATCAGCATTGGCGCACTCTTTACCGTATTTTAAAGCGTTATCGTATAAACCATTAAATCTATAAATATTTCCTAATTCGTATTTTACAGCAGCAGATGTTGGGTCAATTTTTAAACATTCTTTAAATGCATTTTCTGCTAGTTCAATATTGCCTTTCATTCGTTCTTTGCAACCTTCGATAAAATAAAAAGCAAATTTAGTTTGATTTTCTTCCGTAATCCCTTTCGAATTAACGTTAGATTCTTTGACAGAAGCAGTTGTTTGTTTTTTTGATTTACAAGACAATACTGAGACTACCAATAACGGCAAGATAAAATAATAAAAAATATTGGTTTTGAATTTCAACAATACGATGGTTTAGTTTATAAAGAAAGAGTGGTATAATCACTCATACTAAGGTCTAAAGCTTTTCCTTTTACTTCAGCACCTTCGCCAATCATACTATTAGAAATAAATGTGTTGCTTAATTTAGTATCAGCTTGAATAATGCTATTTTTTAAAATGGCATCACTGATTTTACTTCCAGCGCCAATCGATACATGCGGACCAACAATAGAATTCGTAATCACTACATTGTCGCCAATAAAACATGGTTCAATGATAGTACTGTTCTCTGTAACAATATTTTTTCCTTTTAAACAAGGCTTTCCTTTTTCAAATTCTAATACACGTTGGTTAGTGTAAACCGTTGCATCTTTATTTCCGCAATCTAGCCACTCAGTCACTTTACCAGGAGTAAAAGCAATGCCTTTTTGCTTCATGTTTTCTAAAGCATTGGTTAATTGAAATTCACCTTTTTCAGTAATGTTATTATCTAATAAATACTGTAATTCTTTTTTCAAATTATCTCCGTCTTTGAAATAGTAAATTCCAATGATCGCTAAATTACTAACAAAGGTTTCAGGTTTCTCAACAAAATCTGTAATTACTCCAGCCTCATTTAATTTAACCACACCAAACTGGCGAGGGTCCTCAATACCTTGTACCCAAATAACACCTTCTTGATTTGTATCCATTACAAAATCAGCTTTAAATAAAGTGTCAGCAAAGGCTACTACTGTTTTGCCAGTTATGCTGTCTTTTGCGCACATAATAGCGTGAGCAGTCCCTAGAGCTTTTTCTTGGTAACAAATAGTACCTTTAGCGCCTTGAGATTCAGCTATTTTAATCAAATTCTCTTCTACTTCTTTGCCAAAGTCAGAGCCAATGATAAAGGCAATTTCATCTACTTTTTCGCCACAAACTTTGGTAATATCTTCTACAAGTCTTTGTACGATAGGCTTACCGGCGATATTAATTAAAGGTTTTGGAACTGTAAGCGTATGTGGGCGCATGCGTTTGCCTTTGCCGGCCATTGGTATAATAATCTTCATAAATCAGTTATAATCAGGTAATAAATAGAAACAAATATAATATTAAAAAGTTGAGAAATTGGCAAGTTTGAGGTGATAAAACCTGTTAATTTACTACAAAAGAATTAACTGTTAAATTTGATTAATTAGTTTATAAGAACACTTGTCAGGTTTTTATATAGGTGACTAAAAATCTGACAGGCGTATAAAAAATTATAAGTTTCCTGTTCTTCCGCCGTCAACTGGTAAATTAATGCCATTGATATAAGAAGCAGCAGGTGATGCTAAAAAGGCTACTGCATTTGCAATTTCAGACGCTTCGCCAAAACGCCCCATTGGTATTTCAGAGATCATTTCATTTGTTACGGCATCTAATGCGTGCCCTGTTTTTGTTGATTTGTTTTCGATAATTGTTTTTAAACGAACTGTTGACGTTGCCCCAGGAAGCACATTATTAACGGTTATATTAAATTTCCCTAACTCATTAGCCAGTGTTTTTGCCCAATTGGCAACAGCTGCTCTAATAGTATTTGACACACCTAAATTTGCTAAAGGTGCTTTTACGGAAGTAGAAATAATATTGATGATACGTCCGTATTTTGCATTTTTCATACCTTCTAAACAAGCTTGTACTAAAATGTGATTACAAATTAAGTGGTTGTTGAAGGCAGATAAAAACTCTTCCGTTTTAGCTAAATGTGCAGGACCAGATGGTGGTCCGCCAGTATTATTAACTAAAACATGTACCGTTGGTTGTCGTTGCAAATACGCCTCTACAATCTGTTTTAACTCCTCGGGTTTACTAAAATCAACACATAAGTAAGAATGTAACTGACCAGCGGCAGTACTTAATTCTTGTTTCACAGTTTTTAAAGCTTCTTCATTGCGGGCAACTAGAGTTACACTAGCACCTAAGTTTGCTAACTCTAAAGCGATTGCTTTTCCAATACCTTGTGTGCTTCCGCAAACGATGGCTTGTTTATGTTTTAAATCTAAATTCATAGTGTTTATGTTTTTTCAAGACAGAGAAACAGAGGTAAAGAGTTCACTGTTTTTTTTATTTATTATTTTCTTTTTAATGCAAAAAAATCTTTTAATATAGTTGAACATTCATTTTCTAATACACCTTTTATAACGGTTGTTTTAGGATGTAATACGGTTTGATTGATTTTACTATATCCTTTTTTATCATCACTAGCCCCATACACTATTTTTGTAATATGGCTCCAATGCAATGCTCCAGCACACATTAAACAGGGTTCTAAAGTTACGTACAACGTGCAATCATTTAAATACTTTCCACCAATGGCATTTGCTGCTGATGTAATTGCTTGCATTTCGGCATGAGCAGTAACATCGTTTAATCGTTCGGTATAATTATGTGCTCTGGCTATTATTTTATTATCGGCCACAATAACTGCACCCACAGGAACTTCATCTGCCTCATAAGCTTTGCGAGCTTCTTTCAACGCTTCGTTCATAAAATAGTCGTCAGAGTATAATTCCATGTTTTGTTATTTCTTGTTTGATACAATTTTCGGTTTTATCACACGTGTTATTTTTTTGAATTCAGCTTCTAGTTGAGCTACAGTGGGTAAATTATTTTGAAGATTTTTAGGAAGTTTTTCTAAAAACTTATATCCACTAACTCCAATTGGTTTTATGGTATCTCTTAATGAATACTCTACTTCAATATTATCTTTGGTTCTACAAAGCAAAATCCCAATTGTTGGGTTATCTTGTTTGTGTTTTATTTGTGTGTCGATGGCTGATAAATAAAAATTCAACTTGCCTGTATGCTCAGGTTCAAACTCACCTGCTTTTAATTCGACAACAACATAACAGCGTAAGTGTGTGTGATAAAATAATAAATCTATTTTATAATCTTTTTTACCCACTTTTATTTGATATTGACTTCCAACGTAAGCAAATCCTTGACCTAATTCTAATAAAAACTTAGCAAGTTGTTGGGTTAGTTGTAGTTCAATATCTCTTTCGGTTGCATTTTTACTTAAAGATAAAAAATCAAATATGTATGGATCTTTAAGTGTTTGTATTGCAAGGTCGGATTGATTTTTTGGAAGCGTTGATTTAAAATTATTAATTGCTTTTCCTTGTCGTTTGTGTAATCCTGTATCAATTTGTAAGGCTAAAACATTTCTACTCCAATTGTTTTGTATGGTTTGATGTAAGTAAAAAAGCGCTTGCTTATAATCTTTTATTTTAGTAATAATAAGAATATGATGACCCCAAGGAATTTGTCCAACAGCTTGTGGGACAAATTGCAAGGATTTATTTTTACCTATAGGGTTAAGATTAGCTCGTTTTTTTGGTAATTGTCCAACAGCCTGTTGGACAATTGACCCTTGAGAATAAAACACGTAAAATTGTTTTATATAATATAAATTAGTTCTTGAAAATCCTTCTATATCAGGAAATTCACTTTTTAAATCAATTGCTAGTTGATCAATTATTGCAGAGCCCCAATTATATGTCTCTTGTTTTTCTACAATACTTTTACCAAGTTCCCAATAAAATTGTATTAGCTCAGTATTAACTGCAATTGATGCTTTAAGTTGAGTGTTACGCACCTGCTCCTTAATGGATTTTAACCATTGAGTATATGTTTTTTGAGTTACAACTTTTGCAGGCATCTATTGTGCAATTTTATTTTAAATTGTTTAAAGCTATATTTAATCTACTAATAGTTTCCTCTTTACCTATTAGAGCCAGCATGTCAAATAATTGTGCGCCGCCCGAAACGCCGGTTGTTAATACACGCACTAATTGCATATCAATTTTTCCTAATTCTGGTTCAACTGCAGCAAATAAATCATGAAGAGAAGTTGCATTCCACTCAGTTGAAGCTTCTAGTTTTTCTGTCAGTTTAGTATAAGTAACTTTAGAATTTTCATTCCATTTTTTTGTCATTACTTTTTCATCGTAACTTGTAGGAGCTGCAAAAAAGTATGAGCCTAAATCATAAAATTCTGTTACAAAATGTGCTTTTTCTTTTATCAATCTACAAAACTCTGTTATAAATGCTATATCTTTTTTAATGCCTTTTGCTTCTAATAAAGGAGCTACAGAATCTGCCAATTGCTCATCTGTTTGCATACGTAAATATTGTTGATTGAACCATTTTGTTTTTTCGGGATCAAATTTTGCTCCCGATTTATTAACACGCTCAAAAGAAAACAATTCTATTTGTTCTTGACGAGTTAATATTTCTCTATTGTCGCCAGGATTCCATCCTAATAACGCTAGCATATTCATAAAAGCATCAGATGAAAACCCAGATTCACGGTAACCTACATAACTTTCTCCTGTGCGTTCGTCATGCCAATTTATTGGAAACATTGGCAATCCTGATTTATCTCGCTTAGATAACTTCCCATTACCATCTGGTTTTAAAATTAATGGTAAATGAGCTAATTGAGGCATTTCTGCCTCTAAACCTAAATAACGATAAATTAAAATATGTGATGGAGCACTTGGCAGCCACTCTTCGCCACGAACGGCATGAGTAATTTTCATTTCAATATCATCTACAATGTGTGCTAAATGATAAGTTGGCATTCCATCCGATTTTAATAAAACTTTATCATCCACCTGACTTGAGTTTACAGTTACCCAACCACGAATAATATCATGAAAACGAATTTCTTCGTTACGTGGTACTTTTAATCTCACTACATAAGGCGTACCACCATCCATTAATTTTTTCACCTCATCTTCTGGCAAGGTTAGTGAGTTTCGCATATTTTGTCGAGTAATAGCGTTGTATTGTGGAGCCACTACTTTAGCAGCTTCTAAACGTTTGCGCATTTCGTCTAATTCTTCTGATGTATCAAAAGCAATGTATGCATTGCCAGATGCAATTAATTGATCAGAGTATTTTTTATAAATACCTAATTCTTTTCTTTCGCTTTGACGGTAAGGCGCGTAAGGGCCATCACCAAAACCTACGCCTTCGTTAGGTTCAATACCACACCATTTTAGGGCATTAATAATATATTCTTCAGCACCGTTTACATAACGGGTTTGGTCGGTATCTTCAATACGTAATACAAAGTCTCCACCATGTTTTTTGGCAAATAAATAACTAAATAAGGCAGTACGAACTCCACCCATGTGTAAACCGCCAGTTGGACTTGGCGCAAAACGTAATCTCACTCTTTTTTCCATAGGACCCAAAGATACTAAAAAACCCAAAATAGGAGGGCTTGTAGAATGGTATTTTTTTACTAGCTTTAGTGCATGAGAGGCTTGATTTTAGGTTTTATTCTTCTATTTATTGCTATTAATCTGAACTCTCAAAATAGCGTAACGGACTCTTTGTATTCTGTGTTAAAAACCTCAAAAAATGATTCTAATAAGGTTAAACTGCTAACTGTACTTGGTTGGGAAATTAGCTACTTTGATTTGGATAGCGGACTCAATTATGGATTACAAGGATTAGAACTCGCAAATAAGATTAAATTTTATAGAACTAATAGTGATTTATGTAATACGATTGCTGCTATATATTGCGATCAAGGAAATTATAAAGAAACAGTACATTATCTTCAAATGGCTTTAGATAATTGCATGAAATACCCTGATATTTTTATGGAAGGGGAAATATATAATTCGTATGCTAACATGTATCAGCGCAAAAATGAATTTAAAAAATCTATTGAATACTATTATAAATCCATAAACTGTTACAAAAAAGCTAAGGTCGAAAAATCTATTTATACCATGTATGGAAATTTGGCAGGAGTATTTCAAAAAGCGGATATTTTAGATAGCGCCTTATTTTATATTCATAAATCTATTGACTACCATCTTAAAAATAATAAACAGAAAAAATTAACCTACAATTATGTGAATGCATCTGAGATTTATTATTATTTGGAAGATTATACAAAATCCGAAAAGTATGCAACTTTAGCAATTAATTTAGCGAGAGATATTGAGGATGATTATTTATTAATACATGCGCTTATTCATAAAGGCCATATATTAAACCATTTCAAAAAATTTAATGAAAGTATTCCTATTCTTAAAGAAGGGCTTATAAAAGCTAAGCAAAGTGGAGAAATAGAGATAATGAAAACGGGGAGTAAATACCTAAGCGAAGCATATGTAGGTATAAATGACTATAAGTCGGCTTTAGAATTTCAAAACGATTTTCAGTATTACAAAGACAGTATGTTTAATTCGGATAATAATAAAATCATTAAAGAGTTGGAAACAAAATACGAAGTTGAAAAAAAACAAAAAGAGATTAGCGAGTTAAATGAAAAAAATAGGGTTCAACAAATAGCGTCTGAAAAAAACAGAGTGTTACTTTATGCTTCAATTGGAGGTGTGATTGCGCTACTGATTATTGCTTTTGTTTTGCAAAATAGAAATAGCTTAAAACAAAAAGTGAATGCAAAACTGGAGATTGTGAATAAAGAGATTCATTTGCAAAAGGAATTGGTTGAAGAGAAAAATAAAGAAATCACGGATAGTATTAATTATGCTAAACGTATTCAGCAAAATATTTTAACGAGCGACGCTTATTTTAAAAACCACACGATGGATTTTTTTATTTTATTTAAACCGAAAGATATTGTAAGTGGTGATTTTTACTGGGCATTGAATCACGAAAACAAATTTATTGTAATGACAGCTGACTGTACTGGCCATGGAGTACCAGGAGCGATGATGAGTATGATGGGCATTAATTTTTTAAATGAAATTGTGAACGAAAAACAAATTTCAAGTCCTGCAAGTATCTTAAATCATTTAAGAACAGATATAATCAAGGCTTTAAACCCAGAAGGAAGTTTGGAAGAAGCGAAAGATGGAATGGATTGCTGTTTATGTAGTTTTGATTTTAATGAATTAAAATTAAGGTACTCAAATGCCAATAATAGTTTATATATTATTCGTAATCAAGAGTTAATTAGCTCTCAGGTTAATAAAATGCCAGTTGGAGCAGGACACAATGCCAACATCCTATTTAGTGAATTTGAATTTAGTCTTCAAAAAAATGATGTCGTTATTACTTTTACAGATGGATATGCCGATCAGTTTGGCGGACCAAAAGGAAAAAAGTATAAGTATAAACAGTTAGAAAATTTATTAGTTCAAAATGCACATTTGCCTTTATGTGACATGAAATTAAAACTGCAAGAGGATTTTGATAGCTGGAAAGGCGATTTAGAGCAAATAGATGATGTTTGTATCCTCGGTATTAAAATATAAGCTGTAGCTTTAGTCAATGAAATTTAAATGGGTTAAATATATATTAGTTTTTTATGCTATGATTATCTGTAATCATACCTATGCTCAATTAATTAATATAGATTCTTGTTTAACTGTTTTAAAAACAGCTAAAGATGATACCAATAAAGTTTTATTATTGGATGTGATTGCTTGGGAAATAAGTTATACTAATCTACAAAAAGGAATTGATTATTCATCTCAATCATACAGCTTAGCAAAAAAATTAAATTATGAAAGAGCTTATGCTAAGATTTGTAATACGCAGGCAGCTATTTATACGGATATGGCTGAAATTCCTATGGCCTTAGATTTATGTTTAGAAGGATTAAAATACGCTAAGAAAAACCATCAATTAAGAACACAAGTATCTCTCTTAAATTCATTGGGAAATATTTACTCTAAACGAAAAGATAATAAGAAAGCACTTTATTATTATTTGCAAAGTGTTGAAGCATCAAAAATATGTCAACCAGATATATTGCCTGTGGCGCCTTATGGAAATATTGTAGGCATTTATACTAGCTATAAAAAATTAGATAGTGCCATGTACTACGTTAATCTATGCTTGGATTATAATTTGAAACATCATAATAAAGACAGACTAAGCAATAATTACCTCTCACTATCGGAAATTTATTATGAATTAAACAATGGCGAAAAATGTATTCAAGCAGCTAATGACGCAGTAAATGCTTCTATTGACATCAATGATGAATATACCTTAGCGCATTGTTACATTCAATTAAGTAATGCTCATTATTTAAGTAAAAATTTAAAATCAGCTATTGACGCATTAGATAAAGCTATTTTGTGTGCCAATAAAACGGGAGATATTCCTGCTTTGGAAACAATTGCGCAAGGCTATAGTCAATATTATGAAGAGTTAGGAGATTTTAAAAATAGCTTGAAATATTTTAAAGAATATAAAATGTATAGAGATAGTGCATTGAATTATGAAAGTATACAACAAGAAAAAAATGCAGAAGCCAAGTACGAGAATGAGAAAAAACAAAAAGAAATTGAGCTACTAGGGGAAAAACAAAAACTGAACGAAGCAGAAAACCAAAAAAAGAAAATTTATTTGTCAGCTGCATTATTAGGCATTATAGTTCTTGGTTTTGTATTGGTTATTTTATATAGGAATAACGTATTAAAACAAAAAACGAATAGTAGTTTGGAAGCTTTCAATAAAGAAGTCAATCATCAAAAAGAATTGGTAGAGGTTAAAAATAAAGAAATTACAGACAGTATTAATTATGCAAAACGTATTCAGCAAAGCATTTTAACTAGCGATAATTATTTTAAAAAACACACCACAGATTTCTTTATTTTATTTAAACCAAAAGATATAGTAAGTGGCGATTTTTATTGGGCTTTAAATCATGAAGAGAAATTTATGGTAATGACAGCAGATTGCACAGGACATGGTGTGCCAGGTGCCATGATGAGTATGATGGGGATTAATTTTTTAAATGAGTTAGTAAATGAAAAAGGAATCTCTAACCCTGCCGAAATATTAAATCAATTAAGAACTGACATTATTAAAGCATTAAATCCTGAAGGCAGTATTATAGAAACTAAAGATGGAATGGACTGCTGTTTGTGTTGTTATGATTTCAATAAAATGAAGTTGACTTACTCTAACGCTAATAATAATTTCTATATCATTCGTGGTAAAGAACTTATTGTTTCAAAATCTAATAAAATGCCAGTAGGAGCAGGGCATAGTGCTGATCAATCTTTCGAGCAATTTGAGATGGATATTCAAAAAGGTGACTTGGTGATAACCTTAACCGACGGTTATGCAGATCAATTTGGAGGGCAAAAAGGCAAGAAATTTAAGTATAAACAATTGGAGGATTTATTATTCTCAAATGCTTATTTGCCACTAAAAGATATTAAAATAAAATTAAATGAATCCATTGAATTTTGGAAAGGGGATTTAGAACAGGTGGATGATATATGTATTATTGGCATTCGTATTTAATGAATAGAATAATAATACAATCCGCCTTTTGATGTGATATGTGTAATAGAAATTAAAATTTAAAAAAGATGTCGATAAAAACGTTTAACCCATTTTTGTTTTATAGCAAACAGCTTCAAGCTTTATTTTTAAAAGCAAATAAACAAAAAAATCCGGCCCTTTGGCTCCATACAAATAATGTGCGAACAACACTATTTATGTTAGAAGCCTTAACACGTATTCACGATAAAGCCTTTGACGAAACATTATTTGCCAAATGGAATAAACGTTTTAAAAAGCTAGAAGATCTATTTGGTGAGATTGACGAATTTGTAAATCTGGAAAAAGAATTAAAAACAAATAAGAAAATATCTAAAGAAGCTTTAAAATATTTCACAGTTAATGCTACTAATCGTATTGATAAGTGTAACCAACGTTTAATAGAAAAAGAATGGTTAAACGATAAGCTATTAAAATTTGATACTAAGTTGGCGGAATATCAAGTATTGTATAATCAAGAATATATTGATGAATTAACATTTGTATTAGTAGATGAAGTAGATGCTATTTTAAATTTTGTTTTAAAGTGTGATTATCAGTTTACGAAATTGGAAGAACAAGTGCACGAGCTTCGTCGCAAATTACGCTGGTTGAGTATTTACGCACAAGCACTACAAGGTTTGATACAGTTAAAAAAAACGTCTAGTAAACAAAAATTTCAGCTAAATTATTTCACAAAAGAAATTTTAAAATCGCCTTTCAATACATTGCTCTCTAAACCTAAAAACGTTGTGATTATTGAATTCGACAGCGATTCGTTTTTTGCTTTAAGCTGGTTAATCAATGAATTAGGAAGGCTAAAAGATATTGGACTAAAAATCGAAAAATTAAGTGATGCTATTTATATTTCAGAAGAAATAACTAAAACTCAGGCAAAAGAAAAAGCGATTGCTTTGTTAGGGTTAAAGAAAACGATTGAAGTAGATATATTAAAAGAGGCTTCTGATAGTATAAAAATAGCGATATCAAAAGATAAAATTTTAGATAAGTTGGTTATCTCATAATTACCATTTTTCCAATTCCTTTTTTGAAGAAAGAATCTGCATCCGTTTGTAGTTTTTCAACAGATGCTCCGTTATGACGAGTAATTACTTTGTATAGATATACACCGTTGGCTAGTTTGTCTCCAAATTCATCTTTTCCATCCCAGGCGTATTCGGTAATATTACGGCCTACGTGTAAATTCCCTAATTCTGTTTTTGTAATTTCTCTAACTACTTTACCTGTAATGGTCATAATTTGAATGGTGAAAATGTCAGGTATTTCGTTACCTGTTAATGTAAATACAAAGCGAGTAGAGGTACTAAATGGATTAGGATAATTTAGTACTTCAGTAACAGTTTGCTTATTAATAATTTCAAACTGAATGTTGTAATCAATAGAACCTGATACATTGCTACTCCTATCAACAGCTTGCACAATCATTTTGTATTTTCCATCTTCTGCAAACTCAGGTCGCCATTCTATTTTACAAGAATTGTTTGGCAATTGAGCTGGTGTAAATTGTAAGGCATTAGAGAAGAAAATTCGTTTTTCGCTGGCTTGATTTGGATATTTGATAAACACCTTGAAATTACTGGTGTCATTTAAAGCTAAAAATTTATTTTCATCCTTTAATGTAACGAGTACATGTGGTTTGGATGAAATAATATCTCCATTTAAAATGTGTGTTCCATCAAAGGTAACGTCCAATAAAGGATTAATATTATCCTTATTTACGTTAAACCCAATACGAGCAATATTATTAAAGTGATACTGTTCTAATTGATGTTTTGAATTTAATTCAGGATTTACATCTACCCATAAATAGTTAAAGCCTGCATAATTACTGATGCCATTAACATCAAAGGTGTTAAACTTAATGGTATCAATAATTACTTGATTAGGAATGAATGGTTTTGCTTTTAATTTATAAGGCAAGGGATGAATAACGCGTTGTGCGTCTTCAATCCAATAGGTTACCAACAAGCTATCCGTAAAAGAAATAGTACCAATATTTTCAATGGGCAAATGCACTATTAAATTATCACCTTCTTGCAGCACTTGTAGCGAAGCACTGTTCGAAAATCCTTGTTTTGGATTGATAGCACATTCTGGAACAGGGTCGTAATAAACTTGCCATTTTTTTAGTTGTGCTGGAGTTGTGTAAGTACCATCTCGCATAAAAGCAATGAGTTGCATTTTAGGATAAACAGCAGCATCTATATGATTTGCTAAATCATATACATCTGTACTATCTTTTGTGAAAACCACCGATATTGTGTCTTTTATTCCATTAGATTTTATACCTATGATTTTTAAATATATACTATCTGCATTTATTGATTCTACCGATTCTTGTCGCCAATGCAAGCTATTCCATTTAGCAGATGGCCCAATGATTTCAGATAATATATATCCATTCGACCAATTTGTTGATATTGTATCTTCAAGATATATAATACTATTTGGACTAGAGCCAATTACTTCATGAGCCTGACCAGAAGTCATGCCTTTTTCTCCAAAAATAATAATGGGGATATTGTCAGCCAAACTATTAATTTGAGCACTGCCTATGCTATTAAACTGCGAAATTAACGATGAGGAAAA
>JBKJPW010000183.1:0-27250 GCA_046594225.1 Bacteroidia bacterium
ATTTCTACCAATAATACCAACTCTATCACCTTGTTCTATTTCAAACGATACATCTTTTAAAGCCCAAAACTCTTCAGTCTGTTTTTTTTGAGTAAGTTTTTTTGCATTTTTTAACCCATTAATAAAACTCCCGTATAAAGTATCGCTTTTTTGCATAGCGTTTTTATTCAGTAAATATTTTTTACTTAAATCTTCTACCTTTATGATTGAATTTTTACTCATTAAATATAATCTACAAAACTACGTTCGAACTTGTAAAAATATTTTGTTCCAATAAACAGAAACAAAAATGATACACAAATAGAAACAATAAAATAATTTATATTATAGATGGATTCACCTCCAAACAAAGCATATTTAAATCCATCAATAGCACCAACCATTGGATTTAAACAAAATAACCAATGTAACCATTCTGGTAATCTATCTAAATAATAACGCGTACCAAAAATAACAGGGGTCACATACATGCCAAATTGAAGAATAACTGGCACAATGAATTTAACATCTCTGTATTTTACATTGATAGTGGCAAAATATAAGCCCAATCCAAATCCATTAATCAAGGTTAGTATAATAAACAAAGGGGCTAAAATAATATGCCAATGAATGGTTTGTCCTGCTAGTATAAATAATACAATTAATATAATCATAGAAATAAAAAAATCTACCAAACACACCAAAATAGTACTTAATGGGATAATAATTTTAGGAAAGTACACTTTTGAAAACAAGTTAGAATTCCCAATAATGGAATTACTAACATCATTAAATACATTGGAAAACAATTGCCATAATAACATGGCTGCAGCTACATAAACAAAATTGGTGGCAGTATTCCCTGTATTACTAATCTTACTTGAAATATAACCAAATATTAAGATGCTAATTAAAGGCTTAATTAATGCCCACATAATACCTGCAAATGCTTGTTTATAACGAACTAAAAAATCGCGTTTAGCCAAATTATTAAGCAAACCTCTGTATCTAAGCACGTCTTTTAATGAGAAAAACGAACTTAAATCTGAATCTATAATTATTTTATCCTTGTTCAATAGTGTATTTAGTAAATGTAATTATAGAATGGCATTAAAAAAGCTATAAAAAGCAAAGATATTGACTTTATTTATTTAATAACCCCTCTGAAATTAAATAATTTACTATTTTAGTTCGTCGTTTATTTATACATTAAACCAAAAAAATTATGGATTTAAAAATTGCCTTAACTAATATTTGTGAACGTTGGAAATATAAAATGGATGAAACATCTCCTGGTATTTACCGATTAGATGTAGCTATGAAGCAAAAAGACGGGACTTTCCGTTACCAATTTGTTTATGCGTGGTTAATTAAAGAGCGTTATATGGGTAAAGATTGTTTTTACTTTAACAGCCGTTGTGGCGAATACAATTTAAACTTAAATCTTTATCAAATGATGAAGGAAAGTAGTTACTGTACTTACTGCTCAATAATTATTACCACTGATAAGAGAAAAGATGGTTCGCCATGCGAAACAGTGGTTGTACATTCAATACAACCAGTTGAATTGACTTCAGAAGCCATTTTAAACGAAGTCATTTGGGATATTGCAACCAATGCCGATATTGTTGAGCAAACTTATTTTGGTGGAGATAACAATTAATCAAATTTATTAATGAACTAGTTTGAGTCAAACATGGCATCAAAAATATTTCGAAAATAAAAAAAGGCACCAAATGGTGCCTTTTGCTTTTATAAGCGGAGAAGGAGGGATTCGAACCCTCGGTACAGTTTCCCGTACGCATGTTTAGCAAACATGTCCTTTCGGCCACTCAGGCACCTCTCCAACTCTTATTAATTAAGAGGACGTAAATGTATGAATTTTTTTAAATTATTAAAACTTAAACAAAAAATAATTTTTATAAACTTGTTTTCGTATTTTTAGTACCATGATGAGATACCTTTTTCCTTCCCTATTTGTGCTATTGATTGCATTTACAAGCAGTTGCAAAAAAACACAAAACAATACCCTGGTGGTTCATTTATTAAGTGAACCCGAAGATATGCACCCAACAAATGGAGCATCAGCTGTTAGAGCCGAGATTAATTTATATACGCATCTTAGTTTATTGAGAGTAAATTATAAAACCGGCGAATTATTGCCTTGTCTTGCTAAAGCATTGCCAATAGTATCATCCGACGGATTAAGTTATACTTATGAAATAAAAGATGGTGTTACATGGGATGATAATAGCCCCGTTACTGCAGCCGACATTGCCTTTACCACCAAAGCAAGTAAGTGCTTATACACTAACAATCCGGGCTTAAAACCTTATTGGGAAAACATTAAAGAAATTAAAATTGATGCTACTAATAAACAAAAATTCACCATCATTATGAAACGTCCTTATATTTTAAACACCTGGTTTTGGACGGATTTTCCCATTATTGAAGAAGCTTTTTATGATAAAGGGAAAACACTATCTAAATATACCGAAGGACAATTAACAGATTCTATATTCCTAAAAACAAACACAGATATTAAACAATGGGCCGATGAGTTTAATAGCCCTAAATATTATACGGATCCTAATTTTATTAGTGGCTGTGGTCCTTATAAACTTACTAAATGGGACAAAGGTGTAAGTATGACTTTGGAGAAAAAGAAAAATCATTGGACAGAAAACTGTCAAGAAAACTGGTATTGCCAAGCAAATGCCGATAAAATTATTTTAAAGCTAAATAGCAATAATGCTTCAGCTGTTTTGGAATTAAAAAATGGGTTAATCGATATTTCGGGAATGATTGATTATGCTTCTTTTACAGAATTATCAAAAGATGAAAAGTTTACAAAAAACTACACATTAAAATTGGCTGATACTTACAACTATACTTATGTTGCCATGAATATGAAGCCTGACGGGCAAACGCATCAAAAACTATTTAATGATATTTTAGTTAGAAAAGCGATGGCCTTACTAACACCTTACGAGCAAATAAACAAAACACTTTACGAAAATCACAATAAACGCATGGTGTGCCCTATATCGCCTAACAAAATAGATTTTAATGCGGATTTAAAACAAGTTGAGTATAATGTAGAACAAGCTAAAGACTTACTAAAACAAGCGGGTTGGGCTGATACAGATAATGATCAAATTTTAGATAAAGTAATTGATGGTAAAAAAGTAAAATTTGAATTCAGTATAAATTTTATGGCGGGCTCTAAAGTATGGGAAGATCTTGCCAAACAAATAGCTGAAAGTATGAGCAAAGCCAATATTTATGTCATGTTAAATCCATTAGATTACAATGGGTTTTTTAGTTCTGTTACCGGTCATGACTTTGATATGAGTATAAGCGCTTGGCAAAGTAGTGCTACTCCAGAGGATTTTTCTCAATTATGGAGTTCTGCATCCTGGACTAATAACGGTTTAAATTTTACAGGATTTGGAACATCTCAATCTGATGCTTTAATTGATAGTATTAATACAAGTGTTGATGAAAATAAACGTATTGCACTATCTAAACGTTTTCAAAAGTTGGTTTATGATGAGCAACCCTATATTTTCTTGTTTACACAAACGCGGCGTATTATTGCCAACAAACGTTGGGATAATTTAGAAGTTTATACAGAGTATCCAGGCGTGTTACTCAACACTTTAAAGCTAAAGGATTAATACATGTTGGGCTATGTATTCAAAAGAATTCTATGGTTTGTTCCTACCCTGTTTGCAGTAACAGCCATTGGATTTATTTTACTAGCCAATGCGCCTGGTGACCCTATTAATATACTAGTATCATCCAATAGTTCGAGTGGAAGCATTAAAGTTAGTGGCGATTTAGAAACACAAAAAACTTTTTGGAGAAAAAAGCTAGGCTTAGATTTACCATTATTTTATTTTTCCATTACTACTTTATCTGAGCCCGACACTTTATATAAAGTGTATGATGATGAAAAATTAAAAATAATTAAAGAATACATTAAAGAAAATGGCGGTTTCAAAAATTACGTTCCAAAAATAGTTTGGTATGGCACTCAAAACCAATACCATCAATGGATATTTGGAAGTTCAAATTCCAAAGGAATTATTAGAGGTGATTTTGGAATTTCATATATTAAGAAGGAACCCGTAATTGCCATTCTAAAAGATAAATTAATTTGGTCAGTGTTTTTTTCGGTAGTTTCTATTTTGTTAGCTTATGTTATTAGCATCCCTATCGGCATTAAACTAGCAGAAAAACCAAATAGCAGATTTAGCAAGGCGACTCAGTTTACATTATTTTTATTATACTCAATGCCCTCCTTTTTTATAGGCGTTTTATTATTAATGTTATTTGCTAATCCTGATGCCTTGTCTATTTTCCCTCCTTCGGGCATTAAACCTATTGAAGGTTATGACGACAATGCTTCTTTGTTATCGAAATTTATAGATTCTTTTCCTTACATGATTTTACCATTGATTTGTTATATCTATTCTTCATTAGCCTTCATTTCAAAATTAACGACTACTTCCATTAACGAACAATTACATTTAGATTATATAAAAACTGCTAGAGCAAAGGGTTTAAATGAGCATTCAATTATTTGGAAACATGCTCTTAAAAATAGTGCGCTACCTTTAATTACTGTATTTTCTTCTGTTTTCCCAAGTATTATTGGCGGCTCTGTAATTATAGAAAGTATTTTTACCATTCCAGGAATGGGCTTAGAAACCGTGAAAGCTATTGTATCTCAAGATTACCCAATTGTTATTGCTGTGATTACCTTATCGTCATTACTTACCATTTTTAGTTATTTATTAGCCGATGTATTATATGCTTGGGTTGACCCAAGGATTAGAACACATTAAAACTTTGACAGTTCAAGCGTAGTCGAGAACAAAAAATAATGAACATAAAAAACACATACATAAACATTACTTCGCTTCTGAAAAAAAACCGAACGTTAAAAATCTGTGTGCGTATATTTTTAGTGTTTGTATGTGTCGCCTTATTAGCGCCATTTTTGGCGAACGATAAGCCTTTGGTTTGTAAATACAAAGGAAGATGGATGTTCCCTGCTTTTTCAACAAAAAGTCAATCCATTATTCATCCTACCGAAGAACATGAAATTATCAATTACAACATGGGTAATGATTGGAAATTATTAGAAACAGACTTTAGTATTTTTGCTCCTTGTGCCTATTCTCCTAATACAATTGATGCGGCTAATGCTCCTCGTAAAAGTCCGTTTGATAAGCAAGAATTTATTTTAAAAAACAATCAAAGTACATCATTACCTTTAAAATTTAGGCATTGGTTAGGAACTACACAAAATGGAAACGATGTGTTATCTGGCATTATTCATGGTGCTAAAATATCGTTGAGCGTTGGAGTTTTTTCTATGCTCATTGCATCATTGATTGGAATTATTTTAGGAGCATGTGCTGGTTATTTTGAAAACAACAGCATCAAAATTGGTTTCGTGCAATTATTGTTTTTATTAATAGGTATTTTCATTTCTTATTTTTACTGTGTGGTTGTGAGAGGCAGCCATTTAGCTGAAGCTTTTAATAATGGAAGTAGCTTAGTAGTTTTACGAGTATTGCTGTTATTGTATTTATCTTATACAGTTATTAAGGGGTTATTGGAATTAGGGTACAAAATTGATAACGCATTAAAAACAGATAACAAATTAAATTTTTCGATTGATAGTATTGTTTCAAGAATCATTGAAGTGTTAAATTCAATACCATCTTTGCTACTCATCATTGCTTTATCAGCTATTACTAAGCCATCTTACTCCTTACTAATTTTAATTATTGGGTTTTTAAGTTGGACAACCATTGCACGCTTAACCCGTGCCGAATATTTAAAATCCAAGCAATTAGATTACGTCACCTCTTGCAAAGCCATTGGAATGAGTCATTTTAGTATTATGAGAAAACATATTTTTCCAAACGTATTTCCAATAATTTTGGTACAAATTATTTTTGGAATGGCAGGAGCTGTTTTAATTGAAGCTTCACTATCTTTTATTGGAGTTGGCATTCCCGCTAATACTGTAAGCTGGGGAAGTTTATTGAACGAAGCAAGAGATCATTTCTCTGCTTGGTGGTTAGTTATTTTCCCGGGACTTTGTGTATTTATACTAATTTTTATCTATAACAAAATAGCCACGGAGATTGCGAAAATGAAATAATAATACAACACAACCATATTTTTTCTCTGCGAAACTAAGTATTTTTTTCTGCGAGAATCTACGAGAAACTACTGCACAATTAGTTTTTTAGTAATTAGTTTCAACTGGCCAGCATCCTTACTATGCAATTGAATCACATACATGCCTTTACTAAATTGAGAAACATTAATATCAATTATTTTATTGAAGGTGTTTTTTTCAAATACAATTTTACCTAAAACATCATAACATCTAACGGTCATTTCCGAATAAGAATTATCCTTTATCGAGATGGTTATTTTATCAGAAGATGGATTTGGAAAGATGGACACATCTTCCTCATTCAATAGTTCTCCTACACCAACCTGACTTGCATTAATCGAATTAAAAAACGATAAACCTCCTGCATAATTTCCAACAAATAAATCACGTTTACCATCATTACTAATATCTTCAAAAAATGGTGCGCAACGTGGCCCTTCGTTTATATCAAATAAAGCTGTATCAACCCTGTTAAATGTTCCAGTTAAATTCGCATCAATGTTATCATATAAGTATATATTTCCTATTTCGCTTCCAACTAATAATTTAGTAATACCTGCATCACTAAACATAAAAGGCATACTATAACCAGTTGTCCAGCCATATTGTCTGACATCAACTCCACCAAAAAAACCAGAAACAAAACTAAAAGTTGGCGTTGATGCTGTTCCACTATTTTTATAGTAGCTTAGTTTACCATTTGTAGAGCCTAATAGTAAATCTAACGTTCCATTTTTATCCACATCATATAATTGTGGGAATGCAAAATTACTTCCTAAAATATTTTGATAATTAGCGACATAATTTCCAAACACGGCAGGATTTCCAGCCCCAGCTATATTCTCAAAATAATGAACCCTACCATTAGTACTACCAATAATTAAATCCTTGTCTCCATCGCCATCCAAATCACCAAATGTTGGTGCCATCGAATAAAGATTATACGCTGATAAAGATTGATAATCTCTAGTCATTAAAGAAAAAGAAGGTGCTGCATTAGTACCAATGTTCCGGTAATAAGCCAGTTTCGATTTGTTTACATTAATTGTGTAATAGCCTAAATTGCCAACAATCAAATCTTTTTTTCCGTCTGCATCTGCATCAAATAAAACAGGATAAGTGCCTTCACCCAATTCAATCATATCTTCTTGCAAAAAATTCTTTTTCTGAAAAACAAAATTAACAGTTGGTGTTGTAGATGCATTTTTATAATACCAAACACTTTGATAATTTTCTGCTCCTGAAATTGAATTAGGGCTAGCAATTAAATCATCAAAACCATCATTATCCACATCTAAATTATAAGTACAAGGAAATGAATTTAATTTAATAATACTTGTACTGGCCTTATTAGGGTAATTAGGATAAAGTGCCGTTGTATCACTAATATGCGCATTAGATATACTTCCTGTATTTTCTACATAAAAAACATTACTACAAGAAATATCACCCATAATCAATTCTTTATCGCCATCGCCATCTCTATCAAAACACATAATACAAGAGCCTGAGTGCAATACTTTACTAACATTGTTTGGAATACTGTTCTGATATAATTTCATAAAGGGACAAACATTCATATCTACACCACAACCTCCTTCATTAATATCGCCCCAGCAATTATCAATCATATCAAACACCAAGCTATCTGCATTTCCATATAATTCCTGACTCATATTTTTATGGTATTCAACTCTATACCCAGTAACCGAAAAAGTTAATATATCTAAATCGCCATCGTTATCTATATCTGCAATACCAGGCATGCCAACAGGACTAACAGGGATATTACTTAAACTAGGAGCCCCAAAAGGATTATAATCACTTCTTAATAAGGATTTCACCAAATCAAAAATTAAACTCTGCCCTATAGAATTATTTTTAAAGACTCTCACGCCTCCAGTTGTATAGGTAAAAAGGTCTGCTTTGCCATCATTATCATAGTCAAAAAACAACGCCCACTCCGATACTACTGGAAATTGCTCTTGATGAACAAAATCATGCTTATACTTAACCTCACCAACTCCTCCAACATTCAAATAAGCTCTCAATCTACCTCCAGAGCCTCCAATTTTATCAAAAGCTACAATGTCATTTTTCCCGTCTGCATTTAAATCAATATGAGTAAAAGACCCAAAGTTAATTCCTCCTGCCCAGGGCATTAATAAACGACTACCAGATTCAAAAACAGGAATGGTATCTCTATAGACATTAGTTTGAGCCCAACTAAGTTTAAAAGACACTAAAAGAAACAACAGAAATTTAACACGGCTCATACAATAGCAAAAATACAAAATAAAAGTTTAAATTAATTGCTAACTACTTAATTTTCAGCGTTAAATTAATTTGCATTATATATGCCATAAACTTATATTTGCACCCTTAATTTTATTCGATATAAATCAATTTTATGCAAAACAAAGGTGCCATTAAAATTTTCGCTATACTTTTAGCGCTTGCCTGTATTTTTTATTTATCATTTACATGGGTAACTCGTGGAGTAGAAACTGAAGCAAAAGAATATGCAGAAAGCATTTCTAGTTCAGCTGGAGTTCAAGCTAGTGCTAAAAAATATGCTAACGGAGACGCTACTAAAGAGCTATTTTATGTAGATTCTTTAAAAGAAAAGTTAGTAGATAAGTATTTAGATTCTTTGAAAACTCAGCCAGTTTACGATTTAATTGTAGCAAGCTATACTTATGAAGAATGTAAGAAACGTGAAATCAACTTAGGTTTGGATTTACGTGGTGGTATGAACGTAACCTTAGAAATTTCGGTTGCTGATATCGTTAAAAACTTATCTAACTTAAATCCTGATGCAGTTTTCAACAAATCAGTCAAAGATGCTCAAGATAATATGGGTGTTGGAAACAATGACGATTTCTTAACTTTGTTTGCTAAAAAATACAAAGCAAATGCACCCTCAGGGCAATTAGCTCCTTTATTTCAAACCATTGAGTTAAAAGGTAAAGTTGCTTACAATGCTACTAACGAAGAAGTTATTGCTTTTTTACGTACTAAGGTTGAAGAGTCTATCTCTAATTCCGAAAAAACATTCCGTTCTCGTATCGATCGTTTTGGTGTGGCACAACCTAACATTCAAAAATTAGGAAACAGCGGACGTATCTTAGTGGAATTACCAGGTGTTAAAGATAAAGAACGTGTTCGTGAATTATTACAAGGAACAGCAAACTTAGAGTTTTGGGAAACTTATGATAATGCAGAGTTAGGTAACTTATTAATAGGTGCTAACGAAAAATTAACAAAAGCATTATATCCAAATTTTGATCTTAAAGCAGATACTTCTAAAACAAAGAATCCAGCTGACTCAGCAAAAGTAGCTACAGCTAATCCATCTGCAGAAGCAGTTGATACTGCAAAAGGTAAAATAGATACAGGAGCAGTTTCAAATATAAAACCAAATTCTTCTGTCCCTACTTCTTTAGATTCATTTAATATGCGTTTCCCATTAATTTATGTAGGAAATGTACCTTGTCCTTTAAAAGCAAATGTATCTTTTAACCAACAAACTAATCAACCTGAACAATTTTTGCCAGGTCCGGTTATTGCTCGTGCTTATAGCAAAGAAGATACAGCTAAGGCAAATGCTTTATTAAAAAATCCAGCTTTAAAATCATACCTACCTAATAAATTGAAATTTATGTGGGGTTCTAAACCAGAAGAAGTGAAAAACGAAGCTGGTGAAGTAATTGGTGCTTACTACGAATTATATGCTATTAAAATTACTGACAGAAGCGGAAAAGCTGCTATGTATGGTGATATTATTACTGATGCCCGTAAAGATTTTGACGCTCAAAGTGGTGGTCACCCATACATTAGTATGACAATGACTGGTGAAGCAGCTGTTAAATGGGCTAAATTAACTAAAGACAATTCTCCTCAAGGTGATAAAAAAGGTCGTTCAATTGCTGTAGTAATGGATAACATGGTTTATTCTGCACCAACAGTTAATGGCGAAATTAAAGGTGGTAGCTCTCAAATTACAGGAAATTTTACAGTGGAAGAAGCTGAAACTTTAGCAGCTGTATTAAGTGCTGGTAAATTACCTGCTCCAGCTCGTATTGTTGAAGAAAGCGTTGTTGGTCCTACTTTAGGTGCTGAAGCAATTAGTGCAGGTTTAATATCAACCATTCTTGCCTTATTAGTGATTTTAGTATTTATGTATATGTACTACAATAAAGCAGGTATGGTAGCTAACGTGGCGCTGATTGCCAACATGTTCTTTATTATGGGTATTCTCGCCTCCATGAACGCCGTATTAACCTTACCTGGTATTGCGGGTATCGTGCTTACCATTGGTTTAGCGGTGGATGCAAACATCCTTATTTTTGAGCGTATTCGTGAGGAATTAGCTCTTGGTAAATCATCCGCACAAGCTATCAAAGAGGGTTTTAAACATGCGATGAGTTCTATTATTGACTCTAACGTAACTTTAGCAATCTTAGCTATTATCTTAATGGTATTTGGTTCAGGGCCAGTTCAAGGTTTTGCAACTACATTATTAATTGGTATTGGAGCTTCTTTATTCTCAGCTATTTTAATTACCCGTGTTATTTTTGATTGGATGTTATCTCGCAAAATGGAAATTCCATTTGATAACAGTGTTACAAGAAACTCTTTCAAAAATGTAGCTTTCAACTTTGTTGGCCGTAGAAAAGTATATTATGCAATCTCTACCGTTATTATTGTATTAGGTATAGCTATGTATTTTGCTCATGGTGGTTTAAAATTAGGTGTTGATTTCAAAGGTGGTCGTACTTACCAAGTTCGTTTTGATAAAGAAATGAATACGGAAGATGTAAAACAAGCATTAAAAGATGCTTTTAAAGACGCATCATTAGAAGTAAAAACAGTTGGTGGAAATAACCAAATGAAAATCACAACTTCTTACCGTGTAACAGATAACTCTCCAACGGTTGATACAGAAGTTGAAAAAGCATTATTAGATGGTTTAGCAAAATATAATGTAAAAGAAGATAATATCGTTAGTCAACAAAAAGTAGGGCCTACTATTGCTACAGATATTTTATACGGAGCTTATGCTGCTATTTTATTCTCTTGTTTAGTGATGTTTATCTACATCGTTGTGCGATTCAAAAAATGGCAATACGGTTTAGGGGCAGTTGTGGCTTTATTCCATGACGTGTTAGTTGTATTATCGTTCTACACAATTTTAGATGGTATTGTTCCTTTCTCATTAGAAATTGGACAAGATTTTATCGCGGCTATCTTAACTGTTATGGGTTATACAATGACTGAAACCGTAGTTGTGTTTGACAGGATTCGCGAACGTTTAGCTGAAAATGAAAAAGCAGATTCTACAGCTGAAGAACGTCATACATTAATTAACTATGCTTTAAATAGCACATTAAGTCGTACTATCTTAACATCGTTAACTGTATTCTTCGTATTATTAGTAATCTTCATTTTTGGAGGAGAAAGTATCCGTGGATTCATCTTCGCTTTATTAATTGGTCGTATCATTGGTACATACTCTTCATTATGTATTTCAACTCCAATAGTTGTTGATTTTGATAAAAAGAAATAAATAATTAATATTAAAAAAAGCCTCATCTGCTAATAGGGAGATGAGGCTTTTTTTATTGAGCATAATTGTTCAAAAGCTGCCAATATAATAAATGAACTCAATTACAACACGCACAGCTACAATAACTTTAGAAAAAGAAAACTTTGTTAGAATGACGATGTTAGAAGGTGTGTATTTGGAGTTGAAAGATATGAAAGATAATCATCAAGCTGAAAATGAGATTGCCAACCATCAACCTCATGTTATTTTAATTGACACGAGTCTAAATTCGATGAGTTCTGACGAAGCTCGAAAGTTTACAGCAGGAGAAGAACCTACAAAATACAGAATAGCTTTAGCATTATTGTTTGATGGATTAGCAGGAAGAATTGTTGCTAAATCTTTAATTAATACATACCAACCCAAAGTTCCTACCATGAAATTTGATAATGAAGTAGAAGCTATTAAATGGCTAAATGAGCAGTTAGCACTCCATAAAAAATAACCCGAATTTATATTCTAAGTTAATAACACCTTTATTAATTTATCATAATTCATTCGTACCTTTAAGGTGCAATGATTTTAGAGAAATTATCCCTCATCAATTTCAAAAATTACGACGAAGCTCAGTTAGAGTTTTGTCCGAAATTTAATTGCTTTGTTGGGAATAATGGCATGGGCAAAACTAATTTATTAGATGCCATTCACTATGTATCATTTTGTAAAAGTTTTTTTAATGCCATTGATAGCCAAAACATCAAACATGAGTTACCCTTTTTTGTTATTCAAGCATGGATAAACAAAAATGGCGAAACACATGAAATACATTGCGGTGTAAAACGTGGGGCAAAAAAACAATTCAAGCATAACAAAAAAGAATATGAGCGTTTATCAGAACATATTGGATTATATCCTTTAGTGATGATTTCTCCTTCTGATATTGAATTGATTTGGGATGGTAGCGAAGTGCGTCGTAAGTTTATGGACAGTATTATTTCTCAGTACGATAAAGTGTATTTAGAAAAACTGATTACTTATAACCACGTCTTGCAACAACGTAACGCATTATTAAAACAGTTTTACGAAAGCAGAACTTTTGATAATATGAGTTTGGAGATTTGGGATGATCAATTGATTATTCATGGAGAAGAAATTATCAAAATAAGAACACATTTTTTACAAGAGTTTATTCCGTTATTCACTAAAAACTATCAGTTTATCAGTGGAAGTAATGAAAACGTAACTTTAGAATACGAATCATCTATTAAAGATTTATCATACAAAACAGTTTTAACAGCTAGTTTGACAAGAGACAGAGCCGTGCATTATACCACTACTGGCCCACACCGTGATGATTTAGATTTTAAATTAATGGGTAATAGTTTAAAGAAATTTGCGTCACAAGGTCAACAAAAATCATATTTACTAGCATTAAAATTAGCGCAGTTTGAATTTATTAAAGAAAAAAAACATACAAAGCCTTTACTATTACTAGATGATATTTATGATAAATTAGATGAAACTCGTTTTAAAAAGCTAATTGAATTGGTAAGTGGAGATGAATTTGGACAAGTATTTATAACCGATACACATCCAGGAAGAATACAAGAGTTATTTGAGCAAAATAATTCAGAACACATTATCTATGAAGTTAATAATGGCATCATTAATAAACATGGCTAAAAATAATAATCTCATAAAGTTAGGTGATGCTATTTCTCAAATTTTTAAAGAAGAGAAATTAGATGAAAAATACAGCATCTTTGCTATTAGAAATGGATGGGAAGGTATTGTAGGGAAAACTGTAGCAAAACATACCACACAAATAAACTATGCGCAAGGTATTTTGTTTGTATCTATAGATTCAGCAATTATTAGAAATGAAACAGCATTTGCTAAAGAAGCTATTATTGAAAAAGTAAATAAGTTTGTAGGGAAGAGATTGATAAAAGAATTAGTTCTTAAATAGTTAGAGAATGAGCCGATGAGTCAATATGACAATTAAAGCATGAATTTAAAAAATAACATAATTATCTCATTGTCAAATAATCAAATTGACTAATTAATATAATGAAAGCATTTAACGTACCGGAGTTTTACAGAAGTCCGATTATTAGTAAAATAAAACAATACCGTAAGTTGCAAGATCCTCGTAAGAGAGATAACTCACCTACTCTATTAGATTTTGGCGCTGTTCAATTTTTGATTGCTCGTCATTTTGGATTTTGTTATGGTGTTGAAAATGCCATTGAAATTTCATTTAAAGCCTTAGAGGAAAATCCTGGTAAACGCATTTTTTTATTAAGCCAAATGATTCATAATCCTGATGTCAATAATGATTTGATAGCAAGAGGTGTTCAATTTTTACAAGACACTAACGGGAACCAATTAATTTCGTTTGATATCTTAACTCCAGAAGATGTGGTTATTATTCCTGCATTTGGTGCACCTCTAAATATTATTGCTTTATTAGAATCAAAAAATATTAAAACAGAAGCTTATAATACCACTTGCCCTTTTGTTGAACGTGTTTGGAAAAAATCGGAAAGCATTGGTAAAGACAATTACACCATTATTATTCATGGAAAACACAACCACGAAGAAACAAAAGCAACTTTTTCAAGAAGCGATAAACATAACAAAGCCATTATTGTAAGAGATATTTCTGAATCAAAATTATTGGCAGATTATATTTTGGGTATAAAATCGAAAGAACAATTTGCAATTGATTTTAATGGTCGTTATTCTGAAGGATTAAATTTAGATACGGATTTACAGCGCGTAGGTGTTATTAATCAAACCACCATGTTGGCAAGTGAAACGCAAGAAATTGCCGATTACTTTAAAACAGTGATGTTAGAAAAACATGGTGCTATTAATATTGCTGATCATTTTGCTGATACGCGTGATACTTTGTGTTATGCGACTAACGAAAATCAAGATGCCACTTATGGTTTATTAGAAACGGAAGCAGATTTGGCTATAGTAGTTGGTGGATATAATAGCAGTAATACTTCTCATCTTGTGGAGTTATGCGAACGTAAATTTCACACTTACTTTATTTCCTCAGAAAAAGAAATTTTAGACAAAAACACCATTCAACATTTTGATTATCCCAATAAAAAACATTTAACGAGTTCCAATTTCTTACCAAACAAAACACCTATTCGTATTATTTTAACTAGCGGAGCATCTTGTCCCGATTCAGTTATTGAAGGCGTTATTCATAAAATAAATAGTTTTTACTCAGATATAAAAACTACAGAAGATGTATTAAAATCATTAACTGTTACAAACTCATAAACATCTCTTATAAATATCTCTCAAATAATGAATTTAAACTTAACCAAACCACTTGCTTTTTTTGATTTAGAAACCACTGGTATTAATGTAGGAAGCGATAGAATTGTAGAAATTTCTATTGTTCGCGTAAACATTGACAATAGTACTGATATTTTAACAAAGAAAGTAAATCCAACAATTCCTATTCCAGAATTTACTTCTAAAATACATGGCATTTACGATAAAGATATAGTTGGCTGTCCTACTTTTAAAGAGTTAGCTCCACAACTATCTCAATTTTTAATCAATTGCGATTTAGCAGGTTTTAACTCCAATAAATTTGATGTGCCCGTTTTAGTAGAAGAATTTTTGCGCGCTGATATTGATTTTGATTTAAGAAACAGAAAGTTAATCGACGTGCAAAATATTTTCCATACTATGGAACCACGTAATTTAACAGCTGCCTATAAATTTTATTGTGATAAACCTTTAATCAATGCGCACTCTGCCGAAGCAGATACGATTGCTACTTTCGAAATTTTTAAAGCGCAAATTGCTCGTTACGAAAACACAGAAGTAGAAGACGATAAAGGCAACAAAATAATACCTGTAAAAAATGATATGGGCGTATTAAGTACCTTGACGACTCGCACTAAAAATGCAGACTTAGCTGGTAGAATTGTTTTTAATGATAATAATATTGAAGTATTTAATTTCGGGAAACATAAAGATAAACCAGTAACAGAAGTGTTTGAAAAAGAACCTTCCTACTACAATTGGATGATGCAAGGTGACTTCCCTCTATATACAAAAAAAATTATTACTCAAATTCGTTTGAGTATGAAGGCTAAATAGTAAGTTAAGGTATGCACGAACTGGAACCATTTTATAATTGGCAACATTTATACATCGCTTCGGAAGATGAAGATTCGCCATTTTATGGAGCTGAATACAGTGAGTTTACGTTTAGCAATACAGTATACAACTACTACATTCACCCTCAATGGGATGATATGGGAAGTGAAACCTTGTATCTCAAAATTTTATTTGTTGATTACGACGAACACTATGCCATCATCGAATTAATTGGCGAATGGAATGATGCTATCAATAACGACATTATGCTTTTAAAGCGTGATATTATTGATGAATTAGCTTTTCACAAGATAAACAAATACATTATTATTGGCGAAAACGTTTTAAACTTTCATCACTCTGATGATTCGTATTACGAAGAATGGTTTGAAGATGTTCAAGATAATGATGGTTGGATTGCCTTTATCAATTTCAGAGATCACGTTTTAAAAGAATTTAAACAGGCTAGCTTAGATTACTATTTTATTACTGGTGGCGAATTAAATGATTTTGAATGGCGTAAATTTTCTCCCGGCTTGGCCTTTGGGAATATTTCCAAAATTATATCTAAGCGATTAGCGTAATTTTTGACTGTCGTCATTGCGATCCGCCAGCCGGCGGAGAAGCAATCTCATACAAAACATAACTTTTACAATGTATGAGATCGCTTCGTGCCTCGCGATGACGAAATAATACTTTTAAACTTAAACCATCTATTCTTGTTAATAGTTAGATGATGTTTTCATCTCGCAATCTATTATATTTGATACTGATTAAACACTCTTATTTTGGCTACTGAAAAAGATATAACGACTCTCAATCCTAAAGAATTTATTATCATAAAAGGCGCGCGCATGCATAACCTGAAAGGTATTGATGTGGCTTTACCTCGTAATAAATTTATTGTCATTACAGGTTTATCTGGTTCTGGCAAATCATCTTTAGCATTTGATACATTATATGCAGAAGGTCAGAGACGTTATGTGGAAAGTTTATCGGCTTACGCTCGTCAGTTTTTAGGGCGTTTAGAGAAGCCAAAAGTAGATTACATTAAAGGGATTTCTCCTGCTATTGCAATTGAACAAAAAGTAATTTCTCGTAACCCACGCAGTACAGTTGGTACCATTACCGAAATTTACGATTATTTAAAATTACTATATGCGCGTGTTGGTAAAACCTACAGTCCCATTTCTGGTAAAATAGTAAAACGAGATTCAGTAAGTGATGTGGTTGATTTTGTCAATACCTTATCAAACGAAACTAAATGTTTAATTCTTTCTAAACTCATCGTTCCAAAAGACAGAGATTTAGCTAAGCATCTAGAATTATTGAATCAGCAAGGCTTTGCTAGGATTTTAGTAAATAATGTAATCACAAAAATATCTGAGTTCGATGCTAAAAAATCAAAGAAAACGGATGTCATTTTTTTATTAGTAGATAGAATTGTTGTTGATATTACCGATGAAGATTTTCAAAACCGAGTAGCAGATAGTGTTCAAACGGCTTTTTTTGAAGGCAATGGCGAGTGTGATTTATTTATTGAGAAAAAAGATAACACTTATAATCAACATCATTTCTCTAATTTATTTGAAGCAGACGGAATAACTTTTGAAGAACCAAGCATGAATTTTTTCAGTTTCAATAATCCTGTTGGTGCTTGTAAAACGTGTGAAGGTTTTGGAAGTATTATTGGTATTGATCCTGATTTAGCAATCCCCAACAAAAGCGTTTCAGTATACGATAGTGCTGTTGCTTGTTGGAATGGAGAAACGATGTCCTACTACAAAAATCAATTAGTAAAAAGTGCGCATAAATTTGATTTTCCAATTCATAAACCCATAGCTCAATTAACTAAAGCTCAATACAATTTATTATGGAGTGGAAACGAACATTTTGAAGGCATTACGGCTTTCTTTAAGATGTTAGAAAAAGAGAGCTACAAAATTCAATACCGCGTGATGTTGGCTCGTTACCGTGGTAAAACTAATTGTCCAGATTGCCAAGGAACACGATTACGCAAAGATGCTAATTATGTAAAAGTTGGCGATACAGGTATTTCTGAACTCGTATTAATGCCAGTTTCTGACATCAGAGATTTCTTCAAAAAATTAAAATTAAACGAACATGATACTTCTATTGCTAAACGTTTATTAATTGAAATTAATAGTCGCTTACAATTTTTATTAGATGTTGGTTTAGGATATTTAAGTTTAAATCGTGTTGCCAATACATTGAGTGGTGGTGAAAGTCAACGTATTAATTTAGCAACCTCTTTAGGGAGTAGCTTAGTTGGTAGTTTATATATTTTAGATGAACCGAGTATTGGATTACATTCAAGAGATACTGAACGTTTAATTGGCGTTTTAAAATCTTTAAAAGCACAAGGCAATACCGTAATAGTTGTTGAGCATGATGAAGAAATTATGCAAGCCGCCGACCAATTAATTGATATTGGTCCTGAAGCGGGAACTAATGGCGGAGAGCTAGTATTTCAAGGAAATCAAAAAGAATTATTAAAAGATTCGAGAAGTTTTACAGCCAAATATTTAACTAATAAATTACGTATTGAAGTTCCAAAAACACGCCGTAAATGGAAAGAGTTTATTGAAGTGCATAACGCTACTGAAAATAATTTAAAAGATATTACAGTTAAATTTCCTCTAAATACCCTATGTTGTGTAACAGGCGTCAGTGGTTCCGGTAAATCAACTTTAGTAAAAAAAGTTTTATATCCAAACGTCAAAAAACATTTAGAAGGTTATTTTGTCAATGTAAAAAGCGATAAAATTTCAGGAAGTTTAAAGCAAATTCAGCATGTGGAGTTTATTGATCAAAACCCAATTGGTAAATCATCTCGGAGTAATCCTGTAACTTATACCAAAGCATATGATGAAATTAGAACTCTATTTTCAGAACAAGCTTTAGCAAAAGTTCGTAATTACAAACCTTCACATTTTTCTTTCAATGTAGATGGTGGAAGATGCGAAGTATGTGAAGGTGAAGGAACTATTACGGTTGAAATGCAATTTATGGCTGATATTTCGTTACCATGCGAAGCTTGTAACAGCAAACGATTTAAAGCAGAAACTTTAGAAATTTTATATAAAGGAAAATCTATTTCAGATGTTTTAGAAATGACGATTGATGATGCTGTTATTTATTTTAGTCAAGATGAAACCGAACGTATTTGTAAAAAAATCATTGAACGTTTAAAACCCTTACAAGAAGTTGGCTTAGGCTATGTTCAACTAGGGCAATCGTCTAGTACTTTAAGTGGCGGCGAAGCTCAACGCATCAAATTAGCTACCTTTTTAATTGGAGGAAGCTCAACAACACAAACCTTATTTATTTTTGATGAGCCTACCACAGGTTTACATTTTCATGATGTAGCTAAATTATTAAAATCCTTTAACGCCTTAATCGACCGCGGACATTCAATTATTGTAATTGAACATAATTTAGATGTGATTAAATGCGCTGATTGGGTTATTGATATTGGCCCTGAAGGTGGAGAAGAAGGTGGAACTATCGTTGCTCAAGGAACTCCAGAAGATGTAGCTAAGAATAAAGTCAGTTATACGGCTAACTATTTAAAAGAGAAACTGAACTAAAAACAAATGTTTTATAAAAATTTTAGATTTCCTTTGTTAAAATAGACCAGCAATCATTTTTAACATACAAGAACACATCTAGATTAATCTTAATTACGTATATTAGTATAACTTAATTGTTATTAAAATAATCACATGAAAAAAATTTTATATATAATTGCACCATTCGTATTTTACGCTCTAAGTGTAAAATCTCAAGTAGTTGGGTCTAATGATTTAACTTTCGATCCTGGTTCTGGAGCGCCGTCAAGTGTTTCATCAACAGCAGTACAGTCAGATGGAAAAATATTAGCTGCTGGAGGATTTACTGTATTTAATGGAGCGACTAAAAACAGACTTGTTAGATTAAACTCAGATGGATCAAGCGATCCTGCATTTTCCATAAACAGTGGTTTCAATAGCACAGTTTACAAAGTTGGCCAATTAGCAAGTGGTAAAATAATTGCTTGTGGTCAATTTACAACTTGTAATGGTGCTGCAGCAAGAAGAATTATTAGATTAAATGCCAATGGAACAGCCGATAACACCTTTACGGTTTCAACTGCAGCAAATGGCTTTGTGTATTCTTTTGCTGAGCAAGCCGACGCTAAGATTATAATAGGTGGTGGATTTACAACTTTTGCGGGTGCAACAAGAAATAGAATTGCTCGAGTTAATATAAATGGATCAAACGATGCAACATTTACACCAGGAACAGGCGCCAACAGTTCAATATATAGCATATCATTACAAAATGATGGAAAGGTGTTAATTGGCGGGGCGTTTACAGCATTTAACGGAACATCAATTGCAAGATTAGCAAGATTGAATTCTAATGGAACTTTAGATGGTACTTTTGTAACAGGAACAGGTATTACATCAACAAATACTAATGTTGCTGTTTATGCTTGCGAAGTTCAATCTGACGGAAAAATACTAGTTGGAGGTTTGTTTTCTGCTTATAATGGCTCAACAGTAAACAATATAGTTAGACTAAATACTGATGGAACAATAGATAATTCATTTTCGGTAGCAGGTTTCAATAACTATGTTCGTTCTATAAAAATTCAACCTGATGGTAAAATTATTGTAGCAGGAGCTTTCACAACCTATAATGGTGTAGCAAAAAATAGAATTGTAAGATTAAATTCAGACGGCACAATTGATAATACGTTTAATGGAACAGGTAGTAACAGTACAATTTTGTCTTCATCACTTCAATCTGATGGAAATATTATTATTTCAGGAGATTTTACCACCTACTCTGGAGATGCTAGAGCTAGGATAGCTAGAATAAATTCTATTTGTCCTACACTTACGCTCTCTGCGTCTCAAACAGATAATTTATGTAACGGTGGTTCTTCAGGTTCTGCTACAGTAACTGCTGCGGGTGGTTCAACTTATACATATAGTTGGCTTCCAACTAACACAACATTATCTGTTTCATCTGGTTTATCAGCTGGAACATATTCTTGTATTGTTACTAATGAATGTTCAAATTCAGCTACAGTTGTTGTTACTATTACAGAGCCTACTAGTATTTCTGTTACTACTGCTCCGAGTGCAACAATTTGCTTAGGAAGTAACACCGTAATTACCGCTACTGCATCTGGTGGTGGTTCAGGTTCATACACATACAATTGGATGCCCGGTAATTTATCAGGTGCAAGTCAAACTGTATCCCCAACGAGCAACACGACTTATACTGTAACTTCAACAGACGCAAATGGCTGTAATGGAACAAATACTCAAGATGTTTCTGTTTCCCCACTCCCTACTATCAGTATTTCGGGAGGAACAACCGCAATATGCTCTGGTAGTTCTTTAACATTAACTGCAAGTGGAGCAAGTTCCTATAATTGGAGTACAGGAGCTAATACAGCAACAGTATTAGTTAACCCTACTTCTACTACTTCATATAGTGTTACTGGAACTGATGTAAATGGATGTTCAAACACTGCATCAAAAACTGTAACTGTTTCAGGATCTTGTGCAATGACAACAGTACCATGTGGTATTACCATCAGTAATTTGAGTTCAACTGCAAGCGCTGTAAATGTTACAGGTGCTACTCAATACCGATTTAAATTTTATAACAATACAACCAATGCTTTAGTGGCAACAAAAATACAAGCAACCCGTACATTAACCTTTAATTCTGTAAGTGGAATATATTATGGAAATACTTATAAATGGACTGTAGCTGTTGATAAGGGTACTGGATTTGGTGCTGAAAGTAACAATAATTGTACAATTACTTTTGCAACTCCTAAAACAACAGTTCCTTGCGGAAATTCGTATTCTAATCTGAATAAATATACAACAGCACAAGCGATATCTGGTATAATAAATTATCGTTTTAGTTTTTATAATTCTTCAACAAATAGTTTAGTAGCAGTTAAAACCCAAACTTCCAATTACATTTACTTTAATCAAGTTCCTGGATTGGCTTATGGAAATACCTATAAATGGACGGTTGATTTACAATACAATAATGGAACAAGCGTAGTTTATGGTCCTGCAAGTTCAAACACATGTACAATAACATTTAACCCACCTCAAACAACTGTACCGTGCGGGTTAACATATACATCAACCGCTGCTTATTCAGCTGCAACAGCCATATCCGGAGTAAGCGCCTATCGTTTTTCATTTTACGATGCCACAACAAGTGCATTAGTAGCAGCAAAAACAAATACTAACAACTACGTTTATTTTAATCAAATACCTGGATTAATTTTTAATAAAGCTTATAAATGGACAATAGAAGTGCAGTACTATAATGGTAGCAGTAATGTGTTTGGCCCTCCGAGTTCAAATACTTGTACAATGACATGGGGAACACCTCCTCCTACTATTGATAATAGTTCTGATACTGAAGCATCCCGTTTTACTCAAAGTACCATTAATGAATTTAATCCTGCTTCAGTAATTTATGTTTTTCCAAATCCAACTAGCGATAAAATGTTCATTGAAAGTACGGAGCCTATAAAAGAAGTAACTGTATTCAATATATCTGGTGAATTAATATTAAAAGAAAAAAACTCAAGCGAAATAAACTTAAGTAACCTTAAAACAGGACTTTATATGATTACTATTGAAACCGAAAGCCAAATTATTCATTCAAAAATAATAAAAGAATAAATTAAAAGCTCTTTTATAGATTTATAAAAGAGCTTTTTTTATTATAAACAATTTTAAAAACCTATTAACAACTCTTTTCCATTCTTTAAATAATTCGCACCTTTGGTTTTTAGAAAAACCTTTCTAAAAATCTATGCAATTAAAATATCAAACTAAGCAAAAAGCCATCCTTTTATTAGAAGACGGTAAAATTTTTGAAGGCAAAGCTGCTGGAAAAATTGGAACTACTACCGGAGAAATTTGTTTTAATACCGGTATGACTGGCTACCAAGAAATTTTCACGGACCCATCCTATTTCGGACAAATTGTGGTAATGAACAATGTTCATGTAGGCAATTATGGTATCGAAAAAAGTGAAGTAGAAAGCGACAGCATCAAAATTTCGGGCATGATTTGTAAGAAATTTAATGATGGTTTTTCTCGTAAACGTGCGCAGCAATCTTTACATGATTATTTTGTAAATGATGGTGTAGTTGCTATTAGCGATGTTGATACAAGAGCTATTGTCCGTTATATCAGAGATAAAGGCGCTATGAATTGCATTATTTCTTCTGATAATGCAGATATTGATTCTTTAAAGGCATTATTAGCAAAAGTTCCAAAAATGGAAGGCTTAGAGTTATCATCAAAAGTAGCTACTACTAAAGCTTATGAATTTGGTGATACTAATTCACCTCATAAAGTGGCCGTTTTAGATTTTGGAGTAAAGAAAAACATTCTTCGTTCGTTAGCTGAAAGAGGTTGTTTTTTAAAGGTCTTTCCCATGAAATCCTCTATTAAAGATATTTTAGATTTTAATCCTGATGGTGTGATGTTGAGTAATGGTCCTGGTGATCCAGGTGTGATGAAAGATGAAATTAACTTAATTAAAGAAGTAGTTGCAACTGGAAAACCAGTTTTTGGAATTTGCCTTGGACATCAGCTACTAGCTGAATCTCAAGGGATTTCTACCTATAAAATGCATGCAGGTCACCGTGGTATTAACCATCCTGTAAAAAATATTATTACTGGTAAAAGCGAAATCACCTCTCAAAATCATGGATTTACAGTAAATGCAGATGATATTGCAAATAATCCTAATATCGAAATTACACACGTAAACCTTAATGATAAAACTATTGAGGGAATTCGTATCAAAAATAAACCCGTATTTTCGGTACAATATCACCCAGAAGCTTGCCCTGGTCCATTAGATGCTCGTTATTTATTTGATGACTTTGTAAGTAATATCAAAGCAGCTAAAAAAGCTACTGTATCGGCTTAATCGCCCAAATTCGCGAATCTTACTATTAAAAGCCTAATTTTTAGGCTTTTTTTGTTACCTTCGCGCCATGTCAAATTTAGTAGCCATCGTTGGTCGCCCTAATGTTGGGAAATCAACACTTTTTAATAGATTAACCGAGTCGCGTGAAGCCATTGTTGATGATGAACCTGGTGTAACCCGTGATAGACACTATGGAAAGTCTAATTGGAATGGTATTGAGTTTTCAGTAGTAGATACTGGTGGTTATATTAAAGGTAGCGACGATATTTTTGAAGAAGAAATTCGTAAACAAGTACAAATTGCGGTTGACGAAAGTACAACTATCATTTTTATGGTGGATGTAACCGATGGTGTAACACAATTCGATAAAGATGTAGCAAATATTGTCCGTAGAAGTAAAAAACCAGTTTTATTAACCGTAAATAAAGTAGATAATAGCGAACGTAATTCCTATGCTGCAGAATTTTATAGTCTTGGTTTAGGCGATCCTTACTGCGTTTCATCTAATAGCGGAATGGGAACTGGTGATTTAATGGATGCCCTAGTTAAAACTTTCCCAGATGATACTGGAGCAATTGAAGGTAGTGATTTACCTAAAATAGCCATCATTGGACGTCCAAACGTAGGAAAATCATCCTTAACCAATGCGTTATTAGGTGAAGAACGAAACATTGTAACAGCTGTTGCTGGTACAACAAGAGATTCTATTCATACACGCTACAATAAATTTGGACATGATTTCTTATTGATTGATACAGCTGGTATGCGTAAGAAAGCAAAAGTACACGAAGACATTGAGTTTTATAGTGTGATGCGTACGATTAAAGCTATCGAAACTTCCGATGTGTGTGTCTTAATGTTAGATGCTACTCTTGGAATTGAATCTCAAGATTTAAATATTATTCACTTAATTGTGAAAAACCACAAAGGAATTGTAATAGTCGTAAATAAATGGGATTTAATTGAAGAGAAAAATACCATGACTACAAAACACTTTGAAGAGCAAATCAGAATTAGTATGATGCCTTTTAAAGATGTTCCAATTATTTTTACGTCTGTTACCGAAAAACAACGTATTATGAAAGTAATTGAAGTTGCAATGGAAGTATATCAAAACAAATCAACAAAAATACCTACAAGTAAACTAAACGAATACTTTTTACCTTTAATTGAAAACTTCCCGCCTCCAGCTGTGAAAGGGAAAATCGTTAAAATAAAATATGTAACTCAAATTAAAGATACCTGTGCGTTTGTATTTTTCTGCAACTCACCACAATATTTAACGGATGCTTACAAACGTTTCTTAGAAAATAAATTTAGAGAGAACTACAATTTTACTGGTGTTCCTGTGTCTTTTTATTTTAGAGCAAAAAGTTAATTAAGATTATGAGAGCATTAGTTTTATCTCTTACAATTTTATTATTTTCGGTAAATACATTAACATCCCAAGAATTAATTGGTATTATTAAAGATAAAAACCAAAAAGGTGTGCCTTATGTCAATATTGGTATTCCTGCAAAAGCCTTTGGTATTATTACTGATGACAATGGTAATTTTAAATTAAAAATTACTTCCGAAAAAGAAACGGATACTTTACAAATTACCTCAATTGGTTACTATCCTTTAGTAATGAGCGTGGCAGATTTGAAAAAAGTATGCGGTTCAAATACGCCAATTATAATTACAGAAGAAGTTTACCAACTAGCTACAACTATAGTTAGACCTAATGAATATGAAACCAAAGTATTAGGAACTACCAATGTAGCCGACTTGGAATGTGTTAATTTAAGTGGATTAAAACAAAAAGACACCGCTTCCGTTCGTCGCTATAAAGAAAAAGGTATTAGTGAAAAATCAGCTGGAATAGAAATTGGAAATAAAATTTCTATTAAAAAAGGTCAAGAAACATTTATTGATAAAATTCAATTTAAAGCATGTTTAGGAGAAAATGACACTGCCATATTTCGTATCAATATTTATTCGGAAGGAAAAACAATAAAAAGAGTTTTAACGCCAATTGGTATGGTAAAAGTGGTTAATTCAAATAACGAATTAAAAGAACCTATCATTATAAAATCAATTGGTAAAACACAAGTTCACGAAATTGATGTATCTAAACAAAACATACAAGTTACCGATGACTTTATAATTGCCTTAGAATGTATTTATGCTTCTAATTCACAAATGAATATTGGAGCAAAAGCTGCCATGTTTGGTTCTACTGATTTGTTAATCAGAGAAAGCATCATGGACGAATGGGTTAAAGTTCCATTAGTAAATTTAACTTTTATTGCGGCTACAGTTACCTATAAAAAGAAAGGTAAGAAGTAAGTCTAGGTAGTCACTACTGTTTGAAATTATTTAGAAAAAAAACATTCCGCTCCTAAGGAGCTTTAAAACTATATTTATATGATATTATTAAAAACATATAGCCTCTCTGAGGCTTAATTTTGCTCCGTTAGGAGCATTATGTTTATAATAACAAATACCAAAGTTAAAAGAGCGCCGTAGGTGCGAAATGTAAATACACTATTACAAACTACATATTTCCCTCGTATCTTTTTAGGAACTCATTACTTATAGTATTAAACCACTAAACTAATGAGCTATGAAACCTTCACACTTACTTATTGCTATTTCATTTATAGCAATCCAAACTTTTGTAAAAGCACAAGATATTTTCAACCCTCCGCCTCAACAAAGTTTTAGTATTAACCCTTGCGGAGTTCATGACAAAAATGTGGGCGATAGAAGAGCGATTAGCTATACAAGTTTACGAGAAGGTGATGTGGCTTGGGAAAAACGTGTTTGGCGTGACATTGACATGCGTGAAAAACAAAATCAAGCTTTGTATTATCCGTTAGAATATAATGCTTGTAGAAGTTCATTATTCCAAACCATCACAAGGCAAATTTTAAATGGAAATGTTATTGCTTTTAAAGACGAGGAATTTTTAGTCCCCTACAACTTAGCTGAATTTAAAAACAGAATTGTAAAGATCGATACACTTCCTCAAATCATATATACGCCCGAAGGTGAAGAAATCACAGAATATATTCCTGTTTATGATTCAACAAGTATTTACGAACGCATTTTAAAATTCAGACTAAAAGAAGATTGGTTTTTTGATAGACAAAAATCAAGTTTAGAAGTTCGCATTATTGGTCTAGCAGCTTATGAATACAATGCTGAACGTGATTATTTTAGAGAAGTATATTGGGTGTATTTCCCTTCTTGTCGCCGCTACTTTGCTCGTAACGATGTTTACAATTTTAAGAATGATGCGGAACGTAGAAGTTTAGATGATATCTTTTGGAAACGCCAGTTTTCGAGTTTGATTGTTAAAGAATCTAATGTGCAAGATCGGTATATTGACCAATATC
>JBKJPW010000238.1:0-28694 GCA_046594225.1 Bacteroidia bacterium
TATAAAATGGAACTACTTAGATTTTTCACAGCAGGTAACGTCGATGATGGCAAAAGCACATTAATCGGACGTTTATTATACGATAGCAATTCTATCTCAACAGATATTATTGAAACATTAACTCGTCAGAGTAAAACAACGGGCACTAATACCGATATTGATTTGGCATTATTAACGGATGGTTTGAGAGCAGAACGCGAACAAGGCATTACGATTGATGTGGCTTATAAATATTTCAGTACCGATAAACGTAAGTTTATTATTGCAGATACACCTGGACATATTCAGTACACTCGTAATATGTTTACAGGAGCTTCTAATGCTAACTTAGCCATTATATTAGTAGATGCACGTAATGGTATTACGGATCAAACAAAACGCCACAGTATTATTTCGGCCATATTGGGAATACCGCATGTATTGGTATGTATCAATAAAATGGATTTGGTTGATTACTCTGAAGAAAAATACAAGCAAATAGAATCAGACTATTTAACTTTTGCAAAACAATTGAGTTTAAAAGATATTTCATTTATTCCAGCGAGTGCTTTGGCAGGAGATAATGTAGTAACCAAATCTGATAAAATGACTTGGTATAAAGGAAAACCTTTATTGGAGTTTTTAGAAACGATTGAAATTGCAGAAGCCAAACAAACGGAGGTGTCTCGTTTTCAGGTGCAGTATGTCATTCGTCCGCAAACTGATGAGTTACATGATTACCGTGGCTTTGCTGGTAGAGTAGTGAGCGGTGCATATAAAAAAGGGCAACGAGTAACGGTTTTACCTTCAGGTATAGAAACCACCATTGATAAAATAGAAGTGAACCAACAAGAAGTTGCAGTTGCTGAAACTAATACGCCGGTAGTTTTACATTTAAAAGATGATGTAGATATCAGCCGCGGTAATAGCATTGTACCCTCAGAACATTTACCAAAAACGGAAAAAGAAGTTACGGCTACTATTTGTTGGATGGATAATGCCGCTTATATCCCAGGGCAAAAAATACTCTTGCAGCAAAATTCTTTCCGCACCAAAGCAATAGTAAAAGAAGTGATTAGTAAAATTGATATTCATTCTTTCACTCAACTAGAAAGTGATGGCGCTATGAAGTTAAATGATATTTGCAAGGTTTTAATTAAAACAGCGGAGCCTATTAGTTTTGATAGCTATGCTGATAACCGTAACTCTGGTTCTTTTATTTTAATTAATGAAAATACAAATAATACTATTGCAGCAGGGACTATAGATTAATAATTGTGTTCCGCAGATAAAAGCAGATTCTATTTACAACATTAGAGTGGAACTATTTGCAATAGATTAACCTATTTTTTATCTGTGAAATCTGCGAAATCAGCGTGAAAATATTTAATTTCGCTACGAACATATAACTCATGACTCATCTCTTATAACTCATAACTACTAAAATGGAATTAATCACTACTTACATCTGCAAAGAATTTGACCTAGGAATTCACAACAATATGTTTGGTGGACGTATCATGTCTTTGTTAGACGATGCCGCAGGTTCTTTTGCTTCGCAGTTATGTGATACACCGCGCATGGTAACTATTAAAGTGGATGAATTGATTTTTAAGAAAGCCGTGAAGGTTGGGAGTATCTTGAAGATTTACGGAAGAGCAGTGAAGTTTGGTAATTCTTCTTTGCAACTCTATATGGAAATGCGTAAGCATAATGTATATACCGGAGAGCAGGAAATTGTAACGAGTACCAATATGACCTTTGTACGCATTGATGAAGAAGGAAATCCTATTCCTATCTCTGAACGTGTGAAAATTCGTTATAACGACCGTTTACAGAATTTCGGTAAAGGTTTATTAACTTCTGAAGAGACTAATAAAGAGAAGGAAAGGCATACTTTGAATTAGGATTATTAAAGCTGAAAAGCAGTCTTAAGTCTAGTTTTGTGTAAGATTGCTCTCAAGTGCTGGCGTGAAAACAATGACAGAAGTTATCTTACTTTATCTTTTCTAATCGTGTGGGTGTATCTTTACCACTCACAATAGTTTTGCTGCTAATAGCAATGGATTTAATAATTTCCGACATATTTTTCATATCCAAAGTTCCTATTTCATCCGTTGCTTGATGGTAGTTTGGTTCATTGTTAGGCGCTTCATCCATTTTAGAAGTAGAGATAGTATGAGCAGGAACTCCTACTTCAGCTAGCTTAGCATTATCGCTACGGTAAAATAATTCTTGTTTAGGATATGGATCTGGCTCGAAATGAAATTTAGAACTTTTTAAATTGGCTTGTAATATTTTGCCCATATCACTTTTTTCGTAACCCGTAATAAAGGCACTGTTCTTACCCCATTTACTTTCGGTGCCAATCATTTCAATATTAAACATCGCCATTACTTTATCCGGATTCACTTGCTTACTAAAGTATTTACTTCCAAAACCTCCAATTTCTTCAGCCGTAAAAGCCACAAAAATTATAGTGCGTTCATTATCTTTTTGTTCGCTAAAATATTTGGCAAGCATCATTACAGCCGTTGTTCCAGAAGCATCATCATTAGCGCCATTGTAAATGCTATCTCCTCCTGCTGTTTCTGATGGTTGAATACCTAAATGGTCATAATGTCCTGCAAACACAACGTACTCATCTTTTTTAGATTTACCTGGTAATATACCAACCACATTTTTTAATTTTTGTGTAGAGACTTCATTTTTAATATGCAAGTCAATTGTGCTAGGAGCAAAGTTTGAACTGATAATAAAAATTTGCGATACTGTTGTAGGTGCTTTTTCCTGACTAACAAATTGCCGAATATTTAAAAAATATTTAGCAAAAGAAATATCTATGATCGTAATCATATTTTTATTGGATTCAAGCGCATTAATTATTCCGCTCGATAAATTATCTCCTTTTTTAATAGTGGTTATTTCATAATCCTTAAGAGTTGTAATGTCTAATTTTTCTTGAGTAGTGCTTACAGCTACATTTCCTATAATTAAAGCGTCCTTATCTAGGTTTCCAGATGTTTCTATAGGATTTGTTTTAATCATCCCAAATTCCTGAAAGTAAGTTGTGCCATTACCAAAAAAACCAAGCTTACTTTTTGCAAATTCCGACGCGATAAAATCAGCGGCTCTGTCAATATCGGGTGTAAAAGTTTTACGACCTTTCATGTCATCGGAAGCTAATATTTTTTCAATACGTTCAACTTCCGTTGCATTAATAATTTGATCAATGTTTTGCGCAGAGACACAGATACTAGCGCTGCAGATGGCTGCGGTTAAAAATGTTTTTTTCATAAGGACTAAAGATAAGGATATTTTTCTTTAGTCATTTTTCTTAATCAAAAAATACTAGAAAAAAACAGATAGAAATCAGACTAATTACCTCTTATAACCAAAGAATCGTAAGCCTCTACAGGCCCGTGAAATCCTGATTTTAATAACCTAATCATTTCTCCGGAGGTCATGGGTGCTGTTACATAATGCGCTGTGTCATTTAAATACACTGTAGTGTCGTGGCTTGTTTTCATAATCCACACACCCTGTTTTAATCCGTCAACAATTTGGTTAATCGTATCACCGCAAGATGCGGTATGTTCAATTTCTCTTGTTTGTTCTGTATTACAGGATGTAAGGCTTAATAAAACTGCGGCTGTAATTGGTGTAATTACTTTCATTGATTAAAGGTATAAAATCTGTTTCAAAAAAAAAGATAACATTTAAAGCAAAAAGTAACATACAACGGCAGCAATATCAGCTATCGAAAATACCAAAATAATTTTTTTAGTGAATTTATCCTGCCCGTCGTTAAAGCCCATTGATATAAGTGTTAAGAATAACACGATGTAATACACTTCTAGTCCGTAATCCAGTTCGTATTTATAAGGCCAATTTTTTCGGGTAAAGAAAGTAGGTTTGCCAAATATATTTTTCTGTATGAGCATGATATCTCCCACAGCAAAGCCCGGAATATTTTTAGCAGAAATATCACCCATATAACGGCCTTTGTTGGTTGTTATATAAATGGTAGAAATCACCTGTGTTTGTGTTTGAAAAGAAGAGTCGCGTTTTATGTGCCGTTCAATCAAAACTTCTTCGTTTATTGTTGCCGTTGTATTATGCAACGCAATAGCCGTCACAAAAAATACCAGGCAGGCAATGCGAATACCCCAGGAGCTAATAAATAAAGGTGTTTTTCTGAACTGTTTATTGAACAGTTTTTTTTCTTCTGCGTTCAATGCTAATTGCTTGTCGAGGTTCGCCAGCATTTCTACTTTTTTATCGTCGGGTAGTTTAGAGCGTTTCATAGGATTTCTTATTTCTATTTTATTTGATTCAATATTTTTACTCTACCAAAATTCCATTGCACAATTTTAATCGTAATAACATCATCTTCTTTTAAATGCATTTTTGTTAAAGGAATAGCAAAAGCACTTTTTTGTAGTTGTGTGTAATTCAAAACAAGACTATCGTTTACTAATACTTGTTGTGCTGTATAGATGGTGTCTTGTCCTTTTATGAGTCGAGGGTTTTGAACGTAAATGTTTTTACCAAAGTATTTCCCTTTTAATAACATCGTATCTGTTTTAAATTCAGATTGAGCATACGTAGATTTTCTTACGAAAACTAGTAACATAAATATAACAAGGTAAGATTTGTTTTTTACGCTCATCAATTTATTCGCTTTTCACTGCTAATGAATCGTAAGTTATAAAATGATGCATTTGCCCTGATTTTAATAATCGAATCATTTCTCCTGAAGTCATATTCGTTACCGAATGCATGGTATCATTTCTATAAACAACAGTGTCCTTGCTAATCCTCATAATCCATAAGCCTTGTTTCCGATTATTACCATCTATGATGTTAATGGTATCTTTTCCTAAAGGTCCGCCTAATTCAAAAGATCCCAATGTATACGCTTCTTTTGTTTCCGTTTTTGTATTGCAAGCAACTAAGCTTAATACACTTAATAGAATAGTTTTTTTCATAAACTAATTTACAAAAAATAATTGAGATATATAAATGCATAAAACTTTAGTATTACATAAAATCTACAATAAGAAATTCATATCTTAGGTCAAACAAATTAATTACTATGAAAATTTTTTACTCACTATGTATTGCTGCATTAATATATCAAGTGTCTAATGCGCAAACGGTTAATGTAACCGTAGATGCAAATGCTGGCCGCAAAGCTATTTCTCCATACATCTATGGTAAAAATAATAATGTGTCAGATGATCCTTCATCACCAACTACATCAGCTCAGTGGAAATTTTTACGAGATGTAGGTTTACGTTTTTCAAGAGAGAATGGAGGAAATAATGGTAGTAAATATAACTGGCGTAAAAAAATGACTTGTCATCCAGATTGGTACAATAATGTGTATGCTCACGATTGGGATTATGCTGCCAAAAAACTGGGCGATAGTTTGCCAGGAGCACAAGGTATGTGGGGCTTTCAATTAATTGGTAAAGCCGCATCTAATACTTCTAATAATTTTAATGATTGGGCTTATAATGGTTCCAATTGGTGGAGTGGTGTTCAACAAAATTTAGCAGGTGGTGGTGTGCCAAACGGAGCAGGAGGGAGCGCGGCAACTACAGATGGCAATCCTAATTTGTATTTACAAAACTGGACAGCTGATTCAACAGTTAATATATTAGATCATTGGTTTGGAAGCGGTGGTTTGGGTTTAAATAATAATAAGCTCCAGTATTGGAGTATGGATAACGAACCTGATATTTGGTATGGTACTCACGATGATATAATGCCAACACAACCAACCGCCGAAGTGTTTATGCAGTTGTATTTTTCGGTGGCAAAAAAAGCGAGAGCTAAATTCCCAAACATTAAATTATGCGGACCTGTTCCTGCTAGCGAATGGCAATGGTATGCTTGGAATAATACAAAAATTACAGCCATGAATGGACAAAGCTACACTTGGTTAGAATTTTTCATTAAACGTATTTCTGAAGAACAAACCGCCTCTGGAATTAGGTTGTTAGATGTAATTGACATTCATAGCTATCCAAATGAATCGAGTAGTTCAGATGTTGTTCAACTACACCGTTTGTATTTTGATACCACTTATAGTTACCCTGGCGCTAATGGAGTAAAAACAACAGCTGCATCTGGTTGGGACAATTCGATTACTCAAGAGTTTGTATTGGAACGTTGCAACCGTTGGTTAACTCAATACATGGGATCTAATCATAATGTAGGTACTGCTGTTTCTGAATATGGCTTCACGCATGTTAATGCCAATGTAAGTTCAGTAAGCTATGCTTCTGTATTAGGAACCTTTGCTGATAATGGTGTGGCATTTTTCACTCCTTGGTATTGGAATATTGGTCAGTGGGAAACCATGCATTTATTTAGTCGTTATGCTAAAACAACCCGCGTGAAATCTGTTTCTAATCAGGAGCTAAATGTGTCTGCTTATTCATCTATTAATACAACAAACGATTCTGTGACTACGATATTAGTTAATAGAGCTTTAACAACTTCTAAAACAGTGAGTGCAACGGTTACTAATTTTAATGTGCCAAATGGGGTTTACACATTTAAACAATTAAAATCATTACCTACTACTGAAACATTTATATCGCGTACTAATAATGCTTTATCGTCTGGTACAGTTCAAGTAACCGCTAATACTTTTACGATTAATTTACCTGCTTTATCTACTACTGCCATAATTTTGAAAGGATTAGGAGTTGCAACAAAAATTGAGGAAACAATAGCTCAATCGATTCAAGTGAAATTATTTCCTAACCCAACTTTTAATGAAAATACTTTTATTGATTTATCAGGAGAAAAAATAAATGATATTAAACTTGAAGTTTATAATACTCATGGACAATTGGTTTACAATAAACAGTATAATGGTCAAAATCCACTGTCGATAGAAATTCCAAGCAATCAGTTTTCGCAAGGATTGTACATTATTGATTTAAGTTCTGCTAAAGGAAAAATTTGGAATGGGAAGTTAGTGAAGATGTAGAAATAATAACCACTATCACTAAAATAGAAATTGGATTTGTGAAATATACAGTCCAACCAAATTGAGCGATGTGTTTTGGCGGAAAATGCGTTTGTCTTTTTAGTTATAATAAAATATTACTAGTTTTCAATTATCAGTTTTTTTATGCCATTGCTCTAAAGTTTCTTTGTTTGGTTTGTTGTTCTCATCCATTTAATTAAAAAAACAATATTAATGCAAACGTGTACTTTTTTTTAATGAAGTGTGAATGATGTAATTATTTAAAATAATCTTGTAATACATCTGATTTTATTTAGCCCACCTTTGTGATATAATTTATACAATAAAAAAACAAACATGAAAACAATTATTTTATTAGCATCAGCATTAATTTGCTTTGGAACATTAACAACATCTTGCAAAAAAGATTACGTGTGTAAATGTTCAAAAACGTATACAGGTAATAGTGGAAGTACAACAAGTGACTATTCTCAATATACTTATAAGGATTCAAGAAAAAGAGCAGAAGATAGATGTAATGCTAATACAAACTCAGGAAGCGATTTTTATGGAGATTACAGCATCAACTGTCAGATTCAATAAACGATTTTTTAGTTGAGGTAGAGGTCTTTCGGTTTAACTGAGAGGCCTTTGCTTTTTATACTTTAACGCCAATAATTAAAATATCGTCTACTTGCTCTAAGTTACCACGCCATTCTTCAATGGTTTGGTTTAGCATTGTCTTTTGCCTTTCAATAGGCAACTTACTTACATCTGCTAATAACTGACGGAAATTTCCTGCCATAAATTTTTTACCTTTTGGTCCACCAAATTGATCAGCGTATCCATCAGAGAAAATGTAAATACTATCACCTTTTTGTAATTGAATTTTATGGTTAGTGAAATTTTGTTTCTCACCAATAAACATCCCTACAGGAAATTTATCTGCTTTGTATTGTATTAATTCGTTTCCGCGAATAATGTATAATGGATTAAATGCACCTGAGAATTGTAATTCTAATGTATCATAGTTTAATGCACATAAAGTCATATCCATACCATCTTTGGTTTGTTTACCAGAAGTTGTATTGGTATGTAATGTATTTGCAACACCATCATTCATCTTATCCATAATAATAGATGGCTCAATACTGTCGGTGTTTTTTAAAATATCTTTTAATAAATTGTAGCCTACAATACTCATAAAGGCACCTGGCACACCATGTCCTGTACAATCAACCGCAGCAAAATAGCACCATCCTTGTTTCTTGTCAATCCAATAAAAATCACCACTTACAATATCTTTTGGTTTGTATAGTACAAATGATTCTGGTAAAATTTGTTTTACTAAATTATTTGGAGGTAAAATAGCTTCTTGAATTCTTTTTGCGTAATGTATACTATCAGTTACTTGTTTAAATAAAATTTCTAATTCTTTGGTTTTTAATTCAATTTCTTCTTTTTGTTTTACAACTTGCTCTGTTCTTTCAACTACTTTTTGTTCTAATACTCTTTCATTTTCAGATAAACCGTCACGCATTTTTAATAAGGCGTGACCTAAGCTATCATCTTTACTTAAAGGCTTGTAATAAGCTTCGAAATTTCCTTTTCCCGTTTGTTTAGCAAACTCGGTTGTACTTTCCATTGATTCAACCAAGCTATTTAACGCAATACCCATTTCACCAATTTCATCAGTACGGTAATTGATACGTTCTTTAGGTAAGATTCCCAAGCCCATTGATAACAACATTTTCTTAAGCTGTTGAATTGGTTTGGTAATAGAACGGGTTGTGAATATGGCAATTAAAATACCTCCAACAAATAATCCAATACCTAATAATTTCACAAAACGGTCTAAGAAGTTAAAAGAACTAAACATTTGCTCTTTTGTTTTTTCAGCAATCGATTCTTTTTGTTTAATTAAATCATTTAACTGTATGTACAACATTTTAATTTTCTCCTGACTGTCTTCAAACGGAGAGGTTACTAAGAATTTTACACTAACATCTTGGTAGCTTTCCCAAGAGTTTAAAGGTGTCATAATCTCTTCTTGGTATAATTTAAATAAGCCATCACTAAATTGAATAATTGTTTTAGCTTTTGATTTTTCTTCTTTTGTCCAGTCTTTTGATAGCTCGTTAATTTCCCCTTTAATGTGAGGATAATCTTTACTAATTAAATTTCTAAGTTCCGTTTTTGAGGGATCATCATTAGCAGATTGGAAGTAATACCATTTAGAAATTAAGGTTTGAGATTTTTGTAAAATAAAGTTGTATTCTTTTAAGGCAGATACAGATGGTGTTACCTGGCCCACAACCGAATCTGTTTGTTGTTTACTTTTGGTAACAGTTACAATTGTGAAAATAAAGGCAACAAGGGTTAGTAAAAGCAATGCGCCAAAACCTGTTCCTATTTTTCTACCAATGGTAAATTTAAATGCCATACTTTAGCCTTCTTATTTATTATTTAAGGCCTCTTTTATTTGTTTAAACTCATTTGCTTTCTCATCATCCAGTAATGCTGAATAAATACCTTGCAAACTCTCTAACGCTTTTTCTGCTTTAGGGTCTAATTCATAAACCTTAATCATAAAAGGTAAAGATTGTTTAAATAATTTTTTAGCATTTTCTTGTATAACATCTAATTGAGCTAAATCAACATCGTAATCCATCATACGCATTAACGTTGCACCTTGGTTGTAATACAAAATACCTAAATTAATGTTGGCACTGATGTTTTTGTTGTCAATATCCAACACCTTTAATAAGGCTGTTTTTGCTACGTCACCATATTTTTGGTTAAAGTTGTTACGCATATACAAATCCTCAAAAATACTGCCTGTTGTATTATAGTATTTAATGTCTTGTTGTTTAAAGTCAAATGTAGGGTCAAATAACTCAGTACATTTTTTATACTTGTTATAGTATATTTCAGACTTCACATTATTTAAAGAGTCTTGCAATAGAATAGTACTAATCTTATAAAATGTGTTCGCTCCATTTTTAATAAAAGCATTATTGTTTTCTAAATAACCTTTATCATTGTCAAGGCTTTTGGAGACAATAGCAGATGCAATAGCTGTATCTAATAAATCTATTTTGGAGGTGTTAGCAGGCCCTGTTAATTTATAGGTTTGTATGTAAGAATACGAACGAATATGCCAAGAAGCAGGATCATTTTTTGTATCAGGGTGAACAATAACTTTTTCAATTAATGGAATAGCTTGATCAAATTTCTTTTCATTACAAAGTCTTTGAGCTTCAAATAACAAATCTGTTTGTCCATAAAAATTATGACAAACACACACCAATAACAAACAGAAACTGTTTCTTAGGTAATGATATGATTTTGATATTGTTAACACTTATACAAATTTAATAATTAATTTAATCAACTACAATAGCTAAACTATTTAGTCCATCTCCTGTTTTTAGTCCGGCTTTTTTCGCATTATTTTCACTATATTCAAAAGCCAATTTGTTATCTGCTACCACAAAATTAATGGCAGCTCCTTGTTTAGCCAATCCTGCTTTTTCGGTAATAATTAAGGTTCCACTCCCTTTGTATTTAGAGTTTGCATCTTTCAGCAAATCAGATGATTCAGTCAATAAATATACAATATGAGGTTTTAAAGAAGGGTCTAGGGCAGAAGATATGACTAATTCTAATTTCTGATTCCCTTTTTGTTTGGTTGAGGCCATTTTTGTCAATTCCTGATTAAGACTGGGATTTGAACCAATAACCTGAATGATAAAGCTACCAGACTTCATTTTTTCAGGCCAATCAAAATGTTTTGTGAAATTATAAATATAGGAAGCTTTAACCTTGGCTCTGGTATCAAAGTTTTGCATTTGCTGAAAACTTAGACTCGAAAAAGCCAAAACTAATAAAAAGCTATATTTTACTAAAAATTTCAATTATTGGGTCGATTAAACAAATAGTTTGCCAATGTTCGTAAACCAACAAATATAACATTAACAAAGTATTAAACAAAGTAAATTTTTGTTATAAATTACTTGTCTAATAGAGTTTATATTTATCTTTGAAATGACTAGTGCTTTACAACGAAAAATATAACCATTTCTCTGATAACGAATTGATTACAGAGTATAAAAACACAAAAAATAATGTGTTTGTAGGAATATTATATAAAAGGTATTCACACCTAGTTTTGGGTTTGTCTTTTAAATATTTGAAAGATGAAGATGAGGCCAAAGATGCCGTGATGCAAATTTTCGAAAAATTGTTGGCAGATTTACTGAAGTTTAATATTGAGTATTTTAAGAGTTGGTTGTATACCTTTTCCAAAAATCATTGTTTAATGATTATTAGAGGTAAACAATCTAAATTGAAGAAAGAGATTGATATACAGATACATGCTGATTTGTTTATGGAAACAGAAAGCAGCATGCATCCTAACAAAGCAGCGGAAAAAGAAATACAGTATACCCAACTCGAAAAAGCCATTGAAGAACTAAGTGAAGATCAGAAAAAGTGTATTGAGTTATTTTACTTGAAAGAAAAGTCTTATAACGAAATTGTTGATGTTACAGGTTATACAATGAATGAAGTAAAAAGCTTTATTCAAAACGGAAAACGGAATTTGAAAATTAAACTAGAGAAAAATAGTGAGCAACCCCGATAAACATAAACCATTATCTCCTGAAGAGTTATTTAAGTTGTTAGATTCCCAATCTAGCAAGTCAAGTGATTTTGATGAATTGGATGATTTTGAAAAAGAAGCGCTGGAAGGATTTTCTGCTCATTCAGATTCTCAAAAGGCAAAAACTTTGACTGAAGAATTGAATATAGCAATCTCAAAAAAAGTGACTCCTACAGGCTCGGCCAACAAAAATAAAGTGATTTGGTTTAGTGCAGCGGCTTCTATTGCACTAATACTTATGATATCTATTTTCTTTTTTAATCAAACTAAAGAAGATTCTGCTACTAACATTGCTTTAAATGAAGAAAAGGCGAATAACTTGCCTCAACAACAGTTTGAAGAGGCTAAGCCAATAGAAAGTATAACGGATAATCTCTCCAAAGAACAAAACGATGCATCAGAAGCGCCTTTAACATCTCAACAAACTATTGTAAGTAAAAATTCGGTGAGTGAAAGTAATAAAGGCTTGGTTACAGAATCTCCTGTTGTATTAGCAGGTGCTAAACCAGAACTTTCTTATAATACTCAAGCAAAAGATGAGGCAAAAAGTAGAAGTGATGCGAATTTAGATGATAAATTAGCTGAAGGTGATGTTGCTGGAGAGAAACCAAAAACAATAGATGTTTATGCCGCATCTGGAGTTGCAAGTTCTTCGGTTGCAAAAGAAAAAAATAAATTGGAGCAAGAGCAATCAAATAACGAAATGCAGGCTAATCAAAAAATAGCAGCTAATACATCTGCAACAAAAACAGTAAAAGAAGAAGGTTATTACAAAGCAGATGAGAGTATTGCTCAAGCTGATTCAAAAAAGAAAGCGGAAAAAGCTGATAAATTATCTAAAGAATCTGATGATATGGATAAAGCAAATGCAGGACCTGGTGCAAATCGAAATGCTGCATCTGCTCCAGTATCTATTACTGATAATAAAACGAGTAGTGCTTATTATGTAGGGAGCGAAGTGGCTATTAGAGATTATGTAACATCTTATTTTAAAGAAAAAACAATTGCAGCATCTCTTTCTGGTAAATATAAAGTTACTGGAACAGTTGATAATAAAGGTCATTTGAAAGTAACAACGATTTCTGAAATCGGAAAAGATAATTGTGGATGTAAGGAAGATATTAAGAAGGCTCTAAACTCCATGACGAAATGGATTTCTGCTACTGAAGGTGCTAAATATGTTCCTTCAAATGTAGAGTTTATTTTAGTGTTTTAAATTTAGTCATGCTGAACTTGTTTCAGCATCTCAATGAGACCCTGAAACGAGTTCAGGGTGACGAATCAAGAACCTAAGGTTTTATCAATCCTTGTTTCTCACGCTTTCCGTAATCTACAATTAAAAAATAATACATTAATACGCCAAAGGCGTATAATGCTGCGGTTATTAAAAATATGTTGACGTACGGAAATCCTTCGTGAAACATAATTTTCACCATAAAACCACTAATTACCCAACTACCACTCCAAATGGCAGCCGTTAGTGCACTGGTAATTTCTCTGTTTTTCTCTCCTACATAATTCATCACTAATTCAGATGTCATTGGTCCTGCCATATTCATTAATGGTTGGCGTAATAAATAACAAGCAATGGCAATATAAACGGCAATACTATACTGACTATAAAATTGAGTGGTAGCCAATGCTACTAACGAAATAACGGCTAAGGATTGTGTGGTTGGAATAGCAATTTTATAACCTATGTTTTCTTTAATACGTGGCACCATCAATGCTCCCCAAACAACTAATACAGCTGCAATAGCACTCACAAAACTAAAATCACCTTTGCCCATGTGATGTACTTTGTCGAAAAATAAACTAATAAAAGGAATCGTTAATCCTGCACCAGTAGCAATTATTAGGGTAGGGACTAAACCTTTAAAAATTAAGAACCAATCATTTTTATGAGTTTTGGTTTTTACAATAGATGTTTTGTGATCATCCATTTCTTCTCGTAAGTTTACTTTGCTCATAAAATAAACACCTCCAAATCCAAGGATTGAAAATAAAATCAGAATCTGTTCTTCATTAAAAAAAGTTGGATTCAGCATATCTAATAGCCAAATTATAATACCACTAAAAATTCCAGCAAAGCTCCAAGTACTATAACTTAAAGCAATACCAGAGGTATGGTGTTCTTTATGTTCATTTCTTAAAATGTAAGGCGTAATAGGGATTTGCATAAAAGTAAATGACGCGCCCCATAAAATAAGTGATACATAAATCCATGCCGTTAATTTAAAATTAACACAGAGCACTATACACAAGCCAAACAAAGGAACTAAAACAGATGATAAATAGAAGAAAGGCTTCATTGCTCTGCCTTTAATAATATTACCAATTGGTAAGGCTAATGCAAACACTCCCAGAAATCGAAAGGTAATAAATAAGGCAATTTGTTCTTCGCTAAAACCTTTTCTATCCATATATAAAGGAAGAATTAGCATAAACGTAGCGTTTACTAATTGTATAAAAAACTCAGCAATAATTACATTGATGATGGCTGGTTTTAGTTTTCTATAATCTTTTAAAAAGGCAAACATTATTTTTATAATTAATTTTTTTGTCACCCTTAGCGGACTCGAAGGGTTATAAGTGCTGACTAAGAATATCGATATACGCTTTTATTTTTTCGGCATCCGTTGGTTCAAACATTTCATATTCTCCTTGATGATTAAACCATGTTAATTGTCGTTTAGCATAACGGCGAGAGTTTTGTTTAATCATACTTACAGCTTCTTCTAAAGTACATTTGTTATTCATAAAATCAAATAATTCTTTATAGCCAACAGTATTTAATGCATTTAACTCTTTGTGAGGATATAAAGCTTTTACTTCTTCTAATAAACCTTGTTCCATCATTATATCCACACGTTTGTTGATGCGCTGATATAAAGCTTCGCGCTCAGTATTAATCAATAAATTGATGGTATCGAAAGAGCGTTCTTTTTTTTCTTTTTTTCGGAAACTAGAGTAGGGCTGTTTATTATGAATACACACTTCTAAAGCTCGCATGATGCGTTGTGGATTATTTAAATCCACTTGATTGTAATATACTTTGTCTTTTACTTTTAATTCTTCTTGTAAAAACACTAAGCCTTTTTCGTTATAATCTTTAATAAGTTGTTCTCTTATTTCTGATGGTATTTCTTCAAATTCATCTACTCCATTTAAAATAGCATTGATGTATAAACCAGAGCCTCCTACTAAAATTAAGGTTTCGTGTTCTTTAAATAAAGTTTCAATACATTCAATAGCTTCTCTTTCAAACTGCCCAACATTATAGATGTCATGAATGCTAATGTTATTTATAAAATAATGTTTCACGCCTTGCATTTCTTCTTCGCTAGGCTTAGCCGTGCCAATACTCATTTCCTTATAAAACTGACGAGAGTCGGCAGAAATAATTGGGCAAGAAAAATGCTTAGCTAATTGAATAGATAAAGCCGTTTTGCCAACGGCGGTTGGCCCTGCAATAACTATGAGATTTTTTTTCAATTTAAAATTTGAATTCTATTTTACTTTCTGGATTAACAACCTTGCTGCTTTTTTTTACGCCATTGATTTCTGCATGAACAATATTTGCCTGCGTTGGCAAAAAATCAAATAACAGTTTTGTATCTACTTTGATGCTTTTTGGTTGAGGTACTTTTTTCACTTCAAAATACGTCCAAATGGCGTCTTCTTCTTTTTCATAGCCAATAAAATTAAGACTAACAGCTTTTGCATTTACTGAAATAGATAAACGCTTTTTGATATAATTCATCAGTTCGGTTTCCATCTCTGCTTTGTCCTTCGGATTTAATAAATCAATTGGTTTACTGGTTGTTTTTTTTAAGGCATCTTCTATATCATTGATAAATAGTTTGACGCTCACATTCAAACTCTGCTGTTTGGCATCATGTTTTATATCTACCACACTTAAGTAAAAAGGGTGTTTTTTTTGATTAAAACCAAATACTGAAAGAAGCAATAGCCCAAAAAACAGACATTTTACCGTTGCTGTAATAATTTGAGGAAATGACGTTCTATTTTCTATTTTTAACACACACAAAAGTAACAATTTTTATGGACGAATTTTGGTTATGGTTTAATACTGGCACCGAACATATTTTAGATTGGAACGGCTATGATCACATTTTATATGTGATGGCTTTGTGTGTGCTTTTTTCTGTAAAAGAATGGAAAAAGCTACTGGTATTGGTGACAGCTTTTACTATAGGGCATTCTTTAACGCTAGCGGTGAGTGTTTTAAATATATTTTCGGTAAAACAAAGTTATATTGAAGTATTAATACCCTTAACCATTTTAATTACTTGTGCTATTAATATCTTTTATAGAAACAGACAAGACTCTCAGGTTAGAAGTATAAACCATAATTATTCACTTAACTATGTTTTAGCTTTATTATTTGGATTCATTCATGGCATGGGTTTTTCATACCTATTAAAATCAATGTTAGGTAAAGAAGAAAGTGTTGTTTTTCCTTTATTTTCTTTTAATTTAGGGTTAGAATTAGGGCAATTAATTATCGTGTCTATTATGCTATCAGTCTCTGTTTTTTTATTTAGATTTACCAGAATCAAAAAGGCTAATTTTGTGTTCTTTGTATCATCAGCCGTTTTTGGAATTGCTTTTTTATTATTTGTTCAACGCTTAAAAGAAATATAAATATGACTCGTTTTATTACCATAACAACTTCCTTGTGCTTGCTAACTTCAGTGGCTTTAGCTCAAAATATCAAGAACAATCCTATGTCAAATCATGGGAATAAGTTTGAGCAATTAGGAACTATTTTACCTACTCCTAACGAGCAACGAACAGCTTCTGGGGCTCCTGGAGCTAAGTACTGGCAGCAAAAAGCCGATTATAATATTGAAGCTACATTAGATGAAAAAAATCTCATGTTAATTGGTAAGGAAGTGGTAACCTATCATAATAACTCACCTGATAAATTACAGTATTTATGGTTGCAGTTAGATGAAAATCAACATAACCCAACTAATGAATCTAACTTTTTTGATAGCAATAAAATGAATGCTCCTTATGATGAAGCTGCTGTTAAGGGAATGAACACTGAAGAACGTTTAAAAGGATTAGGAGATCAAATTTTATCAGTTACCGATGAATTAGGGAAACCCATTAAATATACGATCAATCAAACCATGATGCGTATTGATTTGCCTAAAACATTAATGCCAAATAGTAAAGTGAAGTTTATTGTAAAATGGCAATTTAAAATGGGTAATCGTATGGAAATTGGCGGACGCGGTGGTTACGAATTTTTTAAAGAAGATGGTAATTATTTATTTACGATGACGCAATGGTACCCGCGTATGTGCGTGTATAGCGATTTTCAGGGATGGCAAAATAAACAATTTACAGGTCGTGGAGAATTTGCTTTAGCTTTTGGAGATTATACTGTAAAGATGACTGTACCAGCAGATCATATTATATGTTCTACTGGTGAGTGTCAAAACTATGCGCAAATATTAAATCCAACACAAATGGCACGTTGGACAAAAGCTAATGCTAATTATAATGATGTGACTGAAATTGTAACTTTAGATGAATGTACAGCTGCTGAAAAAAATAAAGCAACTACTACTAAAACATGGATTTTTAAAGCGGATAGCGTAAGAGATTTTGCATGGGGTTCTTCTCGTAAATTTATGTGGGATGCTATGCCAATTAAAGTAGCTTCGACAGGCTCAGCTACCAGAAAGGTAATGTGTATGAGTTTTTATGGTAAAGAAGCAGCTGGGTTGTACAGAAAGTATTCTACAAAAACAGTAGCGCATACTATTAAAACCTATTCAAAGTTTACGATTCCATATACTTACCCTGTAGCTCAAAGTATTGAAGCGTCTAACGGAATGGAATATCCTATGATTTGTTTTAATTTTGGTAGAACCGAAAAAGATGGCACGTATACCGAAGGAACTAAATACGGAATGCTTGGTGTTATTATTCATGAAGTAGGTCACAACTTTTTTCCTATGATTATCAATAGCGATGAACGTCAGTGGAGTTGGTTAGATGAAGGTTTAAATACATTTACTCAATTTTTAACAGAGCAAGAATTTGATAATAATTATCCTTCTAACCGTGGGCCCGCTCATAAAATGGTTGATTACATGCGTTTGCCAAAAGATCAGTTAGAACCTATTATGACGAATAGCGAGAACATCAATAATTTTGGTGCTAATGCTTACGGAAAACCATGTACAGCTTTAAATATTTTACGTGAAACAGTTATGGGTCGCGAATTATTTGATTTCGCTTTCAAACAATATGCTACACGTTGGGCATTCAAACATCCAACACCTGCCGATTTTTTCAGAACAATGGAAGATGCAAGTGGCGTTGATTTAGATTGGTATTGGAGAGCTTGGTTTTATGATATTGAGCCAGTTGATGTGTCTCTAGATTCTGTGAAAGCTTACACGTTTATTAATAATAAAGAAGTGCCTGTGAAAATGGATACGATGAGAATTTATCCTAAAGCTAAAGATACATTTGACCCTATTTCTAAAATCAGAAATAAACAAGAAGGATTAAAGTTTTTGGTTGATGCAGATACAACTTTACGTGATTTTTACTTTCACTACAAGCCAGAAGTTAAAACTGCTATTGAGAAAAAGCCAATTAACCGTTATGAAAATTTAGAAGCTGTGAGCGATTCTTCGTTTGAAAGTTTGAAAGGAAAATATAATTATGAAATTTATTTTACCAATAAAGGTGGTTGTGTTACTCCTCTTATTATACAATGGAACTTTAAGGATGGTACTTCTGAAATTGATAGAGTAAATGCATATGTATGGCGTAAGAATGAAAAGAATGTTGTAAAAACATATTCTAAAAATAAAGAAGTTGCTTCTATCTTATTAGATCCATACAAAGAAACAGCAGATATCGATGAAAAAAATAACACTTGGAATATGAAAGATGAACCAAACCGTTTTGATATTTTTAAAGGTAAAACAGTTGGTCGCGGACAAAGCACAGGCGGAAATCCTATGCAAAAGGCTAAGGAAGGGAAGTAGGATTATTGTGTATAGTCACCCTGAACTTGATTCAGCATCTGTGAGACCCTGAATCAAGTTCAGGGTGACGAACGTTATCATAAAACATGAAATTAAAATTTCACATAACCATCTTACTCCTTGTAATTACTTACAATTCTTTTTCTCAATCCAAGCCATTAACTAAAGAAGATACCTTATTAGGAAGTAATACTTCATATAGAGCTTGGTGGGATGTAATGCATTATAATGTGTCAATAAAACCAGATTATAACGCAAAATCAATTTCAGGAAATACGATTATTACTTATAAAGTTGTTGCAGATAGTTTGCCTTTTGTGATGCAAATTGATTTACAAGAACCCTTACAAATAGATTCTGTTTTTATTGATAACGCTAAATTCAGTAATTATAAAAAAGAAACTAATCGTTGGATGTTGGCTTTATCTTCTCTGCAAAAAAACACTGAACACACGGTTCAATTATTTTATCATGGCAAACCAAAAGTAGCGGTAAATCCACCATGGGACGGAGGCTTTGTTTGGAAAAAAGATTCATTAGGCAATCCTTGGATGAGTGTAGCTTGTCAGGGAGCAGGGGCGAGTGTATGGTTCCCATGTAAAGATGTGCAAAGTGAAGAACCAGATAACGGTTGTCTATTAAATATTATTGTTCCAGATACATTGGTAGCAGTTGGTAACGGAAAATTAATCTCTCAACAAAAAAATGGAGACGGTTTAATCAGTTATACTTGGAGAATAACTAATCCTATTAATAGTTACGATATCATTCCTTACATTGGTAAATACACCTTGTTACATGATTCAGTTATTGGAGAAAATGGAAAACTAATAACAGACTATTGGGTGTTGAATTATCACAAACAAAAAGCTATTTCGCATTTAAAAACAAACGTTACAAAAACGATTAAATGTTTTGAGTATTGGTTCGGACCTTATCCATTTTACGACGATAGCTATAAAATTGTGGAAGCTCCTTATTTAGGAATGGAACATCAAAGCAATGTGGCATATGGTAATAAATATATTAATGGTTATTTAGGTACTGATAGATCTAAAACAGGTTGGGGATTAAAGTGGGATTTTATTGTAGTTCACGAAAGCGGACATGAATGGTTTGGTAATAGTATTACTGCTAAAGATGTTGCCGATAATTGGATACACGAAGGATTTACTTCTTATGCTGAGGTTTTATTTACCGAATGCGAGTTTGGTAAAGAAGCAGGTAATGATTATTGTGAAGGAGTTAAGAAATCAATTGATAATGATATTCCATTAATTGGACAATATGGCGTTCATCAAGAGGGTAGTAGTGATATATATAACAAAGGAAGCCAGATTGTGCACATGATAAGACAAGTAATGGATAATGATGAAAAATTCAGAGTTTTATTAAGAGACATCAATCAAACATTTTATCATAAAACAGTTTCGTCAAAAGAATTAGAAGAATTTATTTGTAAAAAAACTAATATTGATTTTATGCCATTGTTTAACCAGTATTTGCGAACCACTCAAATACCTCGTTTAGAATATAAACTCATTAAAAAGAAATTGCAATTCAGATACATAAATTGCAATAAAGAATTTAATATGTCTGTGAAAATTAAAATGGATAAAGAATTTTGGATTAAACCTACAACACAATGGCAAACTATTACTTTAGAAAAACCAGTTAAAAACATTTCTTTAAATAGAAATGTGTATGTGGAATTAGTAAAATAAATTTCATAAGCACAATAAATATTTTTTTTCAGCGTATTAAACACATGATGAAAAAAGTTTTAATAGTTTTTAGTTTGATCATTATGTTTTTTTCTTGTAAAAAAGAAACACTTACTCTACCTGACCCAAATTACAATAACAACAATTCAGTAACAGTAAATGATACAATGTTACCTTTGGCCGTAGGTAATTACTGGATATATCAGTTAAGTGATGATGATACTTTGGGGAGTATTCATTTGAAAAATAATTTTGACAGTGTGTATGTAGAAAAAGATACGTTCATAGTTGGCGAACACTATTATAAATTATGCCATACAAATATGAATTTTCGCGACTATTTCCATTTTACAAACGGAAATTTAGCGCAGTATATCAAAGATTCTTCTGGATATTTAGTGACTAAAAATTGGGGAATCATGTTAGACAAAGTTAATATGCATGATACTATTAAAAGAGATATAATTTCAAGTATTGAATATTCTTGTTTGGTACCGGATAGTTTTTCCCAAAAACAGTTTGTACTTGGAAATTATTCAGGAATAAGCATGAATATCCTTTTTATAAGAAATCATCCGCAAAGTATGGTATTTGACACTGCTTGCGCACAGATGTTTGTTGATAAAATCGGAATCGTAAGATCATTTTACTATTTCTCAGGTTGTATGAAGTATTGCTGGACAAGTCATAACCTGATTAGGTATCATTTGAATTAAAACAATCTGCCTTCAATTGGTCCCGAATGTTCTACTTCATGTTTGAGTAACCATTCTTTTCTCCATAATTCGCCTGCATAACCTGTTAAGCTTCCGTCCGATCCAATAACACGGTGACAAGGAACAATAATGGCAATTTTATTTTTGCCGTTGGTTGTGCCAACTGCCCTCACACTTTTTACATCCCCAATTTTACGCGCTAATTGTCCATACGACATCGTTGTGCCGTAAGGAATATTTAATAATTCGCTCCATACTTTTTGTTGAAAATCAGTACCGACCTGAAAAATTGGAAGTTCAAATAGTAGGCGTTCTCCTGCAAAGTATTCTTTTAACTGTTTAATGCATTCTTTGCTTAAAGACGTTTCAGGCGTAAAAGGTTCGACTTCTTTTTCTCTGAATTCAACTAAACATATTTTTTGGTTAACACTTTTTATTTGTATTAAACCTATGGGTGATTCGAAATAAGATATATCAAATGAATCGTTCATTTATTTTAAAGCCACACTATCTGCAATTTTGCTGTTTTCACAAAGCAAGGTACGAGAAGGAAACTTACTATATAATAACAAATCATGAGTTGCAAATAATACACAACGCCCTTGTTTACTGATGTCTAATAATATTTTCATGATACCTTCAGATGTTTCAGGATCTAAATTACCAGTTGGCTCATCTGCTAAAATAATTTCAGGATCGTTAATTAAAGCTCGAGCAATACTAATACGTTGTTGTTCCCCTCCAGATAACTGAAATGACATTACCAGTTCTTTACTTTCTAAACCAACTTTAGCTAATACATCTTTTACTCTGATTTTTATTTTAGCCTCATCTGTCCAGCCTGTGGCCTTCATCACAAAACGAAGGTTTTCATACACATTTCTATCACTTAATAGCTGGAAATCCTGAAATACAATACCTAGTTTACGTCGTAAATACGGTATTTCCTTGCGTTTCAAGTTGTGTAATTTAAAACCAGCTACTTCTCCCGCACCATGATTTAGTTCTAAGTCTCCATAAATAGTTTTCAGTAAACTACTTTTTCCGCTCCCTGTTTTCCCTAATAAATACACAAACTCACCCTTATTAAGGTTTAAGTTTAAGTTGGTAATTACAGGAACATCGCCTTGAAATATGGTAGCATCTTTAAATTCAATAACCGAATCGTTAATCATAGTAAAATAATTGTGTTGTGAAATTAGAAAGTAATTAGCTTCATTTGGGAACTATCGACTTCAAGTTTTAACATGCCTGGGTTAATAACTACATAATCAGCGTGTTAAGGAAGCTTATTTGACAGTTATTTTTAAGAACAAATTTTAACGATTGTTAGTTGCCCTAAATTTCTTTTATGAAAATTTAGTGTAACCAAATTATTTATATACGATTATATACTACATGATGATTAAAAAATATTTCATAAGTCTTTTATTACTAACGTTCTCAGGATTGTTGTTTTCTCAAAAAACACAATTTTATTTAGATAAAGATGCTAGCTATAAAATGGGGTTAGAATTGTTTGATAAAAAACAATACACCGCTGCTCAAAAAACATTTATTGATTACATGAATTCTGTGAAAGGGAATACCTTAATAAAAACAGATGCTGAGTATTACGCTGCAGCCTGTGGCATTGAGCTGTTTCATAAGGATGGTGAATGGAGGATGAAAGAATTTATTGAGCGTCATCCAGAAAGCACGAAAGTGAAATGGGGTTATTTTTATTTAGGAAAGTCAAGTTTTAGAAAAAAGAAATATGAAGATGCAATTCAGTTTTTAGAAAAAGTTGACATCTATGAATTAACTAAAGATAACTTAGCGGAGTTGTATTTTAAAAGAGGGTACAGTTATTTTATCACAAATAATTACGAAAAAGCAAAATTAGATTTATTTGAAATTAAAGATGTTGATAATAAATATGCGCATCCTGCTAACTACTACTATTCTCACATGTCTTACCAAGAAAAAAACTATGAAGTTGCTTTACAAGGGTTTAATCGACTATTAAATAACGAAACATTTAGCGTAGTTGTACCTTATTATATTACTCAAATTTATTTTATTCAAGGTAAGTATGAAGAGGTTGTGAAAAATGCTCCTGCATTATTAAACGATTCGTCTAAAATCCAGAAAGAAAGTGAAATTAATAGAATGATTGGAGAATCTTATTTTAATTTGAAAGACTTTGCTAATGCCTTAACTTATTTTAAAAAATCGGAAACTACTGGTGGTGGTTTTAACGAAAAAGGAAATTATGAAATAGGGTATTGTTACTATCAAATTAAGGATTATAAAAATGCAGCGCTTAAATTTGAGAAAGTAACTTATGGAGATGATAGTTTGGTTCAAAATGCTTGGTATCATTTAGCAGATTGTCATGTTCAACTTGGTAGTAAAATAAAAGCGCGTAGTGCTTTTTACGCTGCAAGTAATATGAATTATGACCCAAAAATTACGGAAGATGCATTATTTAGTTATGCTAAATTATGTTACGAATTATCATTTGCTCCTTATAACGACGCTGTTGTTGCTTTTCAAAAATACATCAAGCAATATCCAGAATCCCCAAGAAAGACAGATGCTTATAATTATTTAGTAAACGTATATTCTACTACTAAAAATTACTCGCAGGCTATTTCTTCTATTGAAAAAATTCAACCATTAGATCCTATTTTAAAAATTACCTATCAAAAATTAATTTACTTTAAAGCAGTTGAGTTTTTTAATAATATAGATTTAGATAGTGCTGCTCGTTATTTCAATAAATCTATTACAGTTAATTTTGATAAAACGTATAATGCCTTATCCCAGTATTGGTTGGGCGAAATATCCTATATTAAAAAGGATTATGCAACTGCTATTCAAATCTGGAAAAACTTTCAATTAAATGAAGGTTCTTTTAGCTTGAAAGAATATGATTTGGCTAACTACAATATTGGGTACGCTTATTTTCAGCAAAAAAATAAAAAAGACTACGAAAATGCGAATATCTCTTTCCGTAAATTTTTATTAACTAAAAATCAGTACGATGCTAAAAAAATAGCGGATGCGAATGTTAGAACAGCTGATAGTTATTTTATGAATAATGTATATCCTCAGGCTGCTGATTTTTATGAAACGGCAATTGCATTAAATCAATTGGATGTAGATTACTGTATTTACCAAAAAGCATTATGTAGCGGCCTGCTAAAAAATAATAAAGAGAAAATCAATGATTTAAAATTGTTGGCTACTAAGTATCCTAAATCAAATTATATTGCGGCCTCTGTTTTTGAAATGGCAGAAACCTATAGTAAAGATTTAAATGACCCCGATAATGCGATTATTTATTATCAGCAAGTGTTAGATAATTATCCTCAGTCGTCTTATGTTAACTCAGCATTAGCTGGAATAGGATTAATGTACTTTAATAAGAAAGAAGATGATAAAGCATTTGGCTATTTTGATCAGATTGTTAAAAAAGATCCAAAGAGTACAGAGTCAAAAGAAGTATTAGAAACTATCAAAAAAATATTTGATGCTAAAGGTGATGTAGATGGTAAAGAAAAATACTTTGCATCTATAGGTAATCCTTTAAGTACAACGGAGTTAGAATCATCTTTATATGAAGCTGCAAAAGAAGCGTATTATAATCAAAAGAATTGTGATTTGGCAATGCCTAAATTTGAAAGCTATATTTCTAAATATCCTGAAGGGAAATATATTGCAGAAGCTCATTTTTGCTTTGCAGAATGTGCTTATAGTAAGGATTTATTTGATAAGGCTATACCTTCTTACAAATATATTGTAAGTAGAGCAAGAGGAATTAATACAGAAACCTCACTATTGAAATTAGCTTATTTATTATATAAAGATAAAAAATATGAAGAAGTATTGCCGTATTACCAAAAATTAGATGAATATGCCGAAGCACCAGCTAATAAATTAACAGGAAGAATAGGAGCAATGAGAAGCGCATTCAATTTAAAGAAATTTGAAATAGCATTAGATTATGCAGGTAAAGTTTTAGATACTGAAAAAATTACGCCTCAACAAACTAATGAAGCAAAATACGATAAAGCAAAATCTCTATTTGAATTAAAACGTTTTGATGATGCTTTAATTGAGTTTAAAGCTATTTATAAAACTGCTAAAAATATTACTGGAGCTGAAGCTTTATATCATATTGCTAAAATTCAATTAGCTAAACAAGATTATACAGCTGTTGAAAAAACAATAGGTAGTTTAATTAGTTATGAATATTCTAATGATGATTGGAATAACAAAGGTTTATTGTTGTTAGCTGATTCATATATTGCTAAAGGAGAAGATGCTGATGCAGAGTTAATGTTGCAAACCGTTATTGATGGTAAACCAAGACAAGAATATATTGACGAGGCCACTAAAAAATTAGAAGAGTTAAAAGCTAAAAGAGCGGCTAGAACTATCCAAGAAACAACTCCAACTAATGATATGAAAGTTGAATTTAAAGAACCAAAAGGAGATAAAGATTTATTTGATCAATTATATGAAGCTAAACTAGATTCATTAAAAAATAATAAATAAAACTTTTGTCAGTTCGAGCTTAGTCGAGAACAAAAAATTGTAACTATGAGAGAAACAAAATTATATAATAGCGACACCATTCTTTCTTCAAGTAAGTATGGCAACTCGTTTATGTACGAACAAGAGCAACAAACACAAAAACGTCGTATTAAAAAACTACAATGGTTTTTTGTACTGATTCTTGTTTTAGGATATTTTGCTGCGGCATTAGCTCAAACTGGATTAAATGATATCAACTTAACGGCTGAAAGTGTTTTTGAGCCTACAATTAAGGATGCTATTAAATTAGGCGATTTGCCAGAAATAAAAGATACCGTAAAAAAGATTGCTAACATTAATTATGGCATTGTATCAACCCCTTTGGTATCTAAATATGAAGTTACTCCAATTGATGCTGCTAAAATGCAAAATGAGCCTTTGTCTAAATTATACCATTCGTTGTTAAAAGTGGGTATGGGAACTTATACCACTCCTTATGCTGAATTTTGGATTAATAGTTTGCGAACCAGAGATGTGGCTTACGGCATTCATTTTAAACATTTATCATCATCATCTCATTTAAAAGATGTTGGTTATAGCGGGTTTAGTGATAATGAAGGTGAGGTTTTTGGAAAGAAATTTTATAAAAAACATACTCTAACTGGGGAGTTTAATTATAAGAGAAATGTGAGTCGTTTTTATGGATATGATACTACAGAAAATCATTTAGATAAAGATTACACCAAACAACGTTATCAGTTGTTTGAACCAGTGGTGAAATTGCAAAGTCATTATACAGATAGTAGTAAGATTAATCATGCTATAAAAGTGGGCTATTATAATTTAACTGATTTATATAATGTAGCAGAAAACAACATTAAATTGAATACTGTTTTTAATACGTTTATTAATAAAGAACGTTTGTTTGTTGCTTTTGATGCGGACTATTACAATCATAAATTGCCAAATGACACCTTCAACGACGTTATTATTAAGTTAAATCCATATTTTGAAACACATGGTAAAAAATGGATGTTAGATATTGGAGTAGCAGCTACGATGGATGCATTTTCTAACACAAGTGCTAAATTTTATTTCCATCCTCAGCTAAATGCTCAGTTTGATGTGTACGAAAGTATTATTATTCCATATGCAGGAATAAACGGCGGCTTACAAAAAAACTCATTAAGAAATTTGTCTAACGAAAATCCTTTTATAGGCTCTACATTAAATTATAAAAACTCTAATACAAAGTTTAATGTATTTGGAGGTTTAAAAGGGAATTTAAGTTCTAAAACAAGTTATGATGTGAAGGCTGCTTATAGTTTAGTTGACAGCATGCACTTTTTTGTAATAGATTATACTCAGAATGGAACTTTAGATAACCAGTACAAAGTAATTTATGATAATACAGATCTATTTAATGTAACAGGACAGGTAAAGTATCAATACAAAGAAAAAATACATTTTTTAGCTAAAGGAAACTATTACATGTACAAAACAAAAAACTTAACAAGAGCGTACCACAAACCTGATTTTGATTTAACTTTTTCGGCGCAATATAACTTGAAAAGCAAAATTATTTTAAAAGCAGATGTTTTTGTAATAGGTAATCAATTTGCTTTAACACAAGTGTCTGATGATAATTTTAATTATACAACAGAACCAAAATTAATGAAAGGGATTGTAGATGTGAATTTAGGAGCTGAATACCGTTATAGTAAAATGTTATCGTTTTTTGTAAACTTTAATAATATTGCTAATACACGTTATTACCGTTGGGAAAAATATCCTAGCCAACGCTTTAATTTAATGGCAGGATTAACCTTTATCCCTTTTTAATAAAATTTTATAAAAAGGAATATCAATTTTTTCTACCTTTTTTTCTTAAGATGATTTATAGGCACTTTCATGATTTGTTTTCACGTGTGGTCCTAAAAATACACGCGCATAAATTCTAATGGCTGCAATTCCATCTATAATCAAACTTGATGCTATGAAGAAAGCTAAAGCTATTTGATTTTCATGAATATGTGTAAAAATGATGTCTTCTCCAATAAATGTAGGTGTTATTGGGAATCCTGTTAATCCTAAACATGCTAATAAAAACACAAAAGAAAATTTCGGGTGTTCGTAAGAATGCCCATTAAAGGTATTTAAATCAACATGAGATTCAATAGATTTTAATTTTCGGATTGTTAAATATCCCATTGTTCCCATCACAATAATCCCGCTTAAATACAATAAAGATTGAGTGTACACATAATGTTCGTTAAATGATATAGCCAATGCTATCCAAAAGTGATTCATGATGATTAAAGCCCAAGCTAATTGCACATTTTTACGTTCAGTATAAGACTTTAATACCATTACAAATCCTATAAACGCAAACAAGGTTGGTAAAACTTCATGCAGTGCCGTTGGAATATACTGTTCATTTAACAATAAGATTAAACCGAGAACATAAATTGGAATAAAATAGTACAAGACATTTTTTGCATTTACAAAATTTAAACTTCTTCCCATTACTTTTAATGGACGCCACATCTTGTATATTAAAGTATCTAGGTTAAATTCCTTTAAACTTAACATATAAAAAGTATATTTTACTTTTTTAGAAAAAGAATCTTCAATAGATGTTGGGCGAGGAACAAAATTATAAAACTGTTCTTTAATCAAATAACTTACAGTTGAAGGAGAAACTAATAATTGGTAAGTTCTTAAAAAAGCATTACCAGCAAAGTGTATCAATGCTAATGTTTCAAAACCACAGGCTAATTCAATAAATATTAAACCAATTTGTGAAATAGATGAATAGGCAATCTGACTTTTGATAGATGATTGAACTCTAGCAATACCTGATGTTACAACGCTTGTTGTTAAGCCTAGTAATCCAATTAATATCCTTACAGATGTTTGATGTTCCCATAATTCAAATGTTCTTAATAACAAAAACACTCCTAAATGTACAGATAAGGAACCGTAAAAAATGGCGCTTGATGGAGTAGGCCCTTCCATTGCTCTTGGCAACCAAGATGAAAATGGTAACTGCGCAGA
>JBKJPW010000210.1:0-4475 GCA_046594225.1 Bacteroidia bacterium
AACTCTTTCCAACGGTTAAGTAACTATTTTCTAAACATAATTTAATTAAAATGTTGTATATTATCCACATTTATATTATATTTGTGGATATTAATCAACATATAAATGAAGTCTAAGAAACAAACACTATTTCCTAAACATCAACAAACATTACAGGTAGTTGGCGAAAATATTAAACTTGCTCGTAAAAGAAGGAAGTTAACTACCATCCAAGTTTCTGAACGTGCAGGAATAGATAGAACTACTCTTTATCAAATTGAAAAAGGAATGCCAAGCGTTTCAATGGGTGCATATTTTAATGTGATACGGGTATTAGGCTTACAGGACGATTTTTTGAAGTTGGCCGCTGATGACAAGCAAGGACGAGACATTCAAGATTTAGAACTTTTAGGAGGTAAATAAAATGGCAACTGATAAAGTAGATATATTGGTTTATGCTGATTGGCTTGAGATTAAATCACCAAAACTTATTGGGGTATTATCTGCGCATCAGGCTAAAGGGAGAAAAGCTTTCAGTTTTAGCTTTGATAACAAATGGTTGGAAACAGAAAAACCATTACTATTTGATCCGGATATTACTTGGAATAAAGGACTACAATTTCCAGTGGGGAAATCCAATTTTGGAATTTTTAATGATGCGATGCCAGATACTTGGGGACGCGCCTTAATGAAAAGAAGAGAAGCTCAAATTGCAAAGGAAGAAAAAAGAGTTGTAAAAAATCTTCATAACCTTGATTTTTTATTGGGTGTAAATGACGAAAGTAGAATGGGTGCATTAAGATTTAAATTGCTTGAAAGCGGCCCGTTTTTAAATAATGATAAAGCTCGGCCAACTCCTCCATGGTCTTCTGTAAGAGAGTTGCAACATGGTATTTCGTTAATTGAATCAGATAAGGATAATAAAGAGGTGCGAAAATGGTTAAGCATCTTATTGGCTCCAGGTTCTTCATTAGGTGGCGCAAGACCTAAAGCAAATATCATGGATGAAAAGGGTAATTTATGGATAGCTAAATTTCCATCTAAAGAAGATACTATAAATAAAGCTGCATGGGAGTTTTTAGCCTATAGGTTGGCTACTAAGGCAGGTATTGAAATGGCTGAGTGTAAAATTGAAAAAATAGCTGGTAAATATTTTACTTTTTTCACAAAACGATTTGACCGTGTAAAAGAAAAGAGAATTCACTTTGCCTCTGCAATGACTATGACTGGCAACAATGAAGATACTATTAAAGAAAATCCTCCTAGCTATTTAGATATAGCAGAATTCATACAATTTAATGAATCAAATAACATAAAGGAATTACACCAATTGTGGAAGAGAATGGTTTTTAATATTGCCATATCTAATACGGATGATCATTTAAGAAACCATGGTTTTATTTTAAATAAAACTGGCTGGCAATTATCTCCTGCATATGATATTAATCCTTCAATTGATAAAGATGGATTGTCGTTAAATATTGATTCAAATAATAATGCATTAGATTTTGATTTGGCAATAGGTGTTGGCGAATATTTTAAATTAAATGAAAAGCAAATGGAAACTATTTTAAAAGATATAAAATCTTCAGTAAAAAATTGGCAAACAGAGGCCGTAAAAATTGGAATTTCAAAATCAGAAATTGCATTATTGAGTTCTGCTTTTAAATTTTGATTTTGTGAGAATTTTTTTCTTAATCAATTGAACTAATGGTAAACGTTTGTTTTAGTTCTTCATCATTAAAAAAAATAATCAATACAACATGGGTAAGTAATCAAATTTACATGTAATCTAATTTTATAACTATACAATATCCTGATGTTGTAAATCTAAGCTTGATACATGCTATTAATTTTGTCCTTTTTAGCCTAAGAAAAAACTACTGCAACAAGCCCGAAATATCTACTTTACTTGCATACAAACTCATGCGAGCATCCTCCGGATCAAGGATAGCCACATCCGTTACCTCATCACTGTGTAAATCAAAAAAAGCTTCTATATAAAACCCATGCACGGTGTATAAGCAAATGCGGTAGCTATAATGCTTTATCTGACTAATTAAATCACCTTCAAGCGCAATGTATTCCATACGCTGTAATAAGTTTAGTTTATTAAATTCTTTTTCAAACATAAATCAAAGTTACTGCAAAACAGAGTAGAGTGTTGCTATCTTTTGTAGCATTTTATATAAAAGCCTAAAGCTTTTGGTATATGCTAAATACTCCAATTATTTAATGCAAAACCCAAGGTTTTTTGCTTTGTATAGCTTATATTTGGGTAGAGTACTAAACAATTATGGCTAAGAAAACAACCGAGATTATAAAACCCAAAGCAGACATTGATTTTGAAAAAGATTTATGGAACGTAGCCAACGAGTTACGAGGTGCTGTGGCCGAAAACCAATACAAAGATTACGTATTGAGTTTGATATTTTTAAAGCACATGAGCGAACGTTACGAAGTACGCCGCGATGAATTAACAAACTTGATTGCTGAACCAAAATCAGAGTACTATACCACTAACAAAAAAGCACAGCAAGATATATTAAACGACCCCGACGAATACATCGCTAAAAACACTTATATCATTCCCGAAAAAGCAACCTGGCAATATTTGCAGGATAATGCGGAGCAAGATGATATTAAAGTAAAAACAGATGATGCCTTTGAATTATTAGAAACGACGATAGCGCAATATCGCCCCGAATTAAAAGGTATTTTACCACGCTTGTTTGTAAAAAGCCAACTAACGGCAAAGCAACTAGCAGGTTTAATTAATTTATTTTCTAATCCTAAGTTCTCCGAAAAACATAACCCCGAAAGCGATGTACTAGGCCGTATTTACGAATACTACATTGGGCGCTTTGCCTTAGCCGAAGGCAGCGGTGCAGGCCAGTTTTTTACTCCTGGCTGTATTGTACGTTTGTTGGTAGAAATGTTAGAACCCTTAAAAGGAAAAATTGCCGATTTAGCTTGTGGCAGTGGCGGTATGTTTGTGCAATCTTTAAAGTTTATTAATGCACACGGTGGTAGCAAAAAAGACATTGCTATTTATGGGCAAGAGCGTTATGATGGTACGCTGCGTTTAGCAAAAATGAATTTAGCTTTACGCGATTTAAACTTTCAGTTAGAGTTGGGCGACTCCTTATTAAATGATAAGCTGCCAGAATTAAAAGCAGATTACATTATTATGAACCCGCCTTTTAATGTGAGCCAATGGCATCCCGAAGATTTGCCGGAGCACGACCCACGTTTATTTAAATTAAAAGAAAGTAACGATGCCGTTGTAACAGATGGTAACGCCAACTACATGTGGTTTCAAACGGTGTGGAGCCATTTAAGTGCTAACGGTACCGCTGGTATTGTAATGGCAAATGGCGCCATGACCTCTAATAACAAAGGCGAACGTAATGTGCGCGAACACATGCTAAACGAAAGCATGATTGATTGCATAGTGCGCTTACCCGATAAATTATTTTTAACAACGGGCATCCCAGCCTGTTTGTTTTTTTTAAGTAAAACCCGCAAGGGTAATAAACAACACCGTGAGCGTAAGGAAGAAGTATTGTTTATTGACGCCAGTAAAATGGGCGATATGGTAAACCGTAAACTCCGTATTTTAAACGATACCGAAATTGAACGTATTGCTAACACTTACCATGCGTGGCGCAACATTCCTACTGCCTCTAATCATTCCTCCCTTGATGGGAGTGTCCTTGCCTCTAATCATTCTCCCCTAAAGGGGAGTGCCCAAAGGGCGAGGGGTGTAGAAGACACCCAAGCTAAAGGTGCTAAACACCTCCCGTCCGCCAGCTGGCGGACTACACCTCCTTTAGGAGGGAATGAGTACCAGGATATGCCCGCCTACTGCAAATCCTCTACCTTACAAGACATCATTAAACAAGACTATAAACTAACCCCAGGTATTTATGTGGGTAGCGAAGCAGCCGAAATAGATGATGTAAGTTTTGAAGATAGAATGGCCGTTTTGAAAACAACTTTAAAAGAGCAATTTACTAAAAGCAACGAATTACAAAAACGTATTGAGAAAAATTTAAGTAATTTATGAATATTAACATAACAAAAAAAGAGCTCCTAAAAAGAAGCTCTTTAATTTCTTGGGAATGTGAAAAAATACGCGGAGTTAAAAACTCTCAAATCATATTAGTTCATCATTCCCTCCATTATCTTTAAATACTAAATGTATTTTACTATACAAAATTACAAATAAATATGGTATTACTTTACGCTAAAAATAAAAAATATACAATTCCTGAACAATTTTTTGTTGAAAAAGGTTTTGAATTAGTTTTCTCTAAAACTCTAGATAGTTACAGAGTAAGGCTTCACAATCCATATACAATTTTAAAAGAACTTTCACAGGTACTGACAGATTGGCGCGAAAATAAGGTAAAACATTTTGAAACAGTAGATTACGTAATAAAAGAAACGACAACATTAATTAACAATTGTAATACATTAGATTTTAACAAACT
>JBKJPW010000014.1:0-8007 GCA_046594225.1 Bacteroidia bacterium
GTGGCTGATTTGTTATTAAGTTTTGGCATATCCATTAACATAAGTCGTTCTCGTTTATCAAAATCAACAATAGAAATACTTGTGAATGGATTAGCACCAGTTAATTTATCATAATCAGTTCTGTTTTTGTTACCCTTATAGTAGGATATCATTGTGGTATTTTCCATACCTACAGTACTGTATGTAACTTCCTGAGTATATTTTCCTTCAAAATACTTTTGGCCAACTAAAATAGTTGATACAAAAACACATAAAAAATACATAAAAAACAATTTACGAACCCTCATATTTTTTTAAATGTAAAATGACTTTTTAAAATTCTGTTCTAAATTTAATTTTTTTTAAGCAAAATAAAATACTCATAAATAAGTATTTTCAAGTTATTAAAATCAAAAAGGCCATCTACAAATAGATGACCTTTTTGTTATTATTAAATAATTATTACCACCAACCGTTTACGTTATAAGTAACTGATTTTGGTTGACCATTACCATAAGCAACACCAACATCTCTGTAAGCTTTAATCATCTCACTAGTTTGTTGTTGTTCTTTCATAGTATATGCCCACTCACGTTTGTCTATTTCAAGAACACGTTTTTGAATTTTTGCAGAAAGAGCTTTTGCTTCAGGATAACAAGCCGCTTGAGGCTCAATAGAAGCTAAAATACCACCAGCTGTGTTAGCAGCGTCAGCATTTTGACTTGCATTCCAAGCATTATTAGCTTCAGCTAACTTAAGTTTACAATCTCTATCAATCATTTGTTTGTATATTGGAGCGATAGCTGCTAAGCATTTATCGTAACATGTTTTACAAACATCAGGAACTGAAGATAATTTATAAATAGCTTCTTCTAACTTATTTTGAGTTGCTAAAGATTTAGCATCTTTAATAATGAAATCACATTTAGCTTCATAATACTTAATAATTTTTTGTTTGCCTTCTTCTATGAAAGCAGCATAAGAAGGGTCATTTGTTTTAATTTGTTTGATCGCTTCGATATATGCTTTTGTTTCATTTGTACCAACACCTTTTACTTGTACAGATTTACTAGCAAATTTAGTTCCTTCAATACCGTCGCCGATATAAAAAGTAACTTCTAAGCCTAAAGCTGTCATTGGAGGAGCTGTAGCAGTTAAATCTTTAGTTAAGGTAACAATGTTGGCTGTAATGATAAAACGCTCATTTGCAGCACTACCACCCATTCCGTTAGCGGTAACAATTTGACTTAATTTATTAGTTAACATGGTACGCGCCGCATCCGACATTTTATCTACCTGTTGTGGTACATAAGCAGCCAAAACTATACGGCCCATATCTTCAGACTTTGCTTGAGCAAAGCCATTAAGTCCTAATACTACTAAAGTAAATAAGACTATAATTTTTTTATTGATATTTTTCATTTAGAATATTTTTTATTGATTATTTTTCACCTAATACAATAACTGCTTGGCCTAAACCTTTAGTCATTAATTTATTTACAATTGTAAACGGAGCAGCAGCTAAGTATTTTTGTAATCCTTTTACAAATTGTCTAGCATCAACTGCTTTTCCACCTTCATCAAATAAAGGAATACGAACTTGTTCAAATAACATCATGTTCTCAGTTGCATCAGTTGTACTGAATCTTCCTTTTACAGTGTTAGCTTTTAACCATTCTTCGATAGCATCACCTAATTCTTTTCCAGCGTAATCTTTTTCTAAATCACCATCCCAAGAATCAAATTTCTTAACACGAATAATAATCTCACGACCATTAGCAAACATGTCATCAAAATGAGCTTGTAAAGATGTATTGAATTTATCTAAGTGAGCAAGAACTGCTTCTTCTAATAAAACTGGAGTTTCAGCAGAGAAAGATGGAGCACCTGTTCCACCAGCTTCAGCAACTTGTTTATCAGTATAAGCATCTAAACCTTGTAACACGAAAGTAATAGATTTTTTAGGTCCAGTAACGTTTACTTTCCATGTTAATTGCATAATGATATCTGCTTTTGCAGTTTTCTTTAATTTATCAACCGGACTTTCAGCAACGGCAGCACCACTTTTTGAAGAAAGCATAGAGTTTTCAGCACTTTCTGATTCTAATGTTTTGATAGCTGATTCTAAGTTTTTTAAAGGGAATCCTCTATCAGCCATTAAACCGTTTATTTTGCTGATGACAGCTAATAAATCGGTATTCTCTTGAAGAGCTTTTTTGTAATCAGGAATTTTAACTTTCGTTCCCTGATTATCAAATTCCATGAAGTAACCATTCATGATACACCAGTTGTCGCTAGGAACAACCATAATTGTAGGTTTTTTTGCCTGACCAAATGCTACATTCATTCCGAATAAACATAGGCAACTTAATGCTAGTATTATCTTTTTCATATATTTTTTTGTTAATTTAAATTATTTTATTGTTGTTTTAAAATATTATCTGCAAGCAGTTGTTTTTTCAATTCAGATCTTTTAACAGTAACTACTACGCCATATTGAGTCCCATCAGTCGCTGATTTACGATCTTTTGCTCCCATTTTAATGGTTTCGTCTTTCATAGAAATGAACTTTGTATAAGCGCCGCCATCGGCAAAGAATTTATTAAAGTAATCCTCATATTTTTCCTGAGCATTTACTTCATTCACTAATGGTTTTTGGTTACATTCATCTTTTCCGCTTCTGATGCCTTTAAATAAAACATCTCTAACTGCTGATTTTTTTGCTTGTTCTACAGCGTCATTTTTTCCATTACCAAATCCCCAAGCTTTTACAGTTTGAGAACCATCCATTTCAACTCCTAAACATTCAGTTTCTTTTGAGTAGTTGCCTGAAATATTTTTTTGAGCGTGTTGTGCCTGAGAGATATTTGCTGTTAAAACAAATACAGACAGTAAGGTTATTATTTTTTTCATTGTATTTAGATTAAAATTATGAATAGTGAAACTAAATTTAGCAATTTGCTTTTATTAGAATCCAGAAGATAAACCTCTTATCATTCCTGCAGCTTCTAAATCTTTTCTTAAAAGATCGTACATTACAGAAACTACTACGCCTACTTTGTATTCTTTTCCAACTTTCATTCTGTCGTTAGGATCAATTGAACCGTCACCAGAAACTGAAACGAATTTCATGTATTTACCACCATCAGCAAAAAAAGAATCAAAATATTCTGCTTTTTCTTGCTCTAAACCTGGGTTGTTAGTTAATGGTTTTTGTGTAGGGCATCCAGAACCGCTGTTTCCGTTATATCCTTGGAAAATCATTGCATGAATAGCATTTTTTTTAGCTTGCTCAATTGCAACGTCTGCTTTTTTAGAATAAGAGAACACTTTAATTAATTTTGTTCCTTCATTACCAACGCCAACGCATTGAACTTCGTAACGCCATAGCTTAGTGTCTTTATCAGCTTTTTTACCTGCCTGAGCAGTTGCATTTTGCACAGAAAATAGAGAAGCAACAAAAGTTGCTACTGCTAAAAATGATTTGATTGTTTTTTTCATTGTTTTGAATTTAAGTTTATTATTTGTGGCACTATTATACAACATTTATGCCCTAATATTTAGTTGTATTGGGGCTTAATGTAGCTTTCTTATTTTTGTCTGATTAACATTCCTGGGTAAAGTCCTTTTCCACCTTTGAAAGTAGTACGGTCTAATTTCACTTTTGCAGTATCTGCCGCAGCTTCTTCAGGAGTCATACGGTTATCCCAGATTAAACCTTTTTCAACTGTAATTTTACCTTTTTTCACATATTTTGTTTTTCCTGTTTTTTCATCCATAGTTTGTTCTAAAACTTCAAACTTATCACCAGGCTCTAAACCTTCTTTCATACCAATTTTTGCTGTTGCAGGATCAGCGCTAAATAATGGAGTTTTTGTTCTGAAAACTTCATATTTTTTTTGAAGTTTAGCAATTACCGCGTCAACAGATTTAACTGTAGCTCTTGCAACTAATTCATCATCCGATTTTTTAGAAAAAGGAGAGCCTTGAACGTCAGCCATTGCTTTTTCATCTCCAATTAATTGTAATTTAAAGATATTTGTTTTGTCGAATGCTTCTTTTTTCTTTGCATCAAAACCTGCATCGTCCATCCATAATTCTTGATAGAAAACAGCTTGAATTGAATCGTTCCAAACTAATTTATATAAGTAAGAAGTTGATTGAACTACATAACCTTTAGCTAATGCATCTGCAGCAGCACCAGCTAACTGACTTGTTCCAGCAGGCATTTTAGATCCTAAAGCACCGCCAACAGCACCAGTAGCTTTTTTAGCAGCAGCAGCTAATTCTTCTTTACTGATATAATTGAATCTTGTAACTACAACAAATGTATTTGCTATTAATTCTTCACCAGCATCAGCTAAAACAGCTAAACCTCTTGCACTTGCTTTTGCTTTGTTAATATCTAAAGCAGACGCATCATAAGAACCTCTTTGTCCAATTAAGTCCATGTTAAAAGTTCCTTTTGCACTTCTGTTAAACCATTTTGCTACTAATTCCTTAGCTACATTATTTGCATTAAAATATTTATCAAATTTAATTGTTAAATCTCTAGTGTCTGTTGCATCAACTAATCCACCTGTTGCACTAGATGCAGCACCTTTAGCCATTGCACCCATTTTTGAACCTTTTTTTACGCCAGCTGCATCTCTTTCTTCTTGAGAAACACTAATAGTACTTGGATCAAAAAATCTTTGTTTTAATGTGTGATCATTAAATTTTTCTGGAATTGGCTCTTTCGAATAAGCATCTTTGATAATTTTTGAATTTACCAAACCAGCATCATCTAACATAATCATATGTAATGAACTTCTGCGGTATTTTACAGCTTTCGCATTTTCTTGAGCTGATACTGCTAATGAGCCTAATAATAATAAGCCAATAACAGGGATTTTGATTGATTTCATAAATGTTTTTTAGTTTATAAGGCTAAATTAACATAATTTATCATAACAGAAATACTACAAAATATCTATCGACCTTTATATGGAATTAGTCTTAATAAAATGGATGTTTATCAAAAACTCACAAGTAAATATTTTTTTGTTAACAAATTGATTTATAGATAATTAAATACGTTTAGTTTAATTTAAACAGAATATTAATTTAGTTAGGAACTTGTTAATAATTTTGTAAAACAAAAAAGCCACCTATTTGTTATTCAAAATATTTGACAATAAATGGAAATGAATAAAATATAAATGCCATTGTGGTTTTTTTCATAATGAAATTATAGGTTTTTTAAATATACAGAACCAAAAACAAAAAAGCCATCCTCAATGAGAATGGCTTTTCATTTATAAAAATGAATGAACTATAAATGCATACTATCCTTTTTCGCTAAAAGCACGTCTTCTGTCTCCACATTATCATCATCTTTAATACAACAATCAACCGGACAAACAGCTGCGCATTGAGGCTCGTCGTGAAAACCAGCACATTCTGTACATTTATCAGTAGCAATGTAGTATACATCCATACTGTAAGGCGTTAGCGGAGCATCAGCATCAGCAGTAATTCCTGTGTTCTTTCCTGTAAACTCTCCTTTTACTTTGGTTCCGTCGGCAAAACGCCATTCAGCGCCACCTTCATATATTGCATTATTCGGACATTCCGGTTCGCAAGCCCCGCAATTAATGCATTCATCTGTAATTTTAATAGCCATTTTTTCGTTAGTTTTGTATGCTGTAATTATAAGATTACAAATATAAGATTAATTTTTATGACCTTAAAACAACGCGAACAAGCATTTGTTCAATTAGGTTTGTTTATAAACCGACATTTTGCTAACCAATGGCTTCCAAAAGAAGAACGTTTTCATAACGACCTCAATAAACTAACCGAAATTGCCTATTCCTATAATGGTTGGTTTACTCCCGAAAGCATTACTCGAGCCCTCAACGGTATTGCCCTTATGCTGGAAGAAAAAAGCCTTGCCAACTTCACAAAAACCATCAAAGAACCAAATGATCCTAAAATAGTAGCTGTGATAATGGCTGGCAATATTCCTGCTGTTGGTTTTCATGATATGATGTGCGTATTGTTAAGCGGACATAATATTTTAATGAAGGTATCAAGCGACGATCCTGCTTTGATTCCCTTTTTATCAGGAATGGTTATTTATTACGAAAAAGACTTTGCTCCAAGTATTAATTTCTCGGAAGGAAAAATGATCAATTTTGATGCAGTTATTGCTACTGGTAGCGATAATACCGCCAAACATTTTGAATATTATTTTGGTAAATACCCTAACATTATTCGTAAGAACCGTAGCTCCATTGCCATTTTAAATGGAAAAGAAACTAAGGAAGAATTAACCGAACTAGGAAAAGATATTTTCTATTATTACGGATTAGGTTGTCGAAATGTGAATAAAGTCTACGTACCAGAAGAATATGTGTTTGATACGCTTTTTGAAGCTGTTTACGACTATAAATATGTATTAGACAATAAAAAATACAATAACAATTACGAGTATAACCGCGCTATTTACCTGCTCGACCTGATTCCTTTCTTAGATAATAATTTTTTAATGATACGCGAAAAAGAGGACCTTCATGCCCCTACTTCGGTATTATTTTACGAAACCTATACTAATCAAGAACAGCTTGTTGAAAAGATAACACCTTTGCTCCCAAATTTACAATGCATTGTGGCTAACTTTGAAATGAAAGGAACCAAAACCATTGCATTAGGTCACAGTCAAGAACCAACTATTTTTGATTTTGCAGATGATGTAAATACCTTGGATTTTTTAAATCGTATTTAACTTTGTAAATTAGTATAGTGAAGGTATTCAAACAAATAGTATTCGGTGCCATTTTTACATTATGTATGAATTGTGCAAAAGCTCAAATAGTGCTATTTGATACAAATGATTCAATTTCAAATATTATTTTACCTAATGTATTTACTCCAAATTTTGACAGTATCAATGATGTGTTTAAGCCTTATTTAGACGAGATTAAAGATATGAGTTTCAGTATATATAATCGTTATGGTAATTTAGTTTTTGAAACCTCTCGTGTAAACGGATTTTGGGATGGAAGAACAACTAGCGGCGAACCTTGCAATGATGGTACTTATTTTTGTGTGTTAACTGCCACGGGCATTGAAGGTAAAACCTATAAAGAAAAAACCTTTGTTCAGTTATTTACTAACGGATTCTATAAAAAATAAGATTATTTTATCAGTTAATAAAATATCATTCAATTATCCCAATTCCACTCAATTTAAAGGCATTAGTTCCGTTTCTTTAAAAGCAGAACCTGGTAAAATTTTAGCCATCATTGGCAAAAGCGGTAGCGGAAAGACAACTCTTTTAAAATGTATTTACGGTTTAGAGGATTTACAAGAAGGACAAATCATCATTGATAATAAATTAGTATTAGGTCCGGCTTATAATTTAATTCCGGGCCATGTTGATATGCGTTTTGTAAGCCAGGATTTTTATGTACTCGATAACCATACGGTTGAAGAAAACATAAAAGATAAACTGGCAGGGTATACAGATGAGTATAAACAAAAACGCGCCAATCAACTGTTACGTTTACTTGATTTAACTCCTTATAAAATCTTAAAAGCCATAACGTTATCATCCGGACAAAAGCAACGTGTAGCAATTGCGCGTTCGTTGGCGGAGTTCCCTAAAGTATTATTATTAGATGAGCCTTTCAGTAATTTAGATTTGCCATTGCGTGATAAAATTTTTACTTATATCCGTCAGCAAATTAAAAAAGAAAATGCTGCTGTTATTTTAGTAACACATCAACCCGAAGAAGCTTTACGTTACGCTGATGAAACAGCTGTCATGGAAAATGGAAAGTTGATACAACACGACGCTACCTTTACGGTTTACTACCAACCAAAAACAAAAAATGTAGCCGCTTTAATGGGTCGTTATTTTATTTTAGATCAGGAAGATTTAATTTCTACTAAAGTTAAGTTATCTAAAAATCAAACTTACATTCGCCCTAATCAATTACAAATTGTAGATACCAAGGCTCAGGCTCATATACAAGTTACAGT
>JBKJPW010000058.1:0-7936 GCA_046594225.1 Bacteroidia bacterium
AAGAAAGAGAGTCGGAGTTAAACAGAGCTTTATCATTAGGTAATTTAGAGCATACAAAAATTAAAATTTATTTTGAGGATGATCAATCCCGAAAATTAGTTGAAACCACCGTTTGGGGTGTAACTGATAAACGAGTAATTTTAAAACAAGGCGTTGTAATACCAATTAATAGAGTACATAAAATTTCACTTTAGGTTTTACTTATTAAAAAGCCCCACTAGAAAATTTTCTAGTGGGGCTTTTTTTGTTTTGTATCAATGTTTTTTTGTAATAAATTATTCTTTGATAACCTTTATTGTTTTCTTTTGTTGACTATCTAATGAGTCTGTTGATAAGTGTAGTTGTGAAGAAGTTGTAGTTTGAAAATCGAATAACAAAAAAGCCCTCTCGAATTATTTCGGGAGGGCTTTTTACTTTAATTAAAAAATTATTTCACTTTCCCTAACAAAGTCACATGCCCTGTTTTGTAGCGTTTTTCTCCCGACATGGCAGTTATTTCGGCTTTGTAAATATAAACGCCTTGTTCGCAAATTCGGCCTTTATTGGTTCCGTCCCAGCCTATATTGTTTTCGTCGCTTTTAAATATTTGTGCGCCCCATCTATCAAAAATTTGTAATTGAATTTTTGCGATGCCATAGCCCATAGGCGTAAACACTTCATTGTTAAGGTCACCATTTGGTGTAAAGGCATTTGGTATAAATACATCCCAATCTTTAGTAACGGTTATACAAACCACATCTGTATTTCTACAGCCAAAAGATGAAATACCTTCTAAAGTATAACAGGTACTTTCTTGTGGATTAACCGTTACCGTTGGGCAATAATTGCAATCAAAAGGAACTCCGGTAGAGGCATTGATAAATCCAATTTGCGAATCGCCTGTACCTATTAAGGCAATGGTTTCGTCAATATTAATGGTACTATCTAAGCCAGCATCTAAAATAGGTAAAGCATTCACTGTAATTTCAACGGTAGCACTGCTCGAACAATTATTAGTAGTACCTGTTACGGTGTACACATAAACGCCTGGTAATGGAGGTTTTACGTTAGTAGTTGAATCATGTATATGACTTACTCCTGTTGTTGGACTCCATGTATAAGTATTTGCACCAACAGCATACATAAGGGTAGATTGACCTTCACAAATAGGAACAGATGGACTAGGGGTTAATGTAGGGTTTGGAGTAACAGTTACTTGCAGAGTTTTAGTATCTGTACAAACAAAAGGAGCAACACCATTAGAGCCAATAACCGTATAAGTGGTTGTGAAAGCAGGAGTAGCTGTAGTTGGACTTCCGTTTACCGTGCTTAAACTACCGCTTGGCGACCATGTATAATTTGTAGCGCCAAAGGCAGAAAGGGTAGAAGTACTACCCGCGCATATTACACCAGGGGCAGATGTTGTGCTAACGGTAGGTGTAGGTACAACTGTTAATGTAACAGAAGTTGAACCTATACAACCCAATGGGCTTGTTCCCGAAATATTATATACAGTTGTTGTTGTTGGATTCGCATTTACTGCGGCACCAACGGCTGAAGTTAATGTAGCAGATGGACTCCATGTATAAGTGCTGGCTCCACTAGCCGTTAAAGCAGATGAGCTACCACTACAAATAACAGATGGACTGGGAACAACGGTTGGTGTTGGATTTACAGTAACCGTTATTGCTATTGTAAAGGAATTCATACAAGTACTAGTTGAACCAATAACGGTATAGGTTGTTGAGCTTGCTGGTGCAGCTGTTACAACACTACCATTAGCCGCACTTAAAGTTAAGCTTGGCGACCATGTATAAGAAGTAGCGCCCGTTGCTGTTAACGAAGAACTTGCTAAAGGGCAGATAGTAGGCGTACTTGCTGTAGCATTTACAACAACTGTGTTTTGAACTGCAATTGTCATTACAGCAGTATTGGTACAGGTTAATGCAGAGGTGCCATCAATGGTATAGGTGGTTGTTACAGATGGCGTACAAATAACACTGGCTGCGGTGTTTGTGTTTAAATATATATTTGGCGACCAAGTATAAGATGTGGCGCCACTTGCTGTTAATGTATTAGCAGATAATGGACACACTGTCATATCTGGCGAAACAGTAATTACAGGTAAAGGGTTAACAGTGATTGCTGTAATGGTACCATTAATACAACCGTTTGCATCTATTCCACCAACGGTATAATTTTGAGTAGCACCAGGCGTTCCTGTTACTACTGAACCAGTTGTAGCGCTTAATCCAGTTCCTGGAATCCAACTATAAGTTGTGGCTCCACCAGCAGTTAAAGTAGCCGTTTGTTGTCCCACACAAATGGTAGAACTGTTTACAGTTATAATAGGTAATGAGTTAACGGTTATAGCAGTTGTTGTCCCACTAATACAACCATTAGCATCCATGCCCGCTACTGTATAATTTTGAGTAGCGCCAGGAGTACCAGTTACTACTGCGCCAGTAGTGGCACTTAATCCAGTTCCTGGAATCCAACTATAAGTTGTAGCGCCAGCGGCTGTTAAGGTAGCAGTTTGTTGTCCCACACAAATAGTCGCACTGTTTGCCGTAATGGTAGGTAATGAGTTAACAGTTATAGTAGAAGTTGTATTACTAAAACATCCATTAGCATCTGTTCCTATAATCGTATAGCTTTCGGTAGCGGCTGGTGTTCCGGTAACGGTTGTTCCTGACGAAGCACTTAAGTTAACGGCAGGATTCCAACTATATGTACTAGCACCATTGGCAGTTAAAGTAGCAGTTTGTTGGCCTATACAAATGGATGGACTATTAACGGTAACGGTTGGTAATGGGTTCACGCTAATCATCGTAACGGTATTAGATAAACAACCGTTAGCATCTTCGCCAGTTACTGTATAATTTTGAGTAGCGCCTGGTGTGCCGGTAACTACAGAGCCTGTATTAGAGCTTAAGGTAGCACTTGGAGCCCAAGTATAAGATAAAGCTCCATTAGCAGTTAGTGTAGCGGTTTGTTGACCTATACAAATAGAAGCGCTATTAACCGTAACTGTTGGAGTAGGATTAACAATGACACTTGTGGTGGCGGTATTAGTACAGCCATCAACCGTTACACCAACAACCGAGTAAGTAGTAGTTGTAGACGGAGTAGGAGATATAGTTGTTGTTACGGCTCCTGTACTCCAACTATAAGTTGAAGCTCCATTTGCAATTAATTCTATAGGATCACCGGGGCAAATTGGTTGACCTTGACATTCTGTCTCCATCACACCAAAGGCGAGGTTAATGTAAGTTTCATTATTACTGTAATCAAACGAAATACAGGTATGAGTGCCAGGAAATCTGATGATGGTAAATCCTTCGGCTCCTATTAGTGTTGTGGGATTAACATAAGTCATATTCACACCTGTCCATAAAATTTGATAAGGTACACCTGTTGTAATAGTAATAGGAAGAGCGGGCTGCCCTATACTCGCAAATGCAATTTGAGGATTAATAACTGGTTGACTAAAACAAAAATTAAATGTTCCAGCCAAATCATTTCTAATAGTTGTTGCTGTAATAGGCACACTATAAGTTGCAGGGAATGTAGCGCCACTAAACATCGATGGTGTTGTTGATAAACCACCTCCAGAATGTGTAGCATTAAATGTAATCCCGTTAGGCAAATTTCCTTGAGCTAATCCTGGAGTTACTGATGTAACGTTTAACCAATTTAAAATTGATGTATCACACAAACTATTTTTTTGAACGATATATACGTTTGGAGTAAAACCGTTACCTGCTAGATTTACAGAAACAGTGCCTGAACCAATGCACCCATTTACTGAAGAACCTTGAACAGTATATATAGTAGATGTTGTAGGTGTTGCCGTTACAGGACTTCCATTAGCTGAACTTAAAGATGCAGATGGTGACCAAGTAAAAGTAGGTGTTCCATTGGCAGTTAACGTTGTAGACTCTTGAGGGCAAATAGTAACATTTGATGAGGTGGTAATATTTGGAATTGAATTAACATTAATTGCAGTAACAGTTCCATTTATACAGCCGTTAGCGTCCATGCCAATAACCGTATAATTTTGTGTAGCGCTTGGCGTACCAGTTACTACTGCACCAGTAGTAGCACTTAATCCTGTTCCAGGAATCCAACTGTAAGTAGCAGCACCGTTAGCCGTTAAAGTGGCTGTTTGTTGCCCAGCACAAATAGTAGCACTATTAGCAGTAATGGTTGGAGTAGGGAATACGTTTAATGAAACTGTTGTTGATTGCGGGCAAGAGTATCTATCTTCCGTAAATACTGTAAATGTATTTGCTGCAGTGGAGGTTACAGTTATTTGATCATTTAAACTACTGCCTGTGCTAGATGTTGTAAAAGATTCTGCTCCTGATTGCACCCATGTGTACGTGTAATTAGGGGAACCTAAAAGTGTACTAGCATTCATAGTTACATTGGTAAACGGACAATTTGTTGGTGGCACGTTAACAATAGATACTTGTGGACAAATATTAACTTCAATAACAGATAATGAATTGTAGCCAGAACAATTTAAATCATTCCAACTTCCATCAGGGTAAATTTGAGTACAGTCTTCGTCGCCTGAATTATTTGGTTCGCCTGGTGCCCAGTTCGAATAACTCAAAGGTGCGCCATCATACCAAACAAAACTTCCTTCAGTAATAGCATCACTATAACCAATCCAAATTACACTTGAGGAATAACCTTGATTAGAAAGTGCCTGAACTAAATCTGCATTTTCAGTAGCAGATTGAACAGAAATTAAATTGGCACCAAAAGTTTGAGCATAAGCCTGAGCTTGAGGGCCTGTCATAAATTGAGGATTGATAAAATACAAACTGCAGGTATTATTCATTCCTAATAATTCAATATTTCCAGCACCAGTTAATGTCGAACGTATTAATGCTAAATCACAAGCACTTGATACACATACACCAATTCCTATATTTACTGTTGCTGAGCCAGTGCAAGTTCCAGTTGAACCTAAAACGGTGTATGTTGTATTTACTAATGGCGACGCTGTAACATTGGATCCATTTGCTGAACTTAAAGTAGCTGATGGAAACCAAGTATAAGTAGTTGCTCCATTAGCATCTAATAAGGCTGCTCCGCCAGGACATATTGTTGGTGTATTGGATGTAAGAGTTAATGTTAACGCACTAGACATTGAAATAGTAGCTGTAGCAATGCCTGTACAGGTTCCTGTTGAACCCAAAATTGTATACGTAGTTGCAATTGTTGGACTTGCAACAACACTGGTTCCGTTAGGGGAACTTAATGAAGCTGCTGGACTCCATGTGTAATTTGTTGCGCCGCTTGCAGTAAGTGTTACTGAACTTCCTGCACATATTGTTGATGTGTTTGGCGTTACGGTTAAACTTAAAGCAGGGCTTACACTTACTGTAATTGCTGCCGTAGCAGTACCACAAGTTCCAACAGCAGTCACAGAAATGGTGCCAGCTGTAGCGCCAAAATTTACGGTAATTGCATTTGAGTTTGTTGGAGCAGATGTAATAGTTGCGCCTGCAGGAACAGACCATGTATAGTTAGTACTAGCAACGTTAGTAACTGAATAGGTTACACCAGTTGAATTAGGGCAAATTGTAGTTGAACCACTAATAGCACCAATTACGGGCGGACTTCCATTAACAACTACTTGCACAGTTTTGGTTGAAATGGCTCCGCCACACACAGTTGTTGAAACTGTATAAACGGTAGTGATAGTTGGACTCGCGGTAACTGTTGCCCCATTAGGTGAGCTTAATGTTGCTGAAGGACTCCACGTATAAGTTGTGCCACCACTTACAGTTAAACTTGTATTTTGACCTGGGCAGATAGTAGCAGTTGGAGAAATTGTTAAGGCTGCTGCTGCTGGTAAAACAGTAATAGTGACACATTTACTAGCAGAGCATCCTGCAGCATTCTTAGCAGAAATACAAATTTGTGTTGTTGTATTGGGTGTTACTGTTGATGTTGCTCCACCAGTAGTGCCAGGAAAAGCAATAGGATTATTTACACAGGTCGTACTTTGTGGAGAAATAAAAGGAATTGCAGGAATAACCGTGCAAAATTGTGTAACTACGGTAGCATCAAAAAAATTCCAGTTGTATGTGTAGCCATTTACAGTTGATGCTCCTGAGGATGTTAAAACAACTGATTGCCCATTACAAATGGTTAATGAAGGAGCTGCCACAATGTTAACCGTGGGAATCGGTGACCCAGTTAAATTAATAGTTGCAGGTGAAGTAGCGCATCCAGGACCATAAGTAATGATTAAAGTATATGTTCCATTATTGGCAGCAGACCAATTATTTATAGTGGTGTTTTGAGTATTTGCAGTGAAGGTACTAGGGCCATTCCAAGCATAAGTGCCTCCGTTTGTTAATGATGATAGAGTAATATTACTTCCTAAGCATACGGGATTAGGTGCCGTTATGTTTGCAGGATTTAGTGTATTAGTAACTGTTACCGTTTTTACAATAGTAATTCCTGTAGGTGTGCAGGCAGAAGCCCCCATTGTTAAAGTATAGGTAGTAGTAACTGTTGGTGTAATGGTAATAGTTTGAGTATTTGGATAAACACCTGGAGGACTTGATGTCCAGGCATAAGAAGATGCTGTTGAACTAGCACCTAAAACGCCACTGAAGCCAGGACATAATTGATTAGGTCCTGTGATTTGTTGTCCTAATGCAACACCAGTTTGTGCTGTAACCGTATAGCTACAAATATTACCAGCAAAACCATCTATCATAACATAGTAAGTTTGCCCGGGAACTAAGTTCACATTTGTAGAAATTGTAAATGTTCCGGACCCACTTCCTTGGGATGTACAATTGGAAACATCTGTAAAACTTGTACAGTTACTGGATGCGTAAATTACTGCTTGTATACCTGAACTATTATCTTGACATCCTGCTGAATTAAAACCCAAAGTGGCACTAGTACCACTGGCTATGAAACTCAACCAAGAATTATTTTCAATGCTTCCACAAAAATTCCCTAGGCCAGATGTATTGCCTGACGTATAAGACCCGCTTGTGTTCCCACAATAGCCATTCAAATCACAAATCAAAGGTGCATTCACGCATTCGTCGGCAGCGGGAGTTGATGCGCAAGCCATTGGATTTGGTAATGGAGATGATGGTTTGTTAGCAATTCCAGGCCCGTTATCTAATCTGAAACGGAAACCTTTTGATGTTGTTGAATTATTAGATTTGAAATGAATTGTAAGATATTCCCCACTTGACATTAATGCAAAATTTTCATCTAAATATCCTGAAATTGATTTGATTTCAACAGCATTAGTATCTTGTCCATCAAAAATTCTTAATACATCATTCTTGTTTTCTGAAGAAAAATAATGGCTTCTAAGAAAAATAGTACGATTGTATTGATTATTGATAGTTAAAATATAATCCTCATTGTTATTATAGCCAGAAGGTATAATACCTAATTCCGGATCTAAACTACTGTATAAAAAAGCCCCATCAGCAGGGAGGGTAAAGGTTTTATTGGCATCTAAATAAACTAGGTTAGGATTATTATTTAAAATAGTTTTAACTGGCGTTAAACTATTTGCTTCATGCAAATTAGAACTTAATGTTTGAGAATATGTTAAGGATGGTATTCCTAAAACTAAAAACAGTAAATAGTTTGATAATTTCATCATTGGTTTTTTATTAGAACAACTCTAAAAATAACCATAATTCTCCATATAATTAACTGTATCTTATTCAGTTAGTGCTTTGGGTAAGTAAAACCATGGTTTCAATTATTAAGGGAATAATTTTAATCAATTTAGATTTTTTTTAACAAAAGGCACTCGAAATACTTATATTTAAAAAGTAAAAAATATAGAATGAAATTATTGGTTCGCCCCCCACAATTATTAAGACGTTTTTATAAAGATTCCCTCTGGCGAATGGATAAAAATGAGTCAGTTATTTATCTGACTTTTGAT